>DATHPF010000250.1:0-61940 GCA_035484155.1 Streptosporangiaceae bacterium
ATTACGCGTTTCTGAATTCGTGCGTATACTGGGTGCAGACCCGGACAGTCAGCGGCCGACGGCCGTAGGCGAGACCGGGTCATTCAGTGAGATGCCAGGCCGGGAGCGGCCCGCTCTCACTCACGAAGGAAACACCGCCATGACCGAGCAGCCACCCCCGCAGGCAGCTACCACTACCCTGCCGCCGCAGTCAGCCAACGGCACGTCCCCCCAGCTACCGGCAGCGCCCAGCCAGCCACCAGCCGCGCCCAGCACGCCCGGCGCCGCGCGGATGCACACCCGGATCAGCGGCCTGCGCACTAGCCTCATCGCCGCCGCCCTTGGCCTCGTCGTGGTGATGATCTTCATCATCCAGAACGCCCACGCCGTCAACATCAGTTTCCTCGGCGCTCACCTGCGCTTGTCGCTCGCCGTGGCGCTGCTCCTCGCCGCTATCGCCGGCGCACTGCTGATGGCCGCCGCGGGAACCGCTCGGATCACCCAGTTGCGGCGCATCATGCGCCGCGACCGGCGCAAGCCACAAGCCAGCTGACACCACCCACCAGATGACCCGGCAGTGCCTGGGAATGCGCGCGCCTTCATGCAGGGAACCCCGGCCCGGGCCGCATCAATGTCAGGCCAGTACCGCAACCAGCTAAACCCCCATTCCGCGTACGTCACTGACTAAGGAGTCAGTCATGAGCATCATCGCTTGGATCATTCTCGGACTGGGCGCAGGCCTGCTCGCCAACATGCTGATCCCGGGCAGGCGACAGCAGGGCCTCATCATCACCTGCCTCATCGGCATCGCCGGTGCCCTCGGCGGCGGCTGGGCCGCGACCAAGATCTTCCACATCCACACCTTGCACGGCTTCTTCAACGCCTCCACCTGGCTCACGGCCATCGCCGGGGCAGCCATCCTGCTGCTCGCCTACCACCTGGCGACCCAGCAGTCAGGCCGATCCCGATCCGGCGGATCCAGGTCCAGATCCGGCCGCCGTTACGCCCGCCGCTGACCTGACGAGCCGCTGGCCGGGCCGCATTCCACGCGCCCGGCCAGCAAGGCACGACCGCGACTACTTCCGCACGCGAATCTCGTCAGCTCCCGGCATTAACGGCGGATGGTGGCCGCGCGGGCCGAGACGCCGGCGCCGAGCTGCCTGGCCTTATCGCTGAGCTGAACAAACCCGTCGGCCGCATTAGCCGGGTAGCGCTCCAGGTAAGCGCGTTCGCCAATATCCCTCATGAGCTCACTGTCGGCGGGCGCAAAGTGCATGCCGCGTGGTTCAGGTATATGAACGTGCACTCGGTCAATCCTGACGATGGCTATCCGTAACGACCTCGTCCTGCTGGTCGTCCCGCCCGGCGCTAGCCCAGCGGCGGCGGCGGAGGCGCTCCAGCTGTCGGCGTCCGGCTGGCGGGCTGGCCCGCCAGCGGCGATCCTGGCGGCAGCCGGCATCCCAACCGATGGCGACGGCAACCTTTCCGGGAACGGGGCCGACTAACCACCACGCCTCCCGGCAAACGCAGTGGGCGCACGCGCGGTTTCGGGCGGGAAAAACTCCGGACAGCGGCTATTCGGCCGTGTCAGCAGTAGCCGGCCAGCAAAGTCAGGATTGTCAATTTGCGGCAGACGTAACCCATAGACACGGATGTCGCTAACAGGTATTCTTTAATTGTTGCTCCGGACCCCGGCAGCTGCGGCGCGCAAATTGGCGAGCGGCATCGTGGCCCGGATTATTTCATTTTCGCGATAATCCGTCCGGGCCTGACGGAATAAAGGTTCAGACATGAGCACGACATGACCATTCCTTGCCTGGCCGTTGCCAGGATAGATCTGAACCGGGCCAGACTGTGAGCGGCCCTGTCGGCGCTGGCCAGCCAGTGGGCGGCCGCGTGATGAGTACCGGCACGTGCATTGCCCTGATCGCCATCGGCGCCATTCTGCGCTTTGCCGTGACGGCGCAGCGCACTCACGGAGTGAACGTGCACGTCGTGGGTGTCATTGTGCTCCTCGCGGGAGTACTCGGCCTGCTGCTGTCGCTGCTGGTCTGGAGCCCGCTGAACCCGAATCGCCGCCGGACCGGCCGGCCCGCCGCATATGACGGCGGACCGCCGCCGCCCGCTGCTGCCCCGCAGTACCGCACTTACCGTGATGACCCGGCGCCATCTGCCCGTGAGCACGGCGCTTACCGGGACGAGCCGCCGCGATAATTGTCGAGGTCGTCGCCAGTTCTTTCCGCCACCACCGAACAGAAGGATCTCCTCTTGCTGGGCTTCGTCGCAGCCGCCCTTTTCGTCATCGCGTTCCTTATCAACGCGACGAACACATCGACCAGCGCGGTCTTCTCCCCTACTAGCCTGCTGCTCGTCGGGCTGGCCTGCCTCGCCCTCCACCTCAGTGGGATTGGTACCGGCTGGTCGGTGCCCGGCCGCCGCAATCGCCGATGAATACGACCGGCGGCCCAGCGGGCCTCAATGACATTTCAATGCACTGTGAATCACGGAGAAACCAATGCGATTCGGGTCACTTATTCTCATCGTCTGGCTGATCATCGGAGCAATAGCCGGCGGCCAGCGACACTACTACAGCGGGACTAACGCGAGCTGCGTCAGGCTCGGCACTATCGGCGTGACGGTTCTTGCCGGCCCGCTCAACTACACCGGCGTCAATCCGAAGATCACCTGCAACCTGCCCCAGCCCAGCAGATGAGCCAAGTGCCGCGATACCGAGGATAACTTCCCGGCTGCTGAGCCGGTCGAGTCCGCCAGCGACCGGATCGACTGGAGCCAATCACGCGAGATATTGGCGTCCTGACAGCTGTGCTCGCCGCGGGGCTGAGCAGGGCGCATGCCGGGGGGCCCTGGTGTCTTTTGCCGGGGCTTCTCGAGTTTGCCAGTGATCCTGCACATCAGTTGCGCGATGATCCCCATGCCATCTCCTCAGTCAATTGGAGGCATGCAGGTAACTGATCGCACTGAATAGAGCGCGACAAAAAGAAGAGTTGGCTGGCCCGCCGGGCGGTGCGTCGCGATATCGCAGGTTCATATGCGGGAAAAAGAAACCGGACCCGCGCTAAGGTGACCGCGAGATTACGCGTACACCTGCCTGGGTCCGGAGCGTCATTTTCACCGTACCATTCACCGGCTCCGGTGCAAAGCCCAGTTCGCGGCAGGTAATCGCACTACCGGTCGTGCCAGGTTGCGTTTACCGAATGAGCGTGGTCACGTCAGCGGTCCCGCTGGCAATATCGCGGGCGAGGTCTGACAGCAGGCGATTGCGGGACCGGGCAACACCGCGCAGTACCTCGAAGGCGTCGTCAGCGCTGATCTTTAGCCGCTCGCCCAGGACGCCCTTGGCTTGCTCGATGACGATCCGGCTGGTGAGCGCCTGCTGCAGCTGTCCGGCGACGACCTCGCCCCGGTGCACGGAGCGCTGTTGCAGGATGCCGATCGTAGCGGCGTCGGCCAGCGCCTGGGCCAGGCGAAGTTCGGTGCCGCGCAGGCCGCCGGGGTCCTGGTGGAACAAGTTGAGCGAGCCTATGACCTGGCTGCGCAGGCGCAACGGCAGCGCGTTAGCTGACCGGAATCCGCCAGCGATCGCCTGCGGAGCGAATCGCGGCCACCGTTCCAGCGCGCTGTCCAGGTCAATGTTGACGACCGCGGTCCCTAGCCGGAAGCAGTCGCGGCACGGGCCCTCGTCGTTCTGCGCCTCGAAGAGTTCCAGCAGGCGAGACCGCTCATCGGAAGCTGCCACCGTCACCAGCGAACCGTCGTGATCTGCAAGCAGCAGGCCAGCCGCGCCCACGCCGAGTAGCTCGACGCAGCGGGCGGCCAGCACGTGCAGGAAGTCGATGATGTCGAAGTCATCGGTGAGGGTGTCCGCGAGCTCGACAAAGGTCTCCGCCAGACGCTGTTCGCGATCCATAGCCTTGCCTCTCAGCGCTCAATCGTCATTGTCGTCAAATCTCATCCGTCGTGCCACAACGTCTGCTGCCACATCGGCGAGTGGACGGTGCTGGCTGAACGCGTGGGCGCGGAGCCGGACGAGTGCCACAGCCTGTGTCACGTCGAGCTGGACGCTGATCATCCCGGTGGCCTGGTGCACCTCGGCGCGGTACCCGGACGTCTGTTCAAACACCCACCGGGGCTCCGGGCCGTCAGTCAGCGGTCCCAGCAGTGCTCCGGTCGCAGCGCTGGCGAAGACGAGCAAGTCCGCTAGCGCAGCAGTGCTCAACATGCCCGGCACGTCCCGGTGCCCCAGGACAACCCCGAGCCGGATTACGCCGATCTGTAGCGGTACCGCGAACACCGCCCGCACTCCCAGCTCCAGCGCGCCCGGCGTGAACGCCGGCCAGCGCTGCGCGGGCAGGGCCTCGAGGTCGGCCTCGAGGACAAGCTCGCCCGATGCCGCCGCATCCACGCCAGGCCCCTGGCCCAGCATGAATTGAAGATCATCGAGACGAGCGCTCGCCCCATCGGTACGCCAGATCACGTCACCGCTGCCCGAGACAAGCACGCTCACTGCGACGCCAGTCAATCCCAGCACGTCCGCGCAGAGCTCCGCTGCCACCGCTCCAAGGCCCGGCGAACCATCCCGAGACAGGGCAGCCACGATGCCGGCCATGCCAGCACTGACCACTTTGTGTCACCCGGCACCTAGGTGCCGGGAACCATCATCATGGCCGGAAACGGAGTAGCGAACGGGATGTTCAAGGGTGGCCATGCTGCGCGCCGATGGAGGCCGATGAGGGCCCAGTTGCCGATCGCCGGGGGCGAGGCTGGCATGACGGCCAGGTGCGGAATACCCTCAGTAAATTTGACTCTACTTGACGCGCGAACCGAAGTCGACGAGGTCGAGAATCCGGGTCTTAGGCGCACCGGCCAGGCCCGGCGAAGACGCCGGGGCTGACCAGACGTGCTGTACCAGAAAGGCGGCGAACGTCTCGGCTGCACCAGCCGTATCGAACTCAAGGTCAAGCATCAGATACAGCGGGTCGTCGACTGGCAGGCGGATGGCACAACTGCGGACTCCTGCTGATGCTCGGGCTTCCGCGAATCCGTCAAATGCCGTCTTCCAGAGCTGGTAGTCGCTGATCGCGTGCTCGATCCTGAGTGTGGTCATCGGATCTCTCCATCATGGTGGCGTGCGTGCTGTCATGATCGACGCTAGGGATGACCGCCGGGATGCGGTATCCCGACTATCTGGGGTTGGTCTCGAGCCGTGCCATGCTGGACAGGCCGGAGCACATGCAGGGCATAGGCTCAGCCTGTGGCCGAGAACTGGTCGCGGGCGCGCGCCCGCGCGCGCATTGAGGCCAGCTGCGCCGAGATCCACGACGACAGGAGCCTGCGCTTGCAGGCTCTGGGTGTGCTCCGCGAGGTCATCGACTTCGATGCATACGTCTGGCTGCTTACTGATCCAGTGACCGCTGTCGGCGTCGCGCCGCTGGCCGACGTTCCATGCCTGCCCGACCTCCCGGCCCTGATTCGTGCGAAATACGCCACGACGGTCAATCGGTGGACGACCCTGCGGATGCAGAGCTCACCTGCCGACACCCTGAGCAACGCCGTCGGCGGCGACCTGAGTCGGAGCCTGATGTGGCGCGACGTGCTCAGCAGATACGGAATCGGCGACGTGGCCTCGGCGGTGTTCGCCGACCAGTTCGGCTGCTGGGGCTTCCTGGACTTGTGGCGCAACGACACCAGCGAGCCGTTCAGCGCCGCTGATACCGGACTCATAACCGCGCTCGTTACGCCGTTGGCCACCGCATTGCGTCACTGCCAGGCCAGAACCTTCGTGGATCCGGCCACTTCGCACCGCCCGGACCTCGGACCGGTCGTCCTGACGCTCGACGACGACCTGCGAATCGCCAGTCGCACAGCAGCTTCGAGCGCGTGGCTCGATGCGCTGCTGCCGCCTGTGCCAGACCAGAAGGCCATCCCGGCGAGCGTCTACAACGTAGCCGCCCAGCTTCTGTCGTCCGAGGCAGGCGTCGACGTCAATCCGGCGTTTGCCCGCACCCATCTGGCTGATGGTTTCTGGCTTGCTCTGCGTGCGGCCAGGCTCTCGCCAGATCATCCTGTCGCTGACCGGGCAGCAACGATCGTGGTCACGATCGAGGAGGCCTCCGCCTCGGAGCGACTCGAGCTATTTGGCCGCGCCTTCGGCCTGAGCGTCCGCGAATACGAGCTGCTTGGCCTGCTCGCCAACGGCTGCGATACCCGGATGATGGCACGG
Source organism: Streptosporangiaceae bacterium (assembly GCA_035484155.1). GTDB lineage: Bacteria > Actinomycetota > Actinomycetes > Streptosporangiales > Streptosporangiaceae > JAJYUU01. Next base: position 6,221 of record DATHPF010000250.1, read on the forward strand.
CAGATGTCGTTGTCCGAGCACACGATCCAGGACCACCTGAAGTCGATCTTCGCCAAGACCGGCGCCCATGATCGCGTCTCTGTCCTCTCGCGCGCCCTCGGCACCAGACGTCAGACCAGCACCTGAGAGGAATCGCGAGAGCGCATGTCTCGCGGCTTGCTGGGTAACTGCAAGCACGCGGCCGTCGCCACCCCGGCGTCCCGATCCCCTCGCCCGCGCAGAGAGCGATCGTTATGTCAGCCATCACCAGCCGGGAGCATCAGCGCGAACCGTGGCAGGGCCAGACTTGCCGCGGCGCGCGCGTCCGCGCCCACCTTGGTTCCTTTCTGGAAGCCGCCGAACAGCAACGCCAAAGCGATCAGGATGACGATCAGCCCGATAACCCACAGCAGACAGCCTGTAAGCCGGCCGCGCGGCCGGCCTCCGCCGCTGCTTCGGGTCGTGCCCCTCAAGCGTCCAGGCAAGGTCTCCTCCCACCCCTGGCTCGTTCGGCCATAGTCATTCTCCATGCTGCCTGCGCAGGTGGCTGCTGATGGCGCGGGTCTTCGGCGGAAGCCTCCTGGGACGGCTCGCTGCCCTCGTGGCGGCGGTCGCCGGTGTAGTCGCGCTGCTGATCGTGCTGGCCGCAGTGCATTTGCTGCCGCAGCTGCGCAACCCGTTCGTCACGACGACGACGCAGCGCACCGGACCGGTGCTGCTCAAGTCGATTACGGCGCTGAGCCGCTACGAAGCGGCCAGCGGTACGTTCCAGGTCGTGGTCGAGCTGGCCAGTCACACGGCATTCCTCCCGTCGTTCATCGCCGGCAGCGACACCCTGTTCATCGGCCAGGGCACCGAGATCGCGTACGTGAACTTCGCCGGATTGACGGGCAAGGCGATCCGCATGTCGGCACACGGCAAAGCCGTGACGATTAGCCTGCCGCCCGCTCAGCTGGAGCCCGCCGTGCTGAACGTGAACCAGTCGTATGTCTACGCGGAGCAGCAGGGGCTGCTGAACCGCGTCGGCAACTTCTTCTCCGGCAACCCGAACAGCCAGCAAGCGGTTTACATTCTGGCCCAGAAGAAGATCGAGCAGGCGGCAAAGATCAGTTCGCTGCTGCCCGATGCGCAGCGGAACACCCGGCTCATGCTGGACGGCATGCTGCACGCGCTGGGCTTTCAGCAGATAACGGTGAGGTTCGTCGGCTGACATGGCGCGCGGCCCGATCAGGTCCTGCGAGCGACGTCGCTACCGCGACGGATGACTTCTCCGCCGCTCGGCCGTGTCACGTCTGCGGGGTGGGTGACCTCTGTCCTTGCGTCGGCGGCTGTCGCCGCGGAAGCCGGGTCGGTCGCCGACACCGCTCGCTGATAAGCAGCCCGCACCTTGGCCACCTCGCCTTGCGGGTCCTGGAGCCAGTTCGTGGACCATAGGCGGTGGTAATGCCAGCCGAGCCGCTGCAGGTGCTCTCCGCGCAGCCGATCCCGGTCCCGGACGCTGCCGGATTCGCGGTAGGACGCGCCGTCGGCCTCGATAGCGAGCACCATCCGGCCGGCGTCCTCGGGGTGAGTGGCGGCGAAGTCGACCCGGTAGCCGCCGACGCCGTATTGCGGCACGACCGTGATCCCGCACGCGGCCAGCCGCTCCTTGACGTCGGCCTCGAAGGGATTAAGCTCCGCGGCCCCTGACGCCTCCGGCGCCGTCCCGCCAGAGCTCGCATATTCGAGGTAATCGGCCAGTAGTCTGGCCCCGGCCTTCGTCACCCGCTCGGGGTCAACGTCGTAGCCGGAGAACGAGCTAACCAGCGTCAGCCGGTGCTTGGCCCGGGTCGCGGCGACATTGAGCCTGCGCTCACCGCCATCGCGAAGCAGCGGCCCCCACTGGTAGCGCATCCGGCCGTCAGGGTGCTTCCCGTAGCCGATGGACAATATGATCGCGTCGCGCTCGTCACCTTGAACGCGCTCGAGGTTCTTGACAAAGAACGGCTCGGCGGTGTCTTCGGCGAAGAACGCCTCGAGGCGGGCGCCATCGGCGTCAGTGAGTTCGGCTAGCGCCGCGCGCAGTGCCGCGTCGATCCGTTCCGCGTGCCTGATTCCGAGCGCGATCACCCCGAGCGACTCTTCCGGGCGGGCGCGCGCGTGCTCAAGGATCAGCTCAATGACCTTGATCACCTCAGCGTTGACCGATACCTCCTGTCCAGGTTCTGGTCCTTGCGCGACCACAACGTGGCGCAGGCAGTCCTGCCGGAATACGCCAGGGAACGTGGTCAGCGCGCCGCCGTAGATGCGGCTGTTAGAGAAGGCGACGAGTCGCTCATCCCGGCTCCGGTAGTGCCAGGCGAGCGGCGCGGTGGGCAGCAGCGGGCGCAGCGCGTCGAGCACCGACTCAAAGCCGGCCCCGAACGAGACCAGGCTCTCGTCGTCCTCAGCGCCGTCATCGTCCGGCTCGCCTACCTGACGGAAGAAGTTAGTCGGCGGCAGCTGCCGGTCATCGCCGGCGACCACGATCTGGTGGCCCCGCATGACGGCCGGGATGGCATCGGCCGGCACGATCTGGCTGGCCTCGTCGAAGATGACGACGTCGAACAGCGCGGTCGGCGGCAATACCTGGCTGACCATCAGCGGGGACATCGCCCAGCACGGCTTCAGCGCGAAGAGCACATCGCTGGCCTGATCCAGCAGGCGACGCAGCGGCAGGTGGCCACGCCTGAGCGCGGCCTGCTTGCGGATGACCCTGGCCTGGAGCGGATGACGGTCGGTTGACTCACCCAGCGCCTGAGCCCAGGCGCGCCGGACACGCGCCCGATTGGCAGCCAGGTGCTGCACGTCCCGGACCCGGAAGTCGCTCGCGATTTCATCGAGCGCGGCGCCGCGGTTCGCCCCGTACCGTGGGTCGCGGACCTTGATCAGGTCGAGGATCGAGGAGTGCCAGGCGTGATCGAACGCGGCCGCGGCTGTCTCCGGCGCCACCTCGCGCCGGGCCAGGTAATCCAGCAGCGGACCCAGGCCGACCTCATCGAACCTGGACGCGAGCTGATACAGCCTGGGTAGCTGCCAGGCAGTGTCCTGATCGGCCGCGAGGGCCTCGAGCAGCGGCTCCGGTCTGTCCGGCAGCCGGATGACTTTCGTCAGCGCGGCCAGCTGGTGCCCACAGTCAGCGAACAGGGCGTCAAGTTCGGCGATCGACGGCGGGAGCCGCGGTAGACCGTCGTCGGTCCGCAGCTCCTGCCACTGCCCCAGCTGCGCGGCAGCGTCGGCTAGGGCCGCAGCGAGCTGCTCGCCAGCCGGATCCGTGCCGCCCGCGAGCCGAGCGCCGCCGACTACCTGTGCGGCAGCCTGCTTCCGCAGCGCGCGGCGCTCGCGGAATCCGAACTCCGGGCCACCGCCAAGGGCAGCAGCGAGCCGGGCCGGATCCGCGGCGTAGACGCCGGGAGCCAGCGTCCGCAGCGTTGCGCCGACGGCCGCGTACAGCCGCATGATGGACCTGGCGTCGGCGTAGTCGGCGGGCAACCGCAGGCCAGTCTCTTCGCTTGCCCGCGCGACCTGCCGGACCAGCATCGGCAGGGTGTGGCCACTGAGCCGGACGACCAGGTCGCACGCCTGCCTGGCCTGCTCCGAGGTGCGCAGTGCGGCGCCGAACCACGGCGTGCTCTGCGGGCGGAAGGTAAGACCACCGAGGTGAGCGAACTCCCGCAGCTCGTCTCGGATGCGATCGGCCTGTTCCGCGCTGATGCGCTCCGGCATGTCGAGCCGGATCGGCGTACGCGCCTCCTGCGGGACTCCTAGCAAGGCAGCTTGGATCTGGAAGGGCGTCAGCCCCCATGGCTGGTGCACCTGATGCAAGGCGCTCACGTGCCGGTTCAGCCGCCGATGCCGGTCGATTAGTCGCCGGTGCAGGTCGCTCACGCTGGGCTCCGCAATGTGCTGGGCCTCCTCCAGGGTCTCGCCCAGATCGCGAGCAATCCGCAGCCGGTCCCTGGTCCCGTCGTGGATGTCCAGTGCCATCTGGCCGAGCCCGACGCTCTTCAGCCTGGACAGCACTGCGTCGATGGCCGCCCGTTTCTCGGCGACGAACAGCACCTTCCGGCCGCGCGCGACTAGCGCGGCGATGAGGTTGGCGATCGTCTGACTCTTGCCGGTACCCGGCGGTCCGTGGATGACCAGGCTGCGCCCGGCCAGCACCGTGTCGATGGCGGCGCGCTGCGAAGAATCGGCATCCAGGACGGAGTAATCGTGTTCTGGCGAGTCAAGCGCCGGCTCGGCCCCATCAGCGGTACTCAGCAATTCCTGCGCTTCGACATCGCCCGCGATCGCGGCGACCACGTCGCTGTCGGCGAGCAGGTCGCCGGCCGCCTGCAAGTCGCGGACCATCGGCAGCTTGGCGTAGGTGAAGGTACCGATGACCTGCCGCGCGCTGATCTCGAAACCCGGCACCTCGGCGGCCATCGCTGCCCGCGTCAGCAGCTCGGTGACCTCGCCCGGCGGCGCGTCCGTTACTTCCTCGGTTGCCGCTCCGAAGACGCTAGCCAGCTTGTACCGCAGGACGGGGTTGACCTCACTCTCGTCATCCAGCACAAGGTCGAAGTCGTCGTGGCGGGCCCGCGTCGGCATGATCGTAAGACCGCGCAGGAGCACCGGCGCGGCCGGCTCAAGGAACAGCTCATCCCAGCGAGCCAAGCCGGTTGCCAGGTACCCCGCCCGGATGCCACGCTCCTCCAGCAGCTCGCGAGCCTTCCGGTAGATGGCCTGCACGCGGCGGATCGCGTCCGCTCGCGCGTCAACATCGTGGAACAAGCGAGTGAGCCGGACCGACCCGGTGCGCAGGAACTTCTCCAGAGCTGCCGGATCGGCCCCGGCCAGATCAAGCGTCCCGGCCCGGCGGTCCTTGTAGTAGAGCAGCGTATTGCGGCCGCCGAGATCGGTCAGCGTGGCGACCCATCGTGCCTGAGCGGCCGCTATCAGTTCGGCGCGGCGCTTGTCCCGGAGGACGTCAGCCCCTTGCGAGCTGCCCGCCCCCTCGGGGCTGTCCGGGTAACCACCCGCTTCGCCGGCCAAGTCACTGGTCATACGTCTCCTCCGCCAAGGATGCCGTCGGCACGGGCACCCTCGCCGCCAGCTTTCCCCGTTCGCGCAATCCATTCCCGAGCGTCAAGAGTTCTTCGGCGCAATTACCGCGTGCTCACGATCCCGGCGGTCGTTGCGCTGCTACGACGCGGCGGAGCTGGCGTCGCCCCAGCTCGTGTGCCTGGGTGTCGGGGGCGGCCGGGTTGCCTGGCAGCCCGAAACTCAGGAAAGAGAGACCGAACAGGGCAGCCCAGGATCGGGCTCGATGCCACATGGCGGCAGGCACCGGACGGTAAGCGGACCAGAATTCGCTGTGTACGTCGAGGTCGAACAGCCACCACAACGCAGCAAGGTCGGCGGCTGCATCGCCGGCAGTCACGTCACCCCAGTCCAGCACTGCGCAGAGTCGTCCCTGGCTGACCAGCACGTTGCGTGGATGCAGGTCGCCATGGATCCAGACTCGCTCGGTCGCGGTCGCTGCCAGGAGCCCGGCGTTGAACAGACCTACTGCTTCGGCAATCAGCGCTTCATCCCCGGATGTCCGTGCCTGCTCAGCCCACATCGTGACAGCCGCCAGACGCGACGCAAGCGGACCACCGCGGGCTGGGTTCGGTGCAACGTCGTCGGGCGCCGGCACGTGCAGAGCTGCCAGAAAGCAGGCGAGCGCTCGCGCTTCTCGCGGCTGCGGGGGCACCAGGGCAGCAACGTCACCCTCGAACCACGGAACGACGCTCCAGGGCCAGGGGAACTCGGCGCTTGGCACGCCGGTGATCACCGGCGCTGGCACCGGCAACGGAAGTCGAGGCGCCAGGACCGGGAGCCAACGTTGCTCGTGCCGATGCAGGCCGACAGCTACCGCGCGTCGAGTGACCCGGATCGCCAGCGCGTCGCCCAGCCGCCACACGGCGTTGTCCCATCCGTCTCGCACCTTCACGGCACGCAGACCGGCCAGATGCGGAGCCTGGTCTTCGAGGAGGCGACTTATCAGGGCCTCGTCGATGTCGGTCTCTGCGAGGGTGCCTCCGGCCATGACCACATCATCCCATGGCGGCTTGCCCATAGTCGAAAGTCCGGCCGTCCTTAACTATCGGCCTTGGTGCGAATGGTTTTTTGGCTCGGCATAGCCAATCTCAGCCAAAGTTAGTGGCGCGGGATCTGGGCCGACCGCGGTGCTCATTGACAAAATGTCCGTCACACGCCGGCATCGTGCCATGAAAGAGCCGCGTAAAACAGCCAGCTGACGGGAAAGGAGCGCGATTGGGGAGGCATTCGAAGCGAAAACAACCGGGGGGGATGCAATGTATCAAAAGCTCGACATCTTGGCCGAAAAAGGCTATGTCATCCTGCGCGACTGGCAGGGACCCGCGATAGAGCCGGCCGAGTGGGAGTCGCTCGAGTACATGGACTGGAAGAGCGGCGGGGATACGAACTTCGCCCCGCTGGCGTCGGCCACCGGTGAGATGGACTGCCGCGGATTCTGGGATCACGGCAAGGCTGACAAGAACGGAATGTGGACCTCCAACCGGGAGCTTGCGCCGGGCCTCGCCAGTTATGTCGAGCGCATCGGCGGCAACTACGGCCGTGTGCGAGTCATCAAGCTCAACCCGAGCGACGAGGCAACGGCACTGCGCCAGCTGCATCGTGACGACAACAACCGGCTTAACCCGGAAGGCGCCGGCTGGGTAGTCCGGTCCTGGCTCGAGCTGGACGACGCGGCGGGCAAGTCCGTGTTCATCCTCCGCGAGGACAAGGACGACCCATCGACCGAGACCCGCATCCGACTGCATCCGGGAATGCAGCTGGTCATCGACACCGAGCGACTGTGGCATGTGGTCTGGCACCCGGGCGCACGGCCCCGTTACGCACTGATTACCTCATGGGAGAGCGATCCGGTGATCGACGCCTGGATGGGACGCGAGCAGGCGCCCAGGCGCCGGCCGGTGCCTGCGCGCAAGCTGGCGGAAACGGGCAAGCTGGCGGCTTCCAGCCGCTAGCCGTGCCGGGCGCGGACGGCCGGGCGCTGCGAGCCCGGCCGTCCGCGCCCGACGCCTCTGGGGCGTCACTAGGCCGCTCGTTACACGCACTTTCCGAAGTCATTAATAGACCCCCTGTTTACCCGCTGCTGACCACGGGAATGGCGGCTCACACGCGGAACGGGGTTCTTGAGAGCTGCATTTCTAGACAAATCTTGAGAGCTGTATTCCTGAACTGAGAGGAGTTCCCATCCATGGGACTGCCCGTCCCCCCTGACGCCACCTCCCGCGCTGGCGCCTACAGCACGATTCCCTCGCCGTTCTCAATGGATGACATGACGTTCCGCGATCTGGGCCATTGGCTCGTGGATACGCTAGGCGCTTACCTAGATGAGCTTCCCCGAGAGCCAGTTTACCGTCCGTTGCCGGCCGACGTGCGGCTCGAACTAGAGACAATGAATATTCCCGCTGAGGGAATGGCTCCGGACGATGTGATCGAAAGCTTTCTCCGCCTGGTGCTGCCATATGGCCGCGGTCAGAATCACCCTTGCTTCGCTGCCTTCGTCGACCCGGCTGCCACCAAGCTGAGCATGCTCGCGGCATTTGCCTCGGCGGTTACTAACACGAGCGGCGCCGGCGGCAATTACGCCGCTATCTACGTCGAGCGCGCGGTCATCCGCTGGCTGATGGAGCTCATCGGCTTCCCGGCGGACGGTAGCGACGGAGTCCTCCTCGGCGGCGGATCGGACGCGAACCGCCATTGCCTGGAGGTGGCCCGGTACTGGGGTGCCCAGGTCAACGGCTGGGACGTCCGGACCGAGGGACTCTACGGGCATCCCCGGCTCACCATGTATATGTCGGGCGAAGGCCATTCCTGCCTGGAGAAGGCCGCCTTCACGCTCGGGCTCGGGGCCCCGCGCAAGGTGCTGGTCGGGGCGGACTTCCGCATGGACATCGCCGACCTGCGGGCGTCAGTCGCGGCTGACCGCCGGGCCGGGCACCTTCCCTTTCTTGTCGCGGCGAACGCCGGGAGCGTGAAGACCGGTGCCATCGACCCGCTGGGCGAGCTCGCCGACTTCTGCCATGAGGAGGGCCTCTGGCTGCACGTCGATGGCGCCTATGGCGGCTTCGGGGTGCTCGACTCCCGGCTCGCGCAGTGGTACTCCGGGCTCGAGCGTGCCGACTCGGTCGCCCTCGACCCGCACAAGTGGCTCGCTGTGGCCATCGGCTGCAGTTGCGCCCTGATCCGGCAGGGCCCGCTCCTGCAGGACACCTACAAGCTCATCCCCTCCTATCTCAGGCTCCCGCCCGGACAGGGGTTCGCCGGCGACGTCTGGTACTCGCATCGCAGCGCCGAGCAAACCAGGGATTCCGGGCGGGCACTCAAGACCTTCTGGAACATCCAGCAGGCCGGGAAAGCCGGGCTGGCGGATCACGTGCGGCGGCACATCGACCTGGCGCGCTACCTGGAGGAGGTCATCGAGGCCAGTCCCGACCTGGAACTGCTGGCCGCGGGGCCGCTGACCGCGGTGTGCTTCCGCTACGTGCCGGCAATCCTGCGGGGCGACGACCGCGGCCTGGATCTTCTCAACCAGGCGATCATGGAGGATCTCCAGGTCGGCGGGCGGGCGTTCCTGGCCGGGACGGACATCGGCGGCCGCTTTGCCTTGCGGTCGTGTGCACTCCACTACGCCCTGGACGAAGGGCATGTACAAGCCATCGTGGAGGCCGTCAGGGATGCCGGGCACCACCGCGTCGGGGCGGCGGTGCCGCGACAGGCCGGGGATGAGATGGCCGCGGCAGGCCGAGGATGACGTGGGCGCCGCGGGCCGGGAATGAGATCACGGCGCCGATGTCACGCCGCCTACGGGTAAGGGAGGACCACAGGTGCGCACGATAGCCGGACGACCCCCGGCCAGGTCCGGGGAAAGCAACGCACCCGCACCATCGTCGTCGCAGGCACGCTTTGCCCTCGCACTGGCGGCGGGCAAGGTAGCGGGTACTGCGTCCCGTGTGCTGGGGGTAGGCGGCGGGACGAGCTTCCCCGGAGCCGCTGCCCGCTGGGTCGATCCCCACGTCCTCCAGAAGGCCGCGGCCGCGAGCGATGCCCGCAAGGTGGTCGTCACCGGAAGCAACGGCAAGACGACCACGTGCCGCATGCTCGCAGCCCTCGCGCAGGCCGGCGGCCTGCGGGTCACCCAGAACCGGTCTGGCTCCAACCTGCTACAGGGAGTGATCTCAGCTGCCGTGCAGGCGACAGACCTGCGGGGCCGGATGGACGCGCAGCTGCTCCTGCTGGAGGTCGACGAAGCGACGGCACGGCTGGTGATGCCGCAGGTGCGGCCGGACACGTTCCTCATCACGAACATCTTCCGCGATCAGCTGGACCGCTTCGGGGAGCTGTACTCGATGGCGAAAATGCTGGAGAGCGTCATCGAGGCGCTGCCCGCCTCTGCCACCGTGGTACTCAATGGCGACGATCCCCTCGTGGCCAGCCTGGCCCCGCAGGCACCTGCTCACCGCCTGTACTACGGCATCCGGGCTGACAGCGGCGAGGCCGACCGCGCCAGTACGCAGGTACCCGAGCATGCCGCGGACTCTATTCGCTGCGTGCGCTGCGAGCATCTCCTGAGCTATCGCGCCGTGTACCTCTCCCACCTGGGAGATTACCGGTGCGACGAGTGCGGGAACGCCCGGCCGGCCCTGGACATCGCGGTGACCTCGATCCGGCCCTCGCCCGAAGCTGGGTCCGAGATCACCGTCGAGACGCCAGCCGGAACCTTCCCGCTGCAGGTGCCCCTGCCTGGGGTGCATAACGTCTACAACGCCGTCGCCGCGCTCGCCGGCACGATGGCCCTGTCGCTGCCGCAGTCGCTGGAGCCCGCTAAGACGCGGCACGCGATGGCTGGCCTGCGTCCGGCGTTCGGCCGCCTGGAGGAGATCTGCGCGGGCGAGCGGCAGGTGGTGCTTGCCTTCGTCAAGAACCCAACGGCCTACAACGCGACCCTCCGGGAGGTATTGCAGCGCCCTGGGCGCAAGCACGTCCTGGCCGCGCACAGCAACACCGCGGTCGACGGCGAGGACTTCGCGTGGCTCTGGGACGTCGACATCGAGCAGCTTGTGCCACAACTTGGAAGCCTGGTCGTGAGCGGGACCAGGGCGGAGGAAGTGGCACTCCGGTTCAAGTACGCCGGGGCTTCGCCTGCGGCCATGCAGGTGCTGCCCAATCGCTCGGCAGCCCTGGACATGGCGCTGACCGAAGCGCCGCCAGGCGAGTCACTATACATCTTCGCTGGCTACACCCCCATGCGCGAACTCCGCGGCATCATGCAGCGGCGCGGGTGGGTGCCGCCTTCCTGGAAGGAGTGACGATATGACATCGGCCCCGGTAACGGTCCGCATCTACCATCTCTATCCGAGCCTGTTCAGCGTGGCCGGTGATAGAGGAAATCTCTTCGCCCTCACGCAGCGCTGCGCCTGGCGGGGGATCCGCTACAGCGTCACCGAGGCGGATGTCGGCGAGGTTCCTGACTTCACCCAGGCCGACCTCATCATGATGCACGGCGGTCAAGACCGCGAGATGACCACAGCGGCGCGCGACCTCGCCGCGAAGGCCGGGCCGCTCCGGGCGGCGATCGAAGCCGACGCCGTCGTCCTCGCCGTGTGCGCCGGCTACCAGCTCCTGGGCCGGCACTACGCGCCGCCAAATGGGCCGCCGATACAGGGGCTCGGGGTGCTGGACGCGGTTACCGAAGGCGGCCCGACTCGCTTCATCGGGCACGTGGCGGTCGAATGCGATCTGGGCGGCCGGCGGCGCGAGCTGCTGGGGTTCGAGAACCACAGCGGGCGCACGTACCTGGGCAGCGGCGCCAAGCCGCTCGGCCAGGTACTCGCCGGCGCTGGCAACAACGGTGCGGACGGCACTGAGGGTGCCCGCTACCGGGAGGTATACGCCACCTACCTGCACGGGCCAGCGCTGCCAAAGAATCCGTGGTTTGCCGACTACCTGCTCTCCCGCGCACTGTCGCACCGCTACCAGGACTTCGGGCCGCTCTCTCCGCTCCCGGATCAAGTGGAAGCGCAGGCGCACGCTGCCGCGCTCCGCCTAGCCCTGCACCCAGCCACTAAGTGGCGGGCGGCCACGGCCGCCGTGTCGCGGATCGGGCGGGAACTCACGGGGGCCAGCCGCGGCTAACTCGCAGCCGTGGCCAGCGCGGGCGCATCGTCGGTGAGCTTGCGGACATCGCGCACGCACAGGAGCGACACAAGGGCCAGGATCCACAGTGCCCCGGTGAACAGGAGCGCTGTTCGCACGGCGAGTACCGAGGCGATAGGGCCAGCGATCGCCAGCCCGAGTGGGTAGGCGATGAGTGCGCCGAACCAGGTGTAGGACGTGACTCGCGACAACGCGTGCTCCGGGACCTGCCGCTGCATCGTCGAGTTAAACAGACTCATGAACACGATGACGCCGGTGCCGGCCAGGGCGGCTACGGCAGCGATGGCGGGGACCGGAAGACCGGCGGCGAATGCGAGCGGCGTGAAGCTGCCGAGGATGGCCACCGACACGCCCAGCCGCAACGGATGCCGCGGCCGCAACCGGGCTGCGAGCAAACCCCCAGCGACTGAGCCAACGCCGCCGATCGTCGCCACCGTCGCCCACGCCGCAGCACCCCCGAGATAGCGCTGGCTGGCTACCGGCCCGAGGACGCTGTAGGCCCCGACGAGGACATTGACGAGCGAGAAGGCGACCACCATCGGCCACAGCCAGCTGTGGGAGCGGAATTCATCCCAGCCTTCGCGAAGATCGCTCAGGAAGTGCCGCCGCGCCGGGCGTGAGACGTTGTCGAGCTGCATGGCGGCCAGCAGCGCCACGCTCACGCCGAAGCTAGCCGCGTCAGCCAGGATTGCCCAGCCGGGGCTGGACGTCACCACCAGCACGCCAGCCAGCGCGGGACCGGCGATGCCCGCGGCAGCACTGGCCACCTGCTGGAGCTGGTTCGCCTGCTGCAGATTCGCGGGGCTGACGACCGCCGGGACCAGACCACTGGCCGCCGGCAGGAACGCGGCACCCGCCGCACCCTGCGCGACGGCAAGCACACCGATAACCCAGACGGACGGACGCCCTGTCAGGAGCACAAACCCCAGCACAGCCTCTGCGGCGGCGCGAATCACGTCGGAGGCGAGCATCACGGTGCGTCGCGATATCCGGTCCGCGATGACGCCGCCCGCGAGCAGCAGCGCGACCTGCGCAGCCGCCTCGGCGCCGAGCACGTAGCCGAGGTCAGCGGCCGAGTGCGTGAGATCCAGCAATGCGAACGCCAGCGCCACCGGCACCAGGGCATTACCCAGGCTCGACACCGACTGGCCAACGAAGAGCAGGAAGAAGTTCCGCTCCCGCAATGGCCCCATGACTTATATTTTGCGCAAACTGTCCCTGATGCGCACTAGGTTTACCGCACCGGCCCAGGCCGCTACTGCCGGCCGAGTCCGAAAGCCTCGGCCACAGCGCCGATCCCCGCCGCGTCGGCGAAGGCGAAGCTGAAGATCACTTCGTCGGCGCCAGCCTCGATGTGACCGGCAACCAGAGCGGGAATTTCATGCGGCTGGCCTACGGTGAATCCGGCGGTCTGCTCGGCAGATCCGGCCGCCGTGAGCATCTGGTGCACCTCGGCCGTGTTTTCCGCTGACGTAGTCAGGATCAGCGGAGTCATCCAGGTCACGGCGACCTCGGCGGGGTCACGACCGACGTCAGCACAGTGCTGGCGGAGCACGCTGATCTTGCGGGCCAGCGTGGTGACGTCGCCGGTGACGTTGCATTTGTCGGCGTAGCGGGCCACCAGCCGCAGCGTTCGCTTCTCACCGCCGCCGCCGATCATTATCTGCGGGCCGCCGGCCCGCACTGGCCGGGGCAAGTTACGGGCGTGGTCCAGCCTGTAGTGATCGCCGCTGAAGCTGACGTCATCACCAGCGAACATCGCCCGGCATACCTGAACCGCCTCTTCCAGCATGTCCAGCCGCACCCGGTCAGCAGGAAAATCGATCCCCAGGCCCTGGTGCTCGACGTCATACCAAGCGGCTCCGATCCCGAGGATGGCCCGGCCACGCGAGATGATGTCCAGCGTAGTAACGATCTTGGCGAGGATAGCGGGATTGCGGTAGGTCACGCCGGTGACCAGCGTGCCGAGCTGCACCCGGCGGGTACGCGCGGCCAGCGCCCCCAGCAGGGTGTAGGCCTCCAGCATCGGCTGGTCCGGACCGCCCAGCGGCGGCAGCTGGTAGAAGTGGTCCATCACCCACACCGAGTCGAAGCCGGCTTCCTCCGCCGTCGTCGCCAGGCCGGCGACGTGATCGAACAAGTCAGCCGGGTCGATGCCAGAGAAGTTGGGTAGCTGCACGCCGAATTTCGTCATGCCGCTCAGCGTAGCGAGCGCAACTGCGCTCAGGGGGGCACGGGCGGCCTACCCCGCCAGGCGTAGCGTGCTGTCTATCACCCCTGCGTTGTGGCCATGCCGAAATCCGCTGGAGGCGAGATGGCACAGTTTGACTCAGACCAGCCAGATGACTCGGACCAGCTAGCCGAGCAGTTTCACCGCGACCGGCGTCAGCACGGCGGCAGTGCGCAGCACCTCGATGACGATCAGCTTGCCCGGCTGACCGAAGAGGAACGGGTAGCTGCCGGGATCGACGACTACGACCCGGACGAGGTGCCCCCGGCGACCGATGCTCCGCAGTCGTTTGATGTGACGAGCACCGAGGAGTACCAGGAGGAGCGGGCCGAGATCCGGCGCGAGTTCGACCGGGACGAGTTGCAGATCGAAGGGCAACGAGACCGCACTCCGCCGACGCACTACGACGAGTGAGGCCCGAAGCCGCGGTTCCGGGCCTGGTGCGCAGCGATCCTCGGGGCCCTGGCATCGCCCGCCTGCGGAGCCCGGATGGTTTCCGGTACCGCGACCCGGTCGGCGCGGAGGTCTCCGACGCTGAGACGCTGCTGCGCATCGGGCAGCTGGTTGTCCCGCCGGCGTGGGAACGCGTCTGGATCTCGCCGGATCCCCTCGGCCACATTCAGGCGACGGGCGTGGACAGCCGGGGCCGGACCCAGTACCGCTATCACCAGCTATGGCGGGAGCAGCGCGACACTGAGAAGTTCGCTCACATGCTGCGGTTTGCCAGCGCGCTGCCAGCCCTGCGCACGGCTACGACGCAGGACCTGAACCGTCCCGACATGAACCGCGAGCGCGTCGTTGCGGGTGCGGTCAGGCTGATCGATCTCGGCCTGTTCCGCATCGGCGGCGAGAGGTATGCCGAGCTGGACCATCATTACGGCGCAACGACGCTGGAGAAGCGGCACGTGACGGTCACGCCGGACGGATTGCTATTCGACTACATCGCTAAGGAGGGCAAGCACCGGGCGATCACCGTCAAGGACCCGGTAGTCCTGCCGACCGTGCAGGAACTGGCCCGTAGCAACAACGGCCTAGACACGTTGTTCTCCTGGGAAGACGCCGGGGAGTGGCACGTCCTGCACTCCCACGATGTGAGCAGCTATATCGCCACGCATGCTGGCGGCCACTTCACGGCGAAGGAATTCCGGACCTGGAATGCCACTGTCCTGATGGCGCTGGCGCTGGCGAATGCGGCGCCGCCGCGGACCGAGCGCGCCCGCAAGAGCCTGATCGCCGCCAGCATCCGGGAGGTGGCGACCTGGCTGGGAGACACTCCGACTGTAGCCCGCAAGTCCTACATCGATCCTGGCCTGATCAGCCGCTATGAGTCCAAGGGCGAGCTGCCCGGTATCCCGGCGATGCCGGCTGAGCTACCCGCACCGGCGAAGGCTGAGATCGCCGTTGCCGCGTTGCTATCGGCGGGCCGCTGACAGCGTCGTGGCCGTCACAGCCTTGATGATGGTGGCGTACAGGTCGTGCCACGTGATCGAGCTGAATCCCGCGCCAGCGAGCAGCTGATCGGCGCGACGGCAGGTTCGGGCTCTTGCGCGGCGGCTGCCGATCAGGGTGGGGACGAGCAAGGGTGAGAACCGGTCGACGAGCACGAGATGCCCGCCGGGCACGAGTACCCTGGCGCATTCACGCAGTCCCGCCTGCTGGTCTGCCCAGTGGTAGAACGACGTAGTGCTGACGACTAGGTCGAAGGACCCGTCCGAGTAGGGCAGCCGTTCGGCCGCGCCGATCCTGAAGTCCAGGCGGTCATCGAGGGCAAGGCCGTCAGCGGCCTCGATCATGGCAGGCGCTGGATCGATCCCCGCCAGTTCGGTTGCCTTCGGCCACTGGCGGGCCAGCAGGCGCAGTAGGTACCCGGTGCCGCAGCCTAGGTCGAGCACGCGCTCCGGAGCACCGACTACCGAGGCGGCCGCCAGCGCCGTCCGGTCGGCAATGTCGTGGTGCAGGCGGCCTCGCCAGCCTTCCTCGTAACCGGCGGCTCTGTCCTCGAAGGCCGGCACTAGACCAAGTTCGGCGCGTTGTCCTCGGCGACCAGGACTGCCTGCACCCGGTCGAGGCTTTGTCGACGGCGCAGCTCTATGCCCGCCTTACCTAGCCTGGTCGGCGAGACCGATGCCTGGGTAGCGCACCAGTGCGCCAGCGTAGGCACCGACCGCTGGTCGTCGCTGTCGAAAGCCACCAGCAAGGTCGCCCTCTGTCGTGGCCGGGCCGGCCAGCTGACCAGCATGAGGACCAGGCCAGACTCGTCTGGCTGCGGTACGACCGCATGCACGCGGAGTTCTGGCCAGTCCAGCGCCGACACGGGATTGGGGACGGCCACCTTCGACGCGAGCTCGGAGGCGTCGACAGTCCCGATATGGAGCAGATGCGCGGTCCAGGCGAGCCCGGCGGCAGTGCCCAGCAGGATTAGCGCACCCAGGATGGCGACAACTATCACATCACGACCGTAAGCCCTGCGTGGCGCCGTGTCACAGGGGCGGTCACCTGATTCGTGCCTTCGCGGGCGTCCCCGCACTGGTCGGCTTGGGCGCCTTCGGCGGCTTGAGCTTCCGCTGTCGGCTCGCGGGCCGCTTGCTGCCGCGGCCTCGGACGACCGCGAGCAGTTCGGCAACGCCATCTTCGATGCCCCTGGCTAGCACGTCCAGGTCCGGCGTAGTGGCGTAGTCGCCAGTGACCCCGAAAGTGACCTGGCCGCAGTAGGTGAAGATGGCAACCCCAGTGCGCAGGGTCGTTGCGATGGGCACGTAGGGAATGATCTCGACCAGCCGGCGGCCGAGCGCGTAGAGCGGCTCCTGCGGCCCCGGGACATTCGTTGTCACCGTCACGATCTCCCGCTGCGGCACGCTGAAGGCGAGCCGGACGAACAGCGACGCCAAGACAAACGGCACGTGCCGGCGCAACGAGACAAACGCCTCTCCGGCCTCGGACTCGCTGCTCGCCTTCAGCGTCGCCAGCTGGGCGGTCACCACGGCAAGGCGCTCAACTGGGTCAGCGATCTCGACTGGAAGGTCGGCCACGAGGGCCGACAACCGGTTCTCGTAGATGCTCTCCTCGCCCGCGGCGCGGACCGAGACCGGAATCAGTGACCGAACCATGGCCGGAGCTGGCTCTTCGCCCCTGGACTGCAGCAGAGCGCGAAAGCCGCCGCTGATCACGGCGAGGAAGACGTCGTTGACCGTGCCGCCTAGCTCGTTCTTGATCGCCTTGACGTCGCCGAGCGACGCCCTGGCCCAGGTGCACCGGCGCTGCCGGCCGATCCGGCCGCTCAGGGACGAGCCGGCCGCAGGCGGCAGCGCCCTCGCGTACCGCGCCAAGCCGCGCACAGTGCTGGCCGCTTGCCGGACAGTGAGCTCAGGGTTTGCTGCCGCCCGCTGAATGGTGCGGCCCTCACGCCACGGAAGCAACGCCCCGTTCAGTACGGCGCGCGCGGCAAGCTCGAGCCCTGACGGCTCCGGCGGCGCGGGTCTGTCCTGCACCGCCGGCCACAGCGGCCGGTCAGGTGAAGCATCGAAGATCACTCGGTAGAGGTCAGTGCCCGAAACTCCGTCGACCATCGCATGGTGCATCTTCGAGATCAGGGCCCAGCGGTCCTGGTCAAGCCCTTCGACGAGCCAGTACTCCCACAACGGGTAGTCGCGGTCCAGCCGCTCCGTCATCACGCGTGCCATCAGGGCCCGGAGCTGCTGGTCCCCGCCGGGGGCCGGCAACGCCGTCTGCCTTACGTGGTAACCAAGATCGAACTTCGGGTCGTCTACCCAGACCGGCGGGCCGAGGCTGAACGGCACCTTGCGAAGCTTCCTGCGATACAGCGGTACAAGCGGCAGGCGCCGGGCGATCGCAGCAACGAACTCCTCGTATGACGGCGCCGGGCCCTCGAAGACGGCAATCGATCCAATCGCGAACGAGGTGTCCTGGTCCTGGTCCTCGGCATCGATAAAGGCGGCATCCAGCGATTTCAGCCGCTCCATGCCCGCCCCTTACTCGTCCGGACCCGTGATCCCGACGGACCTTCGGGATCCGGGAGGTTCACATCTCGCGGACGGCCTCCTGCAAGGTGCGGTCGATGTTCTTCGGATCGACGTCGAGTTCCTTAGCGGTCTGCTTCTCGGCCCTCGTGACGGCCTTGCTAATTGCCTCCTCGACCTTGCTCTCGCCGACTACGACGAGTCCAGCTTCGCCTGGGTTGATGTAGTCGCCCAGTTCCTTAGCTTCCGACCGCGACATCCCCTTTGCCAGGTGCCCGCTGACGCCGCCGATCACGCCGCCGGCCGCCGCCGCACCGAGGACTGCCGGCGGGAACAGGACGCCGACGGCCGCCCCGGCGGCGATTCCCCACCAGGCGCCGTGGCGGGTGGCTGTCTCGTCCTTGTTCTCATGGACCTTGCCGGTTGCGTCCTTGGTTATGACGGCCGCGTCGTAGGAGCCGACCAGGCCAGCTTTGCGCGCGTCCTTCACGACCTGGTAGTCGTCCCGCGCCATTGCCTCGTCTGGATACGTCGCCACCAGTACGAATGTGCTGCCCGAACCGGACATATCTGTCTCCCCCCGTATCGCTGGCGCCATCGCCAGCCGAGATGGCGGCCGTCAGCGGCCACCGCGTCGTCATCCAGGCTGTCAGCCTGCCCGCTACCGCGTCGTCACCCATGCCGGGCGAGACGACGCAGGCCAGATCGCCGCGGCTGGTGCCGGGAGATAGGTGCCTGTCGCGAGCGGGTAGGAAGCGGGCAAGCAGGCGGGGGCACTAGATGACATCGACCATGCTGGCCGCGTCGGAGGCGACGGGGACCGCTACCTTCACGGCCGTCATGGACCATGTGGCCCAGGCATTCGAGGCTCTGGGCGCGCTCATCCTGGTCATTGGCGTGGTGTGGTCGCTCGTCCTGGCGGTGGTGGCGTGGCGCCGCACCAGGTCAGGAGATCGCGCCTACAACGTCCTGCGGCAGGCCTTTGGGGGCACCTTGCTCCTCGGGCTCGAAATCCTGGTGGCGGCTGACCTGCTCCGGACGGTCGCAGTAGCCCCGACCGTTGACAACGTCCTGGTGCTGGGGCTGATCGTGCTGATCAGGACCTTCCTCAGCTTCTCCCTGGAGGTAGAGATCGACGGCGTCGTGCCCTGGAAGCGGGCACTGATCAGCGGAGCGGGCGCCATCAAGCAGGCCACCCAGACCGCGGTCAGGCCCGATACGCATCAATAGCCGCGTATGAGCAAGATCACGCAAGTCACGGGTTGCCCTGAAGTGCGCCTGGCGGGTAATCTTCATAGCGTTTGAACAGGCACCTCGTTCGGTGAGGCGTCGACATGAACACAGGCCACTGATCCGACGACGTCGAGAGACGCCCAGGGTCAGGACAGGTCTCCCCGGCTTAAGGGGTGACCCGAAGTGGCTGCACCGGCTGCGGTTTGCGACGCAGCACACCCTGGTGCTACGTCGTGTCGTGCCAAAGCTCTGACGAGAAGGGGTGCGCACCGGCTTGCTGCCGGAGTCTTCCCTTTGTGTGCGCTGGTAGCGACACCCGCGCGTGTCACGGCCGGAGGGAGGCGAGACATGGATAGCAGTAGTCCGGGCCATGAACCGGCCCATATCCAGGCACTCTCGTTTTCTTCCGGCACGCGGTAACCGCCCGCTCTGCGCGGTCCTCCGCTTTAGGCCCTGATCGCCTGCGCGCATGCGCAGCGCGGACGGATGCTGCGTGCCTCCCGACATATCCCCGACCGGGGAGAGGGAGGATCACCATGACGACGGCGCTGGAGTACCAGGCAGCGGTACTTGACTCCGAGCACGTAGGAGACATCCGCGGCGCGCTCGGCACCATCCGGCTGGATGACACGGCGCCACGCCGGGGCATGAGCCGCAAGGCCAAGACCCTGCTGGCAATCATCGGCCCGGGCCTGATCGTAATGGTCGGCGACAACGACGCCGGCGCTTTTGCCACCTACGGCCAGGCTGGCCAGAACTACGGCACCCGGCTGCTGTGGACACTGCTCCTGCTGGTGCCAGTGCTCTATGTGAACCAGGAGATGGTGCTGCGCCTTGGCGCGGTCACCGGCGTCGGGCACGCGCGGCTGATCCTGGAGCGCTTCGGCAAGTTCTGGGGCGCCTTCTCGGTGATCGACCTGTTCATCCTGAATGCGCTGACGCTGATCACCGAGTTCATCGGTATTACCCTGGCGGCCGGTTACCTCGGCTTGCCCAAGGTAGCCGCTGTCGCGCTGGCCGCGGCAGTGATCGTCGGCGCCGCCTTCACCGGTAGCTTCCGCCGGTTCGAGCGGATCGCCGTGGGGTTCTGCCTGGGCAGCCTGCTGCTGATCCCGCTCTACTTCCTGGCTCACCCCGGAGCGGGCCAGATGGCACATGACTTCGTCGTGCCACAACTGCCGGGCGGCGCCGGGCAGCTGTCCACGGTCATGCTGCTGGTCATCGGGATCGTCGGTACCACCGTCGCGCCATGGCAGCTGTTCTTCCAGCAGAGCTACGTCATCGACAAGCGGATCACCCCGCGGTTCATGAAGTACGAGAAGGTCGACCTGCGCATCGGGATCGTCATCGTGGTCATCGGCGCGGCAGCGGTGATGGGCGCGACCGCGGCCGCCTTTGCTGGCACCGGTGGCATCGGCCATTTCACGGACGCAGCCGGACTTGCCCGCGGACTGCAGGCTTACGGCGGCAGGGCAGCGGGACTGCTGTTCGCGATTGCCCTGCTGGACGCCTCGATTATCGGCGCCTTCGCGGTCTCGCTCTCCACTGCATATGCCGTCAGCGACGTATTCGGCCTGAATCACTCGCTGCACCGCGGCGTTAAGGGCGCCAAGGGCTTCTACGCGCTGTACGCCGGACTCATCGCCGTCGCTGCCACGATCGTGCTCATCCCCGGCTCTCCGCTCGGGCTGCTCACCGAGGGCGTGCAGGTGCTGGCGGGCGTGCTGCTGCCGAGCGCGAGCGTGTTCTTGCTGCTGCTGTGCAACGACAAGGATGTCCTCGGCCCGTGGGTGAACGGCCGCAAGACCAACCTGTTCACCGCCGGGGTCGTCGCCGTCCTGGTCACGCTGTCGGTCATCCTGACCGCGTCGGTACTGTTCCCCGGCATCACCGCCCACCAGATCCTGGATGTCGTGATCTGCTGTGGCGCCGCCAGCCTGGCCGCGGCGGGCTATGCCGCGACGCGGCGTCTGCGGGCCGGCACTCCGGCCGCGGCTCCTATAGACCGCACTGGCCAGGAGACCTGGCGCATGCCGTCGCTGAACTTGCTCTCCCGGCCAGCGATGTCCGCCGGGCGCAAGATCGGCATGTCGGCGTTGCGGCTCTACCTCGCGGTGGCGATGGTCCTGGTCATCATCAAGATCGTCGAGCTCGCCATCGGCCATTGACCGCGCGGTGGCGGCCGGCAGGCTCTGGCTCAGCCGCCGCCGAGCTGGACGGCCTTGACGACCAGGAGCAGCACCGAGATGACCAGGTAGCCGCGCAGCATGGCCATGCCCAGCCTGGTGCCGGGCGACCAGGCGACGGGCTTGAGCAGCGCGAGCTGCGGCATGCGCCAGCTCTGCCGCTGGGCGCGGGACATGACGGTGCGCGGGTGCGGGGCCGGCTGCGCGCGCCGGGAGCGGGTCAGCCAGAGCCAGCCACCCGTCACGCCGGCACCGGCCAGCAGCAGGACCGACAGCCAGCTGGCGACCTGACCTGAATTCAAGCCGGGGAAGAGCGTGGTCACCACCAGAGTGCCGGACAGCGTCAGCAGCACGCCGATGATGACGCTGGCCAGGACGTTCAGCCAGCGACGATTCATCCACGGGCCGAGTACCTCGGCGTCGTTGCACAGCAGTAGCAAGAACACGCTCGCGCTCGGCAGCAGCACCCCGGCTAGCGCCTGCACGGCAGTAGTGAGCAGGCCGAGCGGGGTTCCGGGGATCAGCACGATGCCAGCCGCTACCGCGATCATCGCGGTGTAGCTGGCGTAGAACGGCCTGGCGTCGCGGAACTTGCGGTGCAGCGAGTGCTTCAGGCCGAAGACGTCCCCGAAGGCGTAGCTCGTCGACAAGGTAACGGCCGCCGCGCCGATGATGCTCGCGTCCAGCAGCACGATCGCAAACAACGCGCCCAGCACGCGGCTGTGCGCTCCGAGCGCCGTGGCGACACCGAGCGCATTGGTGAAGTGCCCGGCCAGGGCAGTGCCGCGAACCGCGAACACGGCAACGATCAGGATCGCCGCCGCCCCGACCACCACGACAAAAGCGCCGAGCGTCGTGTTCGCGCGCTCGTACCCGATGAACCGGGGCGTGATCCGCTTGTCGATCACGTTGGACTGCTGGAAAAACAGCTGCCATGGCGCGACCGTCGTACCGACGATGGCGATGATCAGCAAGATCGCATCCGAGCTGACGCCGGACTGGATCCCGGGCACGACGAAGTGATAGCCGACCGAGCCGTAGCTCGGATGGGCGAGCAGCACGAGCGGTATCAGTACCAGGCTGGCGGCGATGAACACGAACATCGCCCGCTCCCACCGCCGGAAGCTGCCGCTCAAGGCGATGGTCACGAGCAGCAGCGCGGCCACCGGCACGGATACGTACGGGCTGAGGCCGAAGTAACGCATGGCCAGCGACACGCCGATGAACTCGGTGACGATGGTCAGGAAGTTCAGCAGGAACAGGTCCCCGACGCTGAAGGCGCCCCAGAACTTGCCGAACCGCTCGATGATCAGCCTGGCATGCCCCACGCCCGTCACCGCGCCGAGCCTGACCACCATCTCCTGGTTCACGATCAGCACCGGGATGAGCAGCAACAAGACCCAGAGCAGGGTGTAGCCGTAGTCCTGGCCAGCTTGCGCGTAGGTGGATACTCCGCCAGCGTCGTTATCGCCGACCATCACGATCAGGCCGGGACCGACGATCGCAAGGAACGTGACCAGCCGTCGCCGCCAGCCGCTCCGGCTCGCATCATCACCGACCCTGATCCGGCCCAGGGCGCCCTCGATGTCGCCGAGATGCGCGTCGTCGAGCACCGCGCCCGGCCGCACCAGGAGCCGGTCGGGACTGGCGTCGACCCGGTCGGGACCTGACCCGCCGGCTGCGGCGCCAGGCCGCGGCTCGGCGGCGTCGGTCACGGTGGATCCCCGTGATGGGCGTCAGGCGGGGCTGCGGCCTCCCGTCGCCGCCAGTCATCCGGCAGGGTGGCCTCGAGTACGTCGTCCACGGTGATGATGCCGATCATGGTGCGCCGCTCGTCCACCACCGGGACCGTGATCAGGTTGTAGTCGCTCATCAGCACCGCGACATCCGCCACATCGGTGCCGGCGCCGACGCGCACCGGGTCGTCGTCATAGATGTCGGTGAGTGCAGCCGACTGGTCAGCCTGCACCAGCGCAGCAAGCCGGACGACCCCGCGCAGGCGCCCGTCCAGGTCCAGGACATGCACGCTGGTCAGCGCCTCGGGTTCCAGCGCAGCGGCGCCGGCCACCGCCGCGAGCGCCTCGCGCGCCCTGGCGCCCATGTTGACGGCTACGAAATCGACGCTCATCAGGCCGCCCGCGCTGGCCGGGTTGAACCCCATCAAGGTCAGCACCTTGGCCCGCTGTCCCGCTGGCAGCAAGTCCAGCACCGGCTGGCGGCGCGACTGCGGCAGCTCGGCTACAGCGTCTGCGGCATCATCCGCACGCATCCTGGCCAGGACCGCCGCGATGTCCGCGTCAGTCCGGGCGCCGAGCAGACGGGTTGCCAGGTCCTCGTCGAGTTCCTCGAAGACGTCGGCCTCCAGTTCGGGATCCGCATGAACCTGCCCGAGGATCTCCGATTCTTCCTCCTTGGATGCCTCCTCCAGCAGGTCGGCGATCTGGGCGGGCTTCAGCCGGCGGATACGCGCGAACGATCCGCGCATCACCGCGCTGCCGACATGGCCGATCAGCGGCTCAAACCTGGCCCAATCGCGGAACGCCTCCGCGCCGGTTCCGGCGGCCGCGCCACCACGGCCGGCGAAGATCCGCCGAGGCCGACGGCGCGTGTCGACGCCGGCCAGCACCCAGTCCCCAGTCCGCTGCTCAAGCTCCAGGTCGACGGCCTTCACCAGCCGTGCGCTGTCCACATCGATAAGGCGGTGCCCTAGCACGTCAGCGCGCAGCAGCACCTCACCGTGCCGGCGCTCGAACTTACGCAGGTCGATCGCGTTGCTGGTGAGCCTCAGCGCGGCGGGGTCGGCCGCACTCGCCTGCTCGACCGGAACATAGACTTCCCGCCCTGCGACGGCCGCGACCAGTCCGGTGACGAGCGGGAGATCAGCACCGCGCCACCGCACGATGACGTCAGACAGCCGCCCGATCGCCTCTCCGTCCTTGTCGGTGAGCGGGCGTTTCAGTAGGTCCCAGAGCCGGAGCGTGCGCACCTGGCCGGGCCGAGGTGGCGGTACTGCCGCTGTGGTCATCGATACCTTCTCTGCCGGGTCGGCCGCGCGCCGTCAGCATTTGCTGTCTGCGGCCTGCTCCTGGATCATCGTGCCACCCAGCGGTGAACAAGCGACGACATATTGGCTCAGGCCGGCGCAGTATCAGCGGGCCAGCAGCCGGTCCAGGAGCAGCCCGAGATCGACGACCGCGATCCGGACGGACGAGTCACTGCAGCCGTACGGCAGGACGACTGTCCCGCCGTGCCTCATCGCACCGCACGAGTAGACGACGTTCGGCACGTAACCCACCCGTTCCGCGCCTTCGGCGACCAGAAGCGGAGCGGGCAGGGCCGCGATCAAGCGTTCGGGTTCGTCCAGGTCGAGCACGATGGCACCGATGGCGTAGTCGCGCATAGGCCCGACACCGTGCGTGAAGACCAGCCATCCCACCGGAGTCTCGATAGGCGACCCGCAGTTGCCGAGCTGGGTCAGTTCCCAGGGACGCTCGGGTACCTGGATCGTGACGGCCTCATCCCAGTGGCGACCGTCGTCAGAGTAGGCGACCGCGTTGCTCTCCCTGTCCCAGCGCGACAGCGCGGCGAACCGGCCGCCGACGCGCCGCGGAAACAGCGCCATTCCCTTGTTTCTGGCCGACGGGCCCGACAGCGGACAGGCGGTGAACGTCTGGAAATCCGCGGTTTCCAGTAGGTGCGGTGCCACTTCCGAGCCGTCGAATGCCGTGTAGGTCGCGTAGTACGTCGCGTCGCCCCCATCGGCGAAGCGCACGAATCTCGCGTCCTCCATCCCGTTGCTCTCGGCAGGCGCAGCGGGCCACAGGACCCGTTCGGACACCACGCTGCGCTCGTCGAAGACGACCGTGTACCGAGAAGGATCACAATCAGAGGGAACGGGCTGACTCCGGCCGGTGTCGACGAATCGGCCCGGTGAGTCCAGCCGAATGTGAGCGTTCGCCTCGATCGTCCCGGTTCGGAACTCGATGCTCGACAAGTGACCTTCGCCGATGGCGCGCAGGCTCATGATGAACCGGACTTCGCCGGGCTGACAGCCGGTCTGGTCCGGATGCGCGACCATCGAGGGGTTGAACAGGGCCGCGGCCTCCAGCGCGTATTCCTGCGTGAAGTACGCCCCGATCAGCAGCCGTCGCCTGGTCCCCGCAGTTATCTCACGGCCGAGCCGGTGCGCGACCAGCTGGCAGTTGCGCTCAAGCGTGGCAGGCAGGTCGCGATGCCGACCGGCGAATCGATCAAGCGTCCGGGCAAGGGTCTCCTCCGCCGCGTCATCACTCAGCTCGAGGATCCGATCGACAACGGCCTGCGCGCGCGATTCCCCGTGGATCAGTGTCTCGTCGCCCGGCACGAACAGCCGGGCGAATGTGCGTGCGGCTGCTGGCTGCAGCCACTGCGGGGTACGGATCAGGACGTCGCCTCCGGCCGGGACGCCGGTCATCGCGGCGCCGGGGACAGCCGGCGACCGAGCTGGAGGACGGAGATCATCGCCAGGGTCGACTCCGCTCCCTGATTCCGGCTGCGGCTATTGCGGCTGAGACCGTCGCAGCCCCCGCCGGTCCGCTCGTCTAGCAGGGGAATCTTCGCGTCGTTGTCGCCGAGGAACCAGGCGGTGCTCAGTTCTACGCCCGCCAGCCAGGTGCTGTCGCCCGTTACCGTCGCGGCTCGCATGCAGGCATCGGCCAGGGCGGCCACCTCGATGGGCTGCTGGTCAAAGCCAGGGCGATCCTCGCCCGGGCCCCACCCGCCAGCCGGGACAACCGACAGGTGGCCATCTCGGGTCTCGATGGTCAGCAGCCAGTCGAGCATCCGCAGGCCATCGCTGAGCACCCGGTCAGATCCGAGTTTCCAGCCGGACACGATCAGCGCCTCGGCTATCGCCGCGTTGGCGTAACTGAGTCGTCGCGCTGGCCAGGGCCAGTCCGCGTTGGCGGGCGCTGCGCCGATGATCGCGCTGGCCTTCTCGAGCACGCCGAGCGCACCCGGATGGTCGGGCCACCGCTCGAGCACCTCGGCGGCGCCGAGCGCGGCAAACGCCATGGCATGCGGCCAGGGTGACGAGACCTGGGCGCCGCGGCTGAAACGGGTCAGTGACTCCTCCTGGATCCCGGCCGTCGGTCCCTGCGCGGCGCCGGTGCCAAAGCCCCACAAGGCGCGGCCCCAGCAGTCCTCTGTGCCTGGCTTGTCATGCCAGCGCCGGTCGTACCCGAGCCGGTTCCGGATTCTGCCGTCGGGCGCCTGAGCCTGCGCCAGGAAGTACAGATAACGGCGCGCGAGGGTAATGAGGTCCTGCGGTGGCGACGGCTCCCGGCACACGACGACCAGGCCGCGGGCAACATCGTCGACGCAGTATCCGTGCTCAAAGCGCGGCACGATTCCCTCGGCGTGCTCGAGCAGGCCGATATGGTCGGTCATTCGCTGCAAGTGCCGGAACGGGGGCTCGGGGTAGCTCATACCGGCGCTCCCGTCCGCTCGACGGTCAGCGCCGCAGCGAGATCGCGATAGGAGCTCGCTACCGCTGGCCACAGCAGCTGCGGGGCCAGCTCGGCGGAGTGGCGGCTCATCCGCTTCGCAAGGCCGGGCTCGATGAGCACGCGCTGGAGCGCAAGGGCAATGCCGGCCGGATCCTGCCGGTCGACCAGGAGGCCAGCGCCACCGCCGAGCAACTCGACGGCATGCGGGAAGCCTGTCGACACCACCGGCTTGCCCGCGGTCACCGCCTCGATCAGCACCCCGGAGGTGACCTGCTCCAGTGAGTCGTAGGGCAGCAGCACGACGTCTGCCGCGTGAATCAGCCGGGCCAGGGCGTCAGCAGGCAAGAACCGGCCATCGAAATGCACGCGATCGGCCACCCTCCTGGTCCGCGCCCGCGCCTCAAGCGCTCGGCGGTAGGCTTCGCCCTCGCGGTCCAGCACGCGCGGATGCGTCTGGCCAGCGACCTGATAACGGACCGACAGCCCGCGGTCGGCCAGGATGGCCATCGCGTCGATCGCGTGCTCGATGCCCTTACCCGGCCCGAGCAGTCCCCACGTCAGGATGCGGGGCCGGCTGGCGGCGGGCGGCGATGACGCTGCCACCCGGTTGTCGGCAGCCCCGTGCGGTATCACGAAGACCCGCTCCGGTCTCGTGCCGTAGATATCAAGCAGCCTGGACCGGGCTGTCTGTGTCATCGTGACGACGGCGCTGGCAGCGCCGATCACCCGGTCAAGGATCGCGCGCTGCCGGGGCGTCGGGTGGGCCAGCACCGTGTGCAAGACGACGATGCAGGGCACGTACAGAGCCTCGAGCAGCGCGACCACGTCCTGGCCGTCAGGACCGCCGTAGATGCCGTACTCATGCTGGACGATCACCACGTCGAAGCTGTTGAGGGCGTCGGCTGCCGCCGCTGCGCTGGCGGCGGAGCCGGCCACGAGGTTCTGCACGACCTCAGGGGACGGGCGGGGCGCAGGCTCGTCGAGCACCCGCACGACCACAACTCTGTCGCCCGGCTCGGGCAGGTGAGCAAGCAGTGCAGAGGTGAATGTCGCGAGTCCGCACTGCGTTGGCGGGTAGGTGCTCAGCAGTGCATAGGACGTCGGCATCAGGCAACTCCGAGGCTGGCTCAGATGGCCTCGCGTACCCGCCGACGTCCCGGGCAGTGGCTGAGCGTCCCCCGCGGCCTCGCGAAGCGAACGCACCATCAGGATAGCGGAGAACACGCGCGCAGGTCGCCGGAGCCGCCCTGCCCCGGGGCTTAGCGGCAGGCTGAGCAGAGTCCAAGAACGTCCAGGCGGTGACCGTGTGCCTGGAAGCCCTCGGCGTCGGCGAGCTGGCCGATGGCCTCGGCCGCCTGCTGCTCGAAGCTTGCCGGGAGCGTGACGTCGATGACCTTGCCACAGCTCATGCACAGCAGGTGGTGGTGGTGCTCGGTGAGGTCTTCGGCCAGCTCGAACCTGGTGAACTCGTCGCTCGCGGTGACGCGGCGCACGAGCCCGGCTGCGTGCAGGACGGTCAGATGCCGGTAGGCGGAGCTGCGAGGCAGGCCGGGGAGGCGCTCGGCGATGTCACCAATGCTCACCGGGTGGCCGGCGCTGACCAGCAGATCGACGACGGCACGGCGGCCGCTGGTGTAGCGCTGGTCGATCAGGCGCAGGCGGCGCTCGACGACACCGTGCATGTCATCGGCCATCTCCTGAGCTGACATGACGCTCCCTACCGGGTGCTCGTAACTGACCGGGTGCTCGGCATTGATTAGTGCTCGTCGTAGTGGTCGCCGTCCGGCGCATGCCGGTGCCCGTCATGGGCGTAGTCGACGTGATTGCCATGCGGGACCGGCTCATGCCCGCAGTCCGGGCCGTGCACGTGGACGTGGCCGGCGTGGGCCAGGTGCGGCAGCGGATGCTCGTCGTAGTGGCCATCGTGCGGCGCGTGGGCGTGCCCTTCGTGGACGTAGTCGACGTGCCCTTCGCGCTCGGCGCTCGCGTGCCCGCAGCCAGGCCCGTGAGTGTGCTCATGCAGGTGAACGTCATGCTCCTCGTCTGTCATGACTCCTCCTTACTGTGATGGACGGCATCGGCGACGATATGCGCGACGTGCTGGTCGGCCAGCGAGTACACGGCCTCGCGGCCGCGGCGCTCCACGCCCACCAGGCGCGCCCCGCGCAGCACCCGCAGGTGCTGGGACACCAGCGGCTGGCTCATGCCGAGACGATCAACAAGCTCGTGCACGAAGCGTGGCTGCTGTGCCAGCTCCGTGACGATCGCCAGCCGCGCTGGAGCGGCCAGCACCTTGAGCAATTCCCCGGCCGCCTCGAATCCTCTCGTCTGCGGTGACACTAAATAAGATAAACACATGCGGATCTGTTTATGCAACTGGGATCGCCGAGGGTCTCGCCAGCCGATACGACCAGCCGATACGACCAGCCAATACCACCAACCGATACCAGTTGCACTGAGACTCAGTCTCAGACTATGTTTGGTCGCATGGGTATCTCGCTTCCCGAAGGCAAGCTGGGTCGGCTCGCGGCGCTGGCGGCGGCGATCACCGGACTCGCGCTGACAGCGACCGCCTGCGGCAGCGGTAGCGGCAGCACGGATACGGCCAGTGGCACGACGGTCATCAACGCCATCGGCGCCGAGAACGAGTACGCCAACGTGCTCAGCCAGATCGGCGGCAAGTACGTCCACGTTTCGTCGATCCTGAACAACCCCAATACCGACCCGCACACCTTCGAGGCGAGCCCGCAGGTGGCGGCGGAGGTCAGCGCGGCTCAGCTGATCGTGCAGAACGGCGTCGGCTACGACACCTTCATGAACAAGATCGAGTCCGCGTCGCCGAATTCGGCGCGCAAGGTGATCACCGTCCAGAATCTGCTCGGCCTGCCCGACAACACTCCAAACCCGCACCTTTGGTACAGCCCGAAGACGATGCCGGCCGCCGCTAAGGCTATGACGGCTGACTTGTCGGCCCTGCAGCCCAGCCACGCCGCCTTCTTCCAGGCCAACCTGAAGAAGTTCGACGCCTCGCTCATTCCCTGGTTCAACGCCATAGCGGCGTTCAAGGCGAAGTACCCGAACACGCCGGTCGCCACCACCGAGCCGGTCGCCGACTACATGCTGCAGGCCGCCGGGACCGATAATCGCACCCCGTTCACCTTCCAGGCGGACATCATGAACGGCGTCGATCCGACACCGGAAGACATTGCGCTGGAGAACGGCTTCTTCACCAAGCATCAGGTCAAGGTCTTCTGCTACAACCAGCAGGTGGTCGACTCTCTCACTACCTCAATCCGGGATACCGCCCTGAAGGCCGGCGTCCCCGTCGTCGGGGTCTACGAGACGATGCCCACTCCTGGCTTCGACTACCAGTCGTGGATGCTGGCCGAGGTGAACGCGCTGCAAAAGGCGGTGGCCGACAAGATCTCCACCCAGAAGCTGTGATGACCGGCGACGAACTGGCCGTTCCTGTGTCGGCGGATTCTGTGTTGGCAGAGATCCTGTCCGTTGACGGTGTCAGCGTGTCGCTGGCCGGGCGGCAGATCCTGGACGAGGTCACGTTCGGCATCGGGCCCGGTGAGTTCACCGGGCTGATCGGTCCCAACGGAGCGGGCAAGACGACGCTGCTGCGGGTAATCCTCGGCCTGCAACGGCCTAGCGCGGGCGAGGTGGCCGTCCAGGGGCGGCCGAGATCCCAGCGGACCCAGCGCGTCGGCTACGTCCCCCAGAAGGTGCTGCTCGATCCGGACATGCCGATGCGAGCCAGAGACCTGGTCGCGCTCGGACTGGACGGCGGCAGATACGGCCTTCGGCTGCCCTCCAGGCAGCGCGGACAGGCGGTCGCGGAGATGCTGCACGCGGTCGACGCCGAGCGGTTCGCCGACGCGCGGGTCGGGAATCTGTCCGGCGGCGAGCAGCAGCGCGTACTGATCGCGCACGCCCTGATCAGCCGTCCCCGGCTCTTGCTGCTCGATGAGCCGCTCGCCAACCTCGACCTGCGCAGCGGCCAGGAGATCATCAGCCTGCTGGCCCGCATCGCCAGGGAGCAGCAGATCGCGGTGCTGCTGTCCGCACATGAGATGAACCCGCTGCTGCCAGTGATGGACCGCATCGTTTACCTGGCCGGCGGCCGCGCGGCGAGCGGACCCACTGACGAGGTCGTCACCACCGAGGTGCTCAGCCGCCTCTACGGCCACCAGGTCGACGTGCTGCACGTGCACGGCCGCGTCCTGGTCGTAGCCGGATCGGGCGACGATCAGCTGGTGCCAGCGCCCCTCCCGGCAGTGCGCCTCCCGACAGGCGAGGCAGGCTGAGCGTCCGTGCACCAGATCTACACGGCCGTGTTCGAACCCGGCTTCTTCGGCAGCGCGCAGGTTCACGTCGCCGTGACCATCGGCGGCATCGTCGCCGTCGTGTCCGCCATCGTCGGCGTATTCACCGTGATGCGCGGGCAGTCCTTCGCCGGGCACTCGCTCGGCGACGTCTCCGCCGCCGGCGGCTCGGGCGCCCTGCTGATCGGGCTCAGCCCGGTAGCCGGCTTCGTCGGCCTCGGCGTCGTCGGCGCGGCCGTGATGGACATGATCGGAGTGCAGCGGCTGCGCGGTCGTGACCTGGCCACCGGCATCGTCCTCGGCGCGGCGATCGGCTTGTCGGCCCTGTTCCTGTATCTCACGAGTGTCACCGGCGCGACGACCGGCGCGACCCAGCAGGTCCTGTTCGGCTCGATCTTCACCACGACTAGCGGCACCGTTCCCATCGTGTCCGTACTCGGCGCGGCGTCGCTCGCCGCCATCGCGCTGATCTACCGGCCCCTGCTGCTCAGCACGGTCAGCCCGGATGTCGCCGCCGCGCGCGGAGTGCCTGTCCGCCTGATCGGCGTGACATACATGCTGGCTCTCGCGGTGGCGGTCGGGCTGTCGTCCCTGGCTATCGGCGCCATCCTGTCGACCGCGCTGCTGATTGGGCCGGCCGCGACCGCACTGCGCCTGACCCGCCGGATGGCCGCCGCGCTCGCCACTGCCTGCCTGATCGGCGTGCTCGCAACCTGGCTCGGCGTGCTGCTGGCCTACGACAGTTACTACTGGGGATCCAGCCACCTCGGGCTGCCGGTCAGCTTCTTTATCGTCGCTGTCATCTTCGTCAGCTACCTCGTCTCAGGGCTGGCAGCCGGCCAGGCCGCCAGGGTCAGAGCCGCGCGCCAGCCCGTCCTCATGCCTGCCGCCGAGCGTGAGGACATCGCCGCATGAGCCAGGCAGCGCCAGCGCGGACGGAGGGCGCATGTTCAGCAGCTTCATGATGAACGCCTGGACCACGGCGACGATCGTCGCCGTGGTGGCCGGCGTCGTTGGCTACTTCGTCGTGCTGCGCGGCTCGGCCTTCCCCGCCCATGCCATCCCCAAGGGTGCCTTCGCCGGAGCTGCCGCGGCCAGCCTGCTCGGCATCAGCACGCTCATCGGCCTGGCCGTCTTCTCACTCCTCGGTGCCCTCGGCATCGGCACCCTCGGACGGCGCGGCCGTCACGACGTCGCAACCGCCCTGGCACTGGTGATGATGCTGGCGCTCGGCGCGGCGTTCCTGTCCCGGACGACCGAGTACGAGCCGGAGATCTACTCGCTGCTGTTCGGCGAGATCCTCGGGGTCAGCACCAGCGAGATCCTGCCCGTCGCGGCCCTCGGCATCGCCTGCATCGCGGCGGTCGCCGTTATCTACCGGCCGCTCATGCTGTCCTCGGTCGTCCCCGAGGTAGCCGAGGCCAAGGGCATCCGCAGCCACCGCATCGAGATGTGCTTCCTAGTCGTCGTCGCCCTTGCGACCGCCATGACCGTGCCCGTCGTCGGCGCGCTGCTCATCTTCAGCCTCATGATCGGGCCGCCGGCCGCGGCCCGGTCGCTGACCAGCAGGCCGCTCCTGGCGATGGTCTTGTCAGTCGTCATCGCGCTGATCACCGTCTGGGCCGCGATCGCACTGTCCTATCAGTACAACTGGCCCGTCGGTTTCTTCGTCGGGATGCTGGGCGCGCTGTCCTACGGTCTCGGCCGTGGCTGGGCGGCCTGGCAACGCAGGCGGCCAGCTATGACGCCAGTGCCTGCCGTCCAACCGCATTGAGGTAGCGCAGCGCCTGCGCGTAGGAGCCCCCGAAGCTCGCCTCCGCGTACGGCAGCCCGTGCCGCTGGCAGAAGTCCTTGATGACTGGCTGCGATCTGCGCAGGCTGGGCCGCGGCATGGACGGGAACAGGTGATGCTCGATCTGGTAGTTCAGGCCGCCGAGCGCCAGGTCGGTGAGCCAGCCACCGCGGACGTTGCGCGAAGTGAGGACCTGGCGGCGCAGGAAGTCGTTGTTGTCCGCTAGCTGCAGGATCGGCATGCCCTTGTGGTTCGGGGCGAACGAGGCGCCCAGGTACAGGCCGAAGATGCCCTGCTGGATCACGATGAAGACGATGGCCTTTACCGGCGATAGCACCAGGAAGACGACCGACAGGTAGAGGCCCAGATGCGCGGCTAGCAGCACTGCCTCCACTCGCTGGCGCCCTTCGGTCCGGCTCGTGACAGCGCGGATGCTGGCGACGTGCAGGCTCAATGCCTCACCTAGCAGCATCGGGAAGAACAGGTAGGCCTGGCAGCGGTACAGAAGCCTGGCCAGGCCGCGCGCAGCACCGGCCTGCCCGGGGGTAAATGCCAGCGCCTTCATGCCGACGTCCGGATCCGCCCCCTCGGTATTGGGGTTCGCGTGATGGCGGTTGTGCTTGCTCACCCAGTAACCGAAGCTCAGGCCGATGCAAAAATTCCCTAGCAGGAGGCCGAGCCCGCGGCTCACCGGCTTGGACGTGGTGATCTGCCGATGGCCTGCGTCGTGCCCGAGGAAGCCGACCTGGGTGAACATGATCGCCAGGAACACGGCCACGGCGATCTGCCACCAGGAATTGCCCACCAGGACGAAGGCGGCCCACCCTGCGGCCAGCAACACCAGCGTCGCCGCGATCCGGACGGCATACCACCCGGATTTGCGCTCCAGCAGGCCTGCCTGCTTCACCAGCCGGGACAACTCCGCGTAGTCGCTGCCCCGCGGCGACGGGGCAGCCGGAGCGGCCGGAGCGGGTGTCGGGGTAGTGCCGCCCATCATGCCAGTGCCAGGACGCTGACCGCCGCCTCGACCGAGGCGTAGCTGTCGAGCTGCCGGTCTAGCCCGCTCGCGGCCAGCACGTCGGCAACCCCAGGGGCAGGCGCGACTACGCGCAGCCAGCCGCCCAGCAGGCGGGTCCGGCGTTCGGTTCCGACCACGACGGTCAGGCCGCCGACATCGGCGTAGCTGACCGCTGACAGGTCAAGGACCAGGCACCCGCCGCACTGGTGCACAACCCGCAGCAGGTACTCGCGCAGCGCAGGGGCACTGGCGCCGTCGAGCGCACCGGACAGGGCGACCACAACGTAGCCGGGCTCCCTGCGGCAGGTGATGGTCATGCCAGGAACCGGAACGGGGCCGTGGCGCCGACTCCGCCGCCAGTCTGGCGGTCGCGCGCGCGCCCCAATTCGGGTGCCCATAACGGGCGAATCGTCCCCGACGCGGCGAACCGCGGACCTCGTAGCTGGCTCGCGCAAGATCATTTCCTTTCGCGCCGGAGCGTTGGTGCCGGACCCTACCTCTGAAGCAGCAGTACGACGGCCACAGCCACATACCCGGTGTGACCGCCATCAATGACTGTCACCCGTGCCTTGTCTCTGACGGTACGCTGGTGCATGATAACTAGCAAATCGTTTCCAGAATCAGAGATGAACAATTGGCTACGAGCTGGAGCTTCCTGACGAACCACGCCCGCGTGATGCTGTGCATTTCCAGCGACCCGGGCATCCGGCTGCGCGATATCGCGGCCCGCCTGGGCATTACTGAGCGCAGCGCCTACGGCATCGTCACAGATCTCGCGGTGGCCGGCTACATCACCAAGATGAAGGACGGCCGGCGCAACCAGTACGAGATCCAGGCGCACCTGCCGCTGCCAGAGCCCACCAGCCGGGAGCGCACCGTCGGCGAGGTCCTCGCGCTGCTGGCCGGAGTCCAGCACGACTCAGCGAGCGAGGCGTAGCCGCCCGTGGCAGCGCGCGCCGAGCAGGTCCAGCTGATCAAGCCGTGTGGTAACGTCCGGAACGTACTGCGAATGCAGTCAGGGCGCTGCTATCAAGCGCGCCGGTCGTACCTCGCTCAACGAGCATGCTGGTCTCCCGCGGACGCGGTGGCCCGCTACACATGCGGCCACCCGATCCGGAAGAAGACATGAATGACAGCTCAGTCCATCGAGCATGCCCCGCCAAAGCGCCGTGCGGGCGGCCGCGGCGCCGCAACAGCCGGGACTCGCACTCCTACCTTTAACGACTTGCAGGTGCCCGCCCCGCTGATCGACGCGCTGAGCCGCGCGGGCATCGACGCACCGTTCCCCATCCAAGCCGCAGTCCTGCCCGATGCGCTCGCCGGCCGCGACATCCTCGGCCGCGGCCGGACCGGCTCCGGCAAGACCCTGGCGTTCTGCATCCCGCTGGCCACCCGGCTGGCCGACGGGTACACGAGCGCTGGCCGCCCGCGCGGCCTGGTACTGGTACCCACCCGTGAGCTAGCCAGCCAGGTCGCCGCCGTCCTCGAGCCGCTGGCGAGCGCCGTCGGCCTGAGTGTCGCGGTCATCTTCGGCGGCACCCCGCAGCGCCCGCAGGTCGCAGCCCTGCACGGCCGGGCCGACATCATCGTCGCCTGCCCTGGCCGCCTAGCCGACCTAATGGGTCAGGGGCACTGCCATCTGGGTGACGTCGAGATCGCCGTCGTCGATGAGGCTGACCACATGGCCGACCTCGGCTTCCTCCCCGTCGTGCGGCGACTGCTCGATGACACCCCGCCAGACGGCCAGCGGATGCTGTTCTCCGCGACCCTCGACAATGCCGTGGACGTGCTGGTTCGCCGTTTCCTGCATCAGCCGGCCGAGCACGCGATCGATCCGCCCGCCGCGCCGCCGGCCTCGGTCCACCACCTGCTGACGATCTCCGCCGCTGACCGGACGGCCGTCGTGACGGCCCTCGCGTCCGGCGACAACCGGACACTGATCTTCACCCGCACCAAGCACGGCGCCCACAAGCTCGCCCGTCAGCTAGTGCTCGCCCGCATCCCCGCTGCCGAACTGCACGGCAACCTCGCTCAGGGGGCCCGCGAGCGGAACCTGGCGTCGTTCTCGGACGGCCACGTCCGGGTGCTCGTCGCCACCGACATAGCCGCCCGCGGCATCCACGTTGACGGCATCGACCTCGTCATCCACGCCGACTCGCCTACCGAGCACAAGGCTTACTTGCACCGCTCCGGCCGGACCGCCCGAGCTGGCGCCAGCGGCGTCGTCATCACGTTGCAGACGCCGGCGCAGTCCCGCGACGTGACCGCGCTGATGCGCAAGGCACACGTCGTACCCCTCGTCGCCAGCGTCACGCCCCGGTCCGCCCTGCTCACCGAGATCGCCGGCCAGCCCGCACGGCCGCGGGTACTGCCGCCGCGCGCTGTGCCCACCGTGGACGCGATCCCAGCGGCGGTCGGGCCAGGACACGGGGCCGGCGCTGTCGCACTGTCAGCCGGTTTCCGACCACGGCGCGCGCGGCCTGCCCGTGCTCGCTAGCAACCGTGCTCGCTAGCAACAGTGCTCGCTAAAACAGGGCCCGCTAAGAACAGGAGGCAGCGCGCATGACTGCTCCGGACGTCTGGATTGCCAAGGACGACGGCACCGACATCATCCGCGGTAACGCGGTCGCTGGCGTCGGCCGTGACTACAACGGCAACATCACCGCCCGGCTGTCCGGCGGCGATCAGGCGGTCGTCACGCTGGTCATGGACCAGGGACACGACCACAAGCGCACGCCAGCCGACTTCCATCGCCAGCTGCTCAAGATTGTTTCTGAGCTGCGCGATACCGCCGAGCCGGCCATCATCCGGCCGGTTCACGAGCCGGAGCGTGGCTGGCGGTGGATCACCGAGCGTCTGTAAAGGCGCCGACCAGCCAATTGTCCGGTTGACGATTATGCTGCTGACCATGCGGGTTCGTCGTGACTGAGGTTTATCCGCTCGACTACGGTCCGGTCCGGCCTGGCGACGAGCTCGACTGGGACCTGCTAGCCCGGTACCTGCGCACCAGCATCGACGACCTAGGCCAGCTCATGGCGGTCCGCCAGTTCCCTAACGGCTCGGCTAACCTGACCTACCTGCTCGAGTTCACCGACCGGCGCCTGGTCATCCGCAGGCCACCGTTCGGCCAGATCGCCGTCGGCGCGCACGACATGAAACGTGAGTTCCGGGCGCTGTCCCGGTTGTGGCGGCATTACGACCGGGCACCGCGCGCCTACCTGCTCTGCGAGGACCACGCGGTAGCCGGCGCTGACTTCCTCGTCATCGAGTACCGCCAGGGACAGGTCGTCTGGGGCAGCATCCCGCCGACCATGACCCATCACCAGCAGGCGGGCCGCCGGATCGGCTTCGCCGTCGTCGACGCGCTGGCCGAGCTCCACCTGCTCGATCCCGGCGAGGCGGGGGTCGCCGACCTCGGCCGTCCCGACGGCTTTGTCGACCGGCAGCTGCGCGGGTGGCGCGAGCGCTGGCAGGCTGTCGCGCCGGCGCTGCTGGCCAGTATCGGTCCGGGCGGCGATGTGGTCGCCGACGTCGGCGCGGAACTGGCCGCCACCAAACCCGCGACCAGGCGCGCCTCGGTACTCCACAACGACTTCAAGATTGACAACTGCCAGTTCGATCCGGCGAATCCCGATCGCGTGCACTCGGTCTTCGACTGGGATATGGCCACGCTCGGTGACCCGCTGATCGATCTCGGCACCCTGCTGAATTACTGGCCCGATCCGGCGGACGACCCGGACAACAGGCCGTCGCACCCGGTCGGCCAGGAGGCCATGGGACTGCCGACGCGTGCTGAAGTCGTCGAGCGATACGCCGCCGCGACCGGAGCCGATCTCGCCGCGGTCAGCTGGTACGAGGCGTTCGGCTGCTGGAAGACCGCGATCGTCATCGCCCAGCTGCATCACCGCTACCTGGCGGGCAACAGCCATGACCAGCGGCAGGGGCTCAAGGGCGACCGCATAATTCCACTGGCGCGCCGCGCGCACGCGATCCTGGCGAGCCACCGGCAGGGACGCCCATGACGTCGGTAGCCGCCGATCTTGGCCAGTGGGCACACGACCTCGTCCCGACTGATGAGGACCTAGCGCTGGCAGACCGGTCACTGACCGACACGGTGGCGGTCACGCTGGCCGCCAGCGAGCACCCGCTGACAAAGGCCGCCGCCAGCCTCGGCGATGGCGGCCGCTGGGCGACAGCCGGCCACGTGCTGGACTTCGACGACCTGCACATGCCCTCCACCACGCACATCAGCGCCGTCTGCGTGCCGACTGCCCTGGCCACCGGCGGCGGCGCCCGCGCGTACCTGGCCGCCGCAGGCGTCATGGCCAGGCTCGGCACGGCGCTTGGCTGGCCGCACTACTCCGCGGGCTGGCACGCGACCTGCACGGCCGGGGCGCCGGCGAGCGCGGCAGGCGCGGCCGTCGCCATGGGGCTGAGCGCGCGCGAGATCGCCACGGCCATCACGCTCGCGGTCCCGGCGGCGGGCGGGGTGCAGCGCGCGTTCGGTACCGACGCCAAGTCACTTCAGGTCGGCTTCGCGGTCGATGCCGGGATCCGGGCCGCCACGCTCGCCGCGGCCGGTGCTAGCGCGGACCAAACAGCGGTGGCGGAATGGATGCGCCTGGTCGGCGGCGACCCCGGCCGCGTGGACCTGGCCGGCGTCGCGGTTCCGGGCGGGCTGGCCATCAAGATCTATCCGTGCTGTTACGCACTCCAGCGGCCGATCAGCGCGCTGGCTGCACTGGCTGGCCAGGCCGGCCTCGGCGCCGCCGACGTGCACCGGATCGAGCTGCGCACGCCCGCGGCGACTGTCGTCCCGCTGATCCATCACCGGCCGGAGACTGGGCTGCAAGGCAAGTTCAGCCTCGAGTACGCGGCGGCCGCAGCGCTGCTCGACGGGTACCCGGGCTTCGCCAGCTTCACCGACGAGGCCGTGCAGCGTGACGCCGCCCGGCGGCTCGTCACCTTGGTCGAGACCGAGCTCGAGGCAGGCGGCGACTGGCTGCTGGACGGTGAGCTGCAAGTGCGGATTCATGCCCGGAACGGGGCCGTCCACGACGCAGTGCTGAAGTACCCGCCCGGTAGCCCAGCGCGCCCGCCATCACCGGACCAGCTCAGCGCGAAGATCGCCGACTGCATCGCTGGCCTGGATACCGACTGGACGACCTGGACCTGGCACAACGCGGCCAAGGTGCTGCGCCGTTTCCTGCCTGGGTCGTGATGGCCGACATACTGTCCTGATGGCCGCCATCCTCCCGCTGACGGGCGTCACTGTCGTCTCGCTCGAGCAGGCGGTCGCCGCGCCGTTCGCCACCCGGCAGCTCGCCGACCTCGGCGCCCGGGTGATCAAGGTGGAGCGCGCCGGTGCTGGCGACTTCGCCCGCGACTACGACCGCACCGTGCACGGGCAGGCCAGCTACTTCGTGTGGCTGAACCGGGGCAAGGAGTCCATTGAGCTCGATGTGAAGAGCGCGCACGGGCAGCAGGTCCTGGCGGCACTGGTGGCCCGCGCGGACGTGTTCGTGCAGAACCTCGCGCCGGGCGCGGCTGACAGGCTCGGGCTGTCCGCGGACGCGCTGCGGCGCAGGCACTCGCGGCTGATCTGCTGCTCGGTCTCCGGCTACGGCCCGGACGGCCCGTATCGCGGCAAGAAGGCGTACGACTTGCTCGTGCAGTGCGAGGCCGGGCTGCTGTCGGTGACCGGCACGCCGGACACGCCGGCCAAGGCCGGGATCTCGGTGGCCGACATCGCTGCTGGCATGTACGCGTTCACCGGCGTGCTGACCGCGCTGTACGAACGGGAGCGGACCGGCGCCGGCACCACGGTCGAAGTCGCCATGCTGGACGCGCTCGGCGAGTGGATGACCCAGCCGTATCTGTACGCGGTCTACGGCGGCGAGCAGCCGCGGCGGACCGGCGCCCGGCACGCGTCGATCTCACCGTACGGCCCGTACGCAGTCGCGGGCGGCCAGATCTTCCTCGGCCTGCAGAACGAGCGGGAATGGATCGTGCTCTGCCGGGACATCCTCGGCCAGCCGGAGCTGACCGACGATCCGCGGTTTGCTACCAACACCGACCGGGTCGTCCACGACGACGAGCTGACGGCGATTATCGAGGCGGCGTTGCACGAGCTCACCGCCGGTGAAGTCGAGTCCAGGCTAGACGCGGCCGGCATCGCGAACGCGCGGCTGCGCACGCCGGCCGAGTTTGCCGCCCATCCGCAGCTGGCCGCCAGGGACAGGTGGCGCGACGTCGGCACGCCGGGCGGCCCGGTCCGGGCGCTGCTCCCGCCGGTCACGCTCGACGGCCGGGAGGCGGCCATGGGCGACGTCCCCGCCCTCGGCCAGCACACCGCCGCGATCCTCGCCGAGCTGGGCCTGCCGGACGCCTGAGCACCGCTCCTCGACCCGTGCTGCCAGCGCCGCGCGGCCGGAAGCTGTGGTTCTCGGTGCCGTGCTCTCGGCACCGTTCTCTCGGCACCGTGCTATCGGCGCCCGTGCCATCGGCGCCGCGCTATCGGCGCCGTGCTATCGGCGCCGGACAATCTTGCTGAGGACGGCGCGGCCCATCAGTTTGAGCAGATCGCGCTTGCGCGGCTCGTTGTAGATGATGAAGTCGTCGAAGGCACGGACGACGCGCTGTCCGGCGATGGCGGTGGCCGCGTCGCGGATCACCGTGATCCGGTCCGCGCCCAGCTGCAGTGGCCGCTCGCCGGGCTGGTAGGTAGCTCCGAGCGGGAAGTCGCGGCCGGGCGCGCGCCTCATCTCGATGTGGCCGCCCATCACCTGCGTGACCGGCCTGGTACGGACGAACTCGACCAGCCGGTCCATGCTGGCCAGGAAGATCGCCGCGTCGTCCACGTACAGGCGGCCGGGCAGCACGGTATCGCCGGTGAGCAGGAAGCCGGTCCACGGGTCGTAGATCGTGACCGCGGCGCGGTGATGACCGGGACTGCCGGTGATCTCCAGTACGCGGCCGCCGAGGTCGAAGGGGACGATCTGCGCGGGCCAGTCGTCGAACCCGAAGAACTGCTGCACTGCCTCGACCTCGCGGGCAACGACGGTGGTGTCCGCTCGCCCGGCGAACTGTCCGTCAGCGGCGACATGATCGCCGTGGCCGTGCGAGTGCGCCACGACAAGCTCGTATCGGTCTCGCGGGTGACGCGCCAGCCAGTCGGCGATCAGCTCGTCGACCGTCTCCCGCAGCGGGAACAGCTCAGGCTCGGCGGTCGCGCCGGTGTCAAGCAGCAGCGCCCGGTCGTTACCGAAGAGCAGATACAGGAACGGCGCCTCGTAGTGGACGGACTTGCTCTGCCGCAAGATGACGGTGTGCCCGTCGTAGCGATGCACCTGGATCGGCGGACCGGCGGCAGCACGCTTCGACCGTGCACCATGGTTCCACGTGACGTCCAGCGAGCCCGCCGCGGGTGCACAAGTCACGAAGTCGATCCAGCTGTCAGTCATGGGCGTCATTGACGTTGTCCTTCGGTTCGTCCAGGTCGGGTAGCGGCGTCCCAGCCATGAAGTATCGGACATGGCGCTGGCCTGGCGGGAGTCGACGGCCGCTCCCGACGGCCCTGAGAAGGTACGGCGCAAGCAGCTCCTTCCACTTCGCCCTGATCTCACCGGCCTCCGCGGCCGACACGACAGCAACGCCGGCGATAGGCCCGCCAAACCCGTCCGGGTTGTCGTCGTCGGCGCGCGCGGCGTAGTCGAGGATCTCATGCATCACCCGCTCGACGATGACCTGCTGCAATTGCCGAGTGACGGCGTCTCCGCCGGGCAGGCGAAGCCGGGGGTCGGGCATCCGCCACTGTCGCTCGCGCCGGTCGGCACCGGGTCCGGCGTCCTCGACGAAGCCGTACTTGGCTAGCTGGCGCAGATGAAAGGAGCAGCTCGCCTGGGATACGCCGAGGATCCGGCCGCACTGAGCGGCAGTTACCGGGCCGGCAGTGCCGACCAGGTCGAGGAGATCCAGGCGCAGCGGATGGGCGAGCGCCCTGATCGCCTTCGGATCGCTGATCTCCACATGCCAAAGAATACTTTGGTATCTGCTGATGTCAACGTGTTCTTTGGCTTATTGTGGGAGTGGCGCCGGCGACCCCGTTCCCTGAAAATCACCTCAGCGGACGGCAAACCGGCGTGCTGCCGTGGGTACGCCCGCCTCCGCGGGCCATGATTGTCGGGTGTCATGTCATCGTGAACATTCCGCCCTCGTGCTGTGGCGCAGGTGAGTCCCGGCCCGCTGGCGCTGGTGGGAAGCGGCGAGTACCTGCCTGTGATGGCAGCGGTCGAGGGCCTGCTGCTGGCCGGGCGCCCGCCGCGCTACGTGCAGATCCCGACGGCCGCCGCACCCGAGGGCGAGCAGAGCCTGCAGCGCTGGCTCGACCTCGGCGCAGCGCAAGCTGACCGGCTGGGCGTCGAGCAGGTCCCCGTGGTCGCGCGGGATCACGAGGAAGCCGACTCAGCGGAACTCGCCGCGCTGGTCGCCGGCGCCGGGCTGATCTATCTGTCCGGCGGCAATCCGGCGTACCTGGCGCCGACGCTGCGCGGCACTGCACTGTGGGACGCCATCGTGGCTGCCTGGCAGTCAGGTTCCGCGCTGGCCGGCTGCTCAGCCGGAGCGATCGCACTGACCAGCTGGGTCCCGACGATGCGCGCTCTGGACCGCGATCCCGATCCCGGCCTTGGGGTCGTGCCCGGGCTGCGTGTACTCCCCCACTTCGACAAGATGCTCGGCTGGGTACCTGACCTGCTCACCCGCGCCGTGACGCGCCCGCCAGCAGGCACCACCGTGATCGGCATTGACGAGGAAACCGCCATCGTCGACCTCACCGGCACCGGTCAGACGTGGCAGGTCTATGGCAGGCAGCAGGCGTGGGTGCTGAGCGATGGCCCGCGGCGCGGCTTCCCGGCTGGCTCGATGCTGACGACGCCTTAGCTCGCCGCCTGCCTCCCTAGCTCGGCGGGCTACCTTGCTAGCTGCTGTGTCTCGGCGAGTCCGCCAGCGTAGAAGCCGCGTGCCGCTTCGAGCAGCTCGCCGAGCGGCGGCCACCACGGGCCGTGCTGCAGAGTGCGGAGCGCATCCAGCACACTGGCTGACTGCGCTGGGCTGTCTGCGAGACCACCGACTGCTATCCGGCGCGGACGTACCGCGCGCAGCGGACCCAGATAGAGGTCAGGACCGGCAGCAGAGCCCTGGGCCGGGGCGATGACCAGGTAATAGTCGGGCAGCTCGAATTGCTTGTGCTGCCAGGCCGCCAGCGCGTCTGCCGCGCTGGACTCAAAGCCAGCCGATCCTGGCGATCCGGCCGCTGGATCCCACATCTGCTGCCACGACGCGGCGACCGCGGCCAGCGGGTCAGCCGGGACTATCACGTACATCGAGCGCAGGCGCGCTGCCTCGCGCATGGCCTGCGCGCCCGCTTCCCAGCCGGGACGGACAGCCGCAGGAGCGTCAGCTGGCTTTCCGTCGGCCGCGTCGGCCGGGTCGGCCGCGTCAGCCGGGGCGCGGGCGACGGCGACGTTCGGCGTCCGGCGAAGGCTGGCCAGCAGATCACTCGTGACCTCGCCAACTAGCGCCACCACCGTGGCAGACTCGCGCCGCATAGTCGCCGATCTTAGAGTCCGCCCGCAGTCGGCCCTGATGCGCCCGGCCCGTGAAGCGGCCGGCCCGGCCGCGGACTCGTCCGTAACGTTCACTTGGCGGCGTTACCGTTATCTGGTGACCGACACGAACGCCAT
Source organism: Streptosporangiaceae bacterium (assembly GCA_035484155.1). GTDB lineage: Bacteria > Actinomycetota > Actinomycetes > Streptosporangiales > Streptosporangiaceae > JAJYUU01. The sequence continues at coordinate 49,449 of DATHPF010000250.1, forward strand.
CGTCGAGCGCATCCTGATGGCATACGACACGATCACCGTGGTTGGCGCCAGCGCCTCGCCGGCCAAGGCGGCGCACTCGGTGCCGGCGCACATGCAGCGGCACGGCTGGCGCATCATCCCGGTCAACCCGCACGCCGACGAGATCCTCGGCGAGCGGGTCTACCGGCTGCTGGACGACATCCCGCAGCAGGTGGGGCTAGTGAATGTGTTCCGGCCGTCCGCGCAGGCGGCCGACATCGCCCGGCAGGCGGTCGCGGTGGGCGCGACCGCCTTGTGGCTCCAGCTCGGCATCGTCTCGGCCGAGGCACGCGCCGTTGCCGACGCCGCCGGCTTGCTCTATGTGGAGGACCGCTGTCTCCTGGTCGAGCAGCGCCGCCTTGGGCTGCACGCGCCCGTCAGCTAGCTCGCCCGTGCAGCGCAAGTCACCGGCGCGACGGGGACGGCTCGTTGCGCTCGGCGTAAGCGCCGTCCTGGTCCTCGCTGTCGAAGCCGTTGTTCGACAAGCCGAAGAGGTAGCCGAAGCCGGTGAGGACCAGCATGACCGCGAACGGCCACCACCACTCGGCCCGTACCGCGATCGCGGCTGTCACGCCAAGGAAGGATGCGATCATGGCGGTCCGGCCGGACAGGGCCCAGGACCGCGTGCTGACGACCTTCAGTCGTTCGTCAGCCCGGCTGCCAGCAAGGGCGCCAGCGTCGGTGTCAGTGCCGCCGCCTCGATACAAGACGGCGACGCGTACGAACCCGGTCACGATCACGAGGATCGCGAACCACCAGGTCTTGCCGCCGCGCACTACCCATGCTGCGGCGAACAAGAGCGTGGCGATGCCATACAGCAGTGGTACTCGCAGTCGTGGGGGAATGAACGTGATCATGAGCCCGACTCCTCGTCTTCGGGGTCAAACATCTTGTCGACCGGCATGTCAAAAAACCGCGCGATCCGGAATGCCAGTGGCAGCGACGGCAGGTAACGGCCGCTCTCGATAGAGATGACCGTCTGGCGCGAGACACCTAGTGCCGCGCCGAGATCGGCCTGCGACAGTCCGTGTGCCGCCCGCTGTTCCTTGACTCGGTTCCGCATAATGTCAAGGTAGCTTTACTTGACTGGAAAGTCAAGCGAGCTTTACACCGAAGCCGCGGCGGGCACCGCGCGCGCTGCGGTAAACCGCGATGGCGGGCTCGCCGTCTAGTGATGTGCGGCGCATTTGCCGTAAGCGTGCGGAATCCACGTCCTCGACGCCCTTCGACAAGGAGACACCATCCTCATGGCAGCCACCCTGCAGGAGATCCTGCTCGCGCCGGACGTCAAGCCACAGGTGATCGCGGACTGTTTCACGCTGCTCGACCAGGAGGTCGCAGAGCAGTCGGGGATCTCCGGGACAGCGGTCAAGCTCGCCTACAAGACCGTCAACACCTTCATGCCAGGACACGTGCGCTTCATGGTCGAGACCCTGCTCCCGGACATGATCGACAAGCTGGAGCCCTACTGGGCCGACTTCAGGACTTCTGGCGGCGGTGTGTTCGGCGACTACCTGACCAAGCGCGGCGACGAAGTCTCGCTGGCCCTGCTGTCAGTGACCGACGCTTATGCGGCCGCATCAGAGCGGCCGGTAATCGTCAAGGCGTACCGTTCGGTACGCGGCAATGCGGTGAAGCACATCGAGGCGGCGCTCCCCCGCGTCGGCGATCTGGTGCAGAAGTACGCGGCCTGACCACCTGACCCACCGGCGCTGACCGGCCAGGAGCGGGCCTTCCGAGGGCGCAACGGTCAGCCTGCTCGGTCGAGGCCGATCAGCAGCGCCTGGATGACAGTGATCGCCCGGCCGATATCGGGCTGGCGGTCGGCGATGACATCGGCGTAGAGGAAGCCCTCGCTGATGCGGATGATGGCGTAGGCGAGAGTCGGCGTGTCGAGGTCGGCGTCGAACGCGCCACGGCTGCGTTCAAGGTCGATGAGGTTGCCGAGAGCCGTCGCCATCCCGTGCCCGGCCACGCTGCGGCTGCCGGTGAGGATGCGCAGGGCGGCGTCAGGCTCCGACGAGATGAACGCGTGCAGCGGCCGGTCCCCCTCGATCGCCCGCAGCGCGCCGCTGACGACAGCGGCGATGCGCGCGACACCACGCAGGTGCGCGGTCGCCAGCAGCTGGCCGGCCACCATACGCCGGCCGCGCCACCAGATGACCTCATCAAGCAGCTGCTCGCGATTGCCCGCCCGACGGTAGAGCGTGGCCCGGCCGACACCGAGGTCGCGTGCCAGCGACTGCATGTCCAGCCGCCGGCCGGCCAGGTAGGCGGCCACCGCTGCGGCGAACATGTCGGCCGGCACGCCTGATGGCGGCGCGGTGCCATCGGGCAGGACCACGTGCACGTCGCGGACGTCGCCGCGCACGGTGGCTCCAAGCACGCGCCCTGCAGCCACGGGCCCTGCTGCCACGGGCGCTGCTGCCACGGGCCCTGCTGCCGCGGGCGCTGCTGCCACCGGCCCTGCTGCCATGGTCAGTCCCGGCACCTGGGCAGGCTAACTGGCGGCGCGCTGGCTAGCGGCCTTGAGCAGCAAGTCCAGCTCGTCGACGAGGTAGTCGGCTAGCGCGTCTATGTCGGGCACGAGCTCCCGGCAGGACACCAGCCCGAAATGCAGCCGCCCGAGGTAGCCGACGAGGGTGATGTTGAGGCCCTGGCCATCGGTGATGACCGACACCGGGTAGTGGGCCAGCAACTTCGCCCCGCAGAGGTAGACGGGGACATTCGGGCCAGGCACGTTGGAGATGCACAGGTTGAACGGCGGCAGCCGGTTCAAGACGCCGGTGGCGAACACCACTCGCGCCGCCCGCGCGGTCAACGCCGGCGGCGCGAAGTCGCTGACCTGGTCGATCAGGCCCTGCGGGATCGCGGCCTGCTGTGCCTTGGCCATCTTGGTCGCGGCGTGCACGATCTGGACCCGTTCGGCGGGATCGGCGACGTTGGTCGGCAGCGTCGCCAGCATCGCCGACACCTTGTTGCCCATCGCCGCCTTGCTCGCCGGGTCGCGGACCGAGACCGGAATCATCGCGATGAGGGGTACGTCCGGCAGCGCGTGGTGATCGGCCAGCCAGCGTCGCAGTGCCCCGGCGCACATCGCCATGACGACGTCGTTGACTGACACGCCGAACGCGGTCTTGACCGCCTTGACGCTGTCCAGCTCGACGCTCCGCAGGGCGAGTCGCCGGTGCGGCGTGATCGGCCGGTTGAACGGCGTCGCCGGCGCCCTTCCTGGCGTGGTCGCGATGACCTCGCCGTCACCGCGGTTAAGCCCGAGCATGCCGCCGACCAGGGTGCTGAGCGCAGGCGCCAGTGTGGGCAGCACGCGGACAATCTCGTTGGTGACGCGCACCGTCTGCACCGGCCGCCAGGCCAGCTTCGCCGCGGCCATCGCCGCCAGGACCGCGGGTCCGGGCGGTCGCGCGGGCACAAACGGCGTGCGAGCCGGCACTTCCCGCCCGTCCGGCGTGAGATCGAGCAGGATCGTCAAGAGCTCAGCGCCGGAAGCTCCGTCGATCGCCGAGTGGTGAATCTTGGTGTACACGGCCGCCCGGCGCCTGGCCAGACCCGTGATCAGGTAGATCTCCCAGAGGGGCCGGCTCCGGTCGAGCGGCCGCGCATGCAGCCGGGCCACCTGCTCGGTCAGCTGGGCCTCCGACCCAGGCCGCGGCAGCGCGATCTCCCTGATGTGGTACTCGATATCGAAGTCCGGATCATCGACCCAGTACGGCTGGTCTAAGCCGAACGGCACATTCAGCAGCTTGCGCCGGAGCACCGGGACCAGCGGCAGCCGGTCGCCGAGCACCTCGGTCAGGCGGGCCAGCGTGAGCGGTGCTGGCGCGCCTGCCGGGTCGAGGATGCAGACCCCGCCGACGTGCCCGGTGGAGTTCGTGGTCTCGAGTGCGAGGAACGCAGCATCCAGGCCGGTGAGTTGCTGCATGGTGGCTTACTCCTCGCCTGCGTCATGAACCGGGTAGAGCGCCCTCAGCCGGGCAGGCGGACGGAACTGGCGGCGGCCGCCGGCCGGGACGGCCAGCCGGTCTGCGATCAGCCACAAGGTAGCCGGATCCACGCCGAAGCCGAGGTGCGCGCACCGCACCTCCACGTTCTGATGCAGCTCGTTCTCGGGTTCGATGCAGGTACGCCACGAGACGATCCCGTCCCGCCTCGAGTAGACCGCGGTCGACGGCACGCCGATCGGCCGGCGCAATTCCTCGCGTGTTGGCACCCGCCCCGTGGCGTGCAGCCGGCTGCGCCGCTGGTATGCGCGGTCGGCGTGACTCTGCCGGGCGTCGGTCAGCGCAAACGGGCTGCCCAGCGTGATCACGCGACGGACTTCGGCGGGGCGCTGACGCGCCAGCTCCCTGGCGTAAATCCCGCCCAGGCTCCACCCGATCACCGAGATCGGGCCGCCGGTCACGCTGGCCAGCTCATCGAGCCGCGCCGGGAGTCCGTCGAGCACCTCACCGGTCGGGCCGAGATTGCGACCGAGGCGCCAGCCGCGTACGTCATAGCCGAGCAGGCGCAGGAACCTGCGCATCAGGGCAGTGCTGGAGTCCGACGCGAGCAGCCCCGGCAGCACGAGCACGCCGTGGCCGTCGCCGCGGGGGGCGAACGCCAGCCACGGCGCCGCGAGTGGCAACGTCACGAGATCGGCGAGGCTCCGTGCAGGTTCGGTGAGCAGCAGGCCCATGGACGGGCCCTGCGCCAGGCCACCGTCGGCGCCGCCGGCGGCAGTGTCTGCTTCCCTGACGAAGGACATGGCGGCCCAATCCTGTCGCGGCACCCCGGCCGGAAGTCCGGCTGACAGCCCTGTCCTGGCGACCAGGATCCGCGGCGTCGCGACCCCTAGGCATTCGGCTGATACATCCTTAGTATATGTCTCACCGACATCGCCGGAAGGCCCGATTTTCCATGGCGCAATGAGCTTCAACCTGGCGACGATTCTGCGCGAGACCGCAGCCGCCACTCCCGATGCGCTCGCCTATCGCGCGGGCGGTTCAGCAGCGACCTACCGCGATCTGGACGAGCAGTCTGGTCTGTTCGCCGCCGGCCTACTCGAGGCAGGCCTGACCCCGGGTCAGGTCGTCGCCATCCAGCTCCCCAACGTGCCGCAGTTCCTGATCGCCTATTTCGGCGCCCTCAAGGCCGGAATGGCGGTACTGCCGGTGAATCCCCTGCTCAAGGCTGGTGAGATCGAGCATCAGCTGACCGACTCAGCGGCGAGCGTCATGGTCGGCCTCGCTGGGCTGCATGCCGAGGCGGCCAAGGCCTGCGAGATTGCCGGCCTGCCGCTGTACCTCGCCGGCGAGCCTGCTGCGCTACCCGATGGCGCGCTGCCGCTCAGCGATCTCATCAGCGCTGCCCCGCTCGCGGAGCCGGGCGGCGCGGTCTGGCCAGGCAACGCCGACGACACCGCGGTGCTGATCTACACCAGCGGCACGACAGGCAAGCCCAAGGGCGCCGAGCTCACCCACTTCCTGCTGTACATGAATTGCACGATCTCCGGGCAGCTGTTCGGCGCCCGCCCGGACGACGTCACCCTCGCCGTGCTGCCCTTCTTTCACGTCTTCGGGCTGTCGTCGGTCATCAACGTGAGCGTCCGCTACGGTGGCTGCCTGTCCATCGTGCCGCGGTTCGAGGCCGGGCACGTCCTGGACGCGATCGAGACGGACAAGTGCACGGTCATCGCCGGCGTACCGACGATGCTGCATGCCCTTGCCCAGCTCGACGTGAGCGGTCGCGACCTGACCGCGCTGCGCGTCGCGGTGTCAGGCGGATCCTCGCTGCCCGAGGACGTCATGCGCACGTTCGAGGGCAAGTTCGGCCTCGAGGTGCTGGAGGGTTACGGCCTCTCCGAGACCGGCAGCACCTCCTCGTTCAACCGGCCAGGAGACCGGAAGCCACTATCGGTCGGCAAGCCGATCTGGGGCGTGCAGATGCGCGTCGCCGACACCAGCGACCAGCCGCTCCCGGCAGGACGCGATCAGCTCGGCGAGATCCAGATCCGCGGGCACAACGTGATGAAGGGCTACCGGAACCGGCCGGAGGCGACGGCTAGCGCGCTGGCCGGCGGCTGGCTGCACACTGGCGATGTGGGCTACGTCGACGAGGACGGCTTCTACTTCATCGTCGACCGCACCAAGGACCTCGTGATCCGCGGCGGATACAACGTGTACCCGCGCGAGATCGAGGAAGTCCTCTTCGCCCACCCCGGCATCCGCGAGGCCGCGGTCATCGGTAAGCCGGACGACCGGCTCGGCGAGGAGGTCGTCGCGGTCGTCGTGCTCGATGACGGAGTCAGCCTCGACGAGCAGGAGATCATCGCGTATACCCGGGAGCGGCTCGCCGCCTACAAGTATCCGCGTGAGGTCAGGTTCCGCGCCGAGCTGCCCAAGGGCCCGACCGGCAAGATCCTCAAGACCGTGCTGCGGGACTCCTAGCCAGCCGCGTTCAGCGCGCGTAGTTGCTGGCGCCGTACCAGTCGACCACGATGACTGGTTCGTCCCCGACTACCCAGGCGTCGTGCCCCTCTGGCAGCGCGGTGACATCACCCGGCCGGGCGTCGAACTCGGTGCCGTCGCCCATCACGATGTGCAGCGTGCCCCGGACGTGGTATTGGAAATGCGGCGCCTCGCACAGCTCCGTCCCCGCTATGGGCTTCACGTGCTCCGACCAGCGCCAGCCTGGCTCTAGTACCAGCTGGCCGATCTCGCCGCCGCCCATCTTGAGCAGTCTCATCTCGCCTCGCTCGAACGACCTCACCTCGTCTGGAGTAGCGAACCCCTTCTGCTCAGCTTGTCCTGTCATGATGCTTTCCTCCCTCATGGATGTGCCCTGGGGGCCTGATAAAGCCAGCGTTACATCCAGGGATTGCACGGCCCTTGCAGTCCGTCAGTGGCGGCCTGGCCACTAAGGGGAGTTGGATACGTGCATGAAGTCGCTAGCAGTCCGGCTGCTCGGCGAGTTCGGGGTGGACGGCGTCGAGCCCGCGGCGCTCGGCAGCAAGAAAGCTCGGCTCGCCTTGCAGCTGCTTGCGCTAGCGCAGGGTCGGGCGGTGCCGTCGGCCCTTCTGGCCGATGCAGTGTGGGGCGACGCCCAGCCGAGCCGGCCAGATGATCAGCTGGCGGTACTCATGAGCAGGCTCAGATCGGTGCTCGGCCGCGAGCGCATCGAGCACCGAGATGGCGGCTACCTGCTCCGCTACGACTGGCTGGACGTGGCCGAGCTGGCGCACCTGCTCGCCGAGATCGAGCGCAGGCGCAGCGCCGGCAACGTGATCGGCGCGGCAGCCGCCGCCCGGATCGCACTCTCGCTGCTGCAGGCCGGCCCCGGCAGTCCCGGCAGCTCCACAGGCAGCGGTACTGCGTCCCTGCCGGGCGACTGGGCGGGACTTCGGCAGGCCGAGATCGACAGGCTCAGCGCGCGGGCCCGCGTGGTCGCCGCGGCGGCACTGCTGGCGGCCGGTGACTGGATGGCCGCATGCGACGCGGCTGCCGCTGCCCTGCAGCACGATCCCTACGAGGAAGCGGCGCTGCGCGTGCTGATGCGCGGGTACGTCCATGGCGGCCAGACCGCAGCAGCCCTGGCGGCGTACGCCACCAGCCGAGAACGACTCGCCGACGATCTCGGCGCTGACCTCTCGCCCGAAACCGCGGCGCTCCACACCGCAATCCTCCGCGGTGACCTGCCCGCCGCCCCGGCTCCGCTTACCGGCGACGCGATCACGCTGGTCGGCCGCGATGACGAGCTCACCTTCCTGGACGCGACAACATTGCGTGCGCGAGACGGCACCGTCGAGCTCCTCGTGATCGAGGGCGAGGCCGGCATCGGCAAGACGACACTGCTCCGCGCCTGGGCAGCGCACCGCGTCGCGGCGGGCGACACCGTGCTGACCGCGACGTGCGGACCGCTTGACCGCTCGCTGCCGCTGGACGCGCTGCTGAGTGCGCTAGGCGCCCTGCTTCGGCGGCTCGGACCGGATGTCGCCGAGGACTTGCTGGCCGGCGATGCGCCGATGCTGGCCCCCATGCTCGGTACGGTCCGCGACGCGCGGCCACTGCCGGTCCTGGCCGACAGCATGCTCGGTCCGGCTGTCTTCTATGCGGCACTCACCCGCGTCCTCGGCCGGCTGAGCGCTCGCGGCCCGCTGGTCATCCTGATCGACGACGCCCACCTGGCCGGACACGCACTACGCGACCTACTGCACTTCGTCCGGCGGGCCGAGCAGTTGACCGCTGTCATCGTCGCGGCGATGCGGGCCGGCGAGGGCGAGCCGCCGCCCGATGCCGGCGTGATCCACCTGGATGTGCTCGACCGGGCGGCCGCAGCCGAACTCGTCGGCAGCGGCCGGGTCGAGGCGCTGTACTCCCGCTCGAAGGGGCATCCGCTCTTCCTCACCGAGCTGGCGCAGCAGACGACCGGAACCGAGCTGCCCGCGTCGCTGGTCGAGTCGGTCTCGGCACGCTGCGACGAACTCGCCGCGGCCGGTGCCACGCTGCGGACGGCGGCCCTCGTCGGCCCCGAGCTCGATCTCGACCTGCTCGCCGCGGTTCTCGGCCGCCCGCTGATCGAGGTGCTCAACGACGCCGAGCAGGCTGTTGCCAAGCAGTTCCTCGTCGAGCAGGACGGCCAGCTCAAGTTCCGGCACGAGCTGGTCCGTGAGGCACTCGCGGCGAGCGCCACCGCTGGACGCGCCGCTTTGCTACACCGCCAGGTCGGCAGGGTACTGGCCGCGCGGTCCGCCACCGACCCGGTGATCGTCGCGCACCATGCCAGGCTGGGAGGTGACCTGGAGCTGGCCGCCACCGCCCTACGTGACGCAGCTGCGCAGGCCGCCGAGCGCTTCGACCACGCCGCGGCCGAGACCCTCCTCGACGACGCGCTGAGCCTGCATGCTGATCCCGAGAGCTGGCTCGCCCGGGCCCGGGTCCGTACCCGCCGCGGCCGCTACGACGCCGCGCTGCGCGACGTCGACCGCGCCGCCCCGGCCGGACCAGCCGCGCTCGAGGTCGGCGCCTGGGCCTCTTACTTCGGCCGCCGTTTCGCGCAGGCGGCGCAGTTCGCCGCTGACGGGGCGCTCGCGGCACCGGATGCGGCGACACGGGCCCGCTGTCTGGCCGTCGGCGGCCGGACCTGGCACGCCGCCGGCGATCTTGCCCAGGCCGAGTTGCTGCTCGGCGAAGCGATGTCTGTGGCCGACGGCGCCGACCGCGTGACCGCGGCCGCGTGGCTTGGCGTCCTACGGTCTCATCAGAGCCGCGTGGGTGAAGCGCTCGCGCTGCTCCGCCCCGCAGCCCGGGGCCAGATCGGCGTGGAGCATACGTCGGCGACATTGCATGCGCTGCTCTTCACTGGCCACGCTGAGGCCCTGGCCGGGAACGGGGCCGCCGCCCTCGCTGCCTTTGCTCACTACACGGCCGAGGTCGAACGCCGGCAGGTGCCGAGGTTTGCCGGCCGCGCTGTCAACTTCTCCGGCTGGGTGCTGCGAAACCTGGGGGAGACCGAGCGGGCGCTCGACCAGCACGTCCAGGCATTGGCGCTAGGCGGCTCCGAGGGCCGGGCAGAACTGACTATCGCCGCCCTTGAGGATCTCGCCGAGCTGCGTCTGGACGCCGGTGATCCGGACGGTGCCGGGGCGCGCCTCGCCGAGGCCGCGCAGCTGCTGTCCGGTGATCTCGTCTTCGGCTGGCGCCTCGCATTCAAGCATCAGCTCCTGACCTCGCGGCTGGCGCTATTGCTGGGCGACGCCGAGCGCGCGCAGTCAACGGCTGGCGAGCTGGCCACGGCGGCGGCGGCGCTGGGCGTGCCGCGGTATGCCAGCGTCGCCCGGCTGACGGCGCAGCTGGCTGGCCGCATGCTGGGCCTGCCCGCCGACCACGCCGCTGTGGAGGACGACCTCGACCTGCTGGATAGCTCTGCGGCCATCGAAGCCTGGCGCTGGACGGGCGAGGTCGGGGCCGCGTTCGGGAACCCAAGCTGGCTGGACCGGGCCGAGGAACGGGTCAGCAGGCTGGCCAGCCGCGCAGGTGCTCACGCAGGGCAGCTGCGCCGGACTGCTGATGCGCGGCTCGGCGCGTGGCGGCGTCAGGCGGGCGTGACCACCGGCTAGGTGGCGACGTGCACCAGGACGTCGACGACCAGGGGCTCGCAGCCATCAACGGCGTCCTCGGCCGCGAGCCGGAGTTCAGCCTGCCGCTCGATGTCGAGCGAGCCGGCGAACGGCGCAATGTGCGCCATGCCGAGGCGCCAGGCCGCCAGCTCGGCCGACGTGGACAGCCCGGTGGGCACGGCGATCACGCGGGACTCCACCCGTCGGTAACCGGCGGCCAGCGCGAGCTGATGAACTAGCGGCGTGTCGCCGAGCTGCGGCTCGGCGTCCTGCTTGAAGGTCAGGTACCAGGGGGGCGGCCAGTAGCCAAACCTGGCCAGCACCGCATCGACCGCCGTCTTGGCCGGGTGTCCCCAGCCAGGCGCGAACGCAGTGGCGGCAAGCGCGCGGCCGACGCGCCGCGACTCAGCAAGCGCCACGTCAAGTCGGCCGGCGTGCGTCAGGCTGAAGGCGGCGAGGACGACATCGAAGCTCTGGTCGCGGAACGGCAGCGCCGTTGCGTCAGCGGCGACTGGCCGCAACGGCGGCCGGCACCGACGCAGCGGCTCGACGGCGAGGTCGGCTGCCGCCACCTCCGTCGCGCCGACCGCGACGGCAGCCCGGCCGGCCACCCCGGTGCCGGCACCGAGATCGAGCACGCGGGCGCCGGTCAGCAGCGGGGCGACATGCGCAGCCAGCGCGTTCGCCATCGCCACATACACCGGCTCGGGGCCGGCTTCCCACGACCGCGGCGCCGCGTCGTACGCCGCGCGCACTGACCTCGTCAGTTCAGCAGTGGCTCGGCGCGTACCGCCTGTGTCTCCCACCAGGCAAGCTCCTCGTCATAACCGCCCAGCGCCTTCTCCCAGCCGAACTGGACCAGAGCGCCGAGCAGGCTCAACGCGAGCTGGCGGTCCCACCACGGCTCGGTGTCGATGCCGCAGGCCTCGAGGGCCGTCCGGTACTCCCGGATCGAGTCCTCCTTGGACTGCGGCAGCCGACGGCAGTTGATGGCCAGGTACCAGGCCAGGTCGCTGAGCGCCGGGCCGCGTCCAGGCTGTTCCCAGTCCAGCAGCACAGTCCGCCCGGTGTCGTCGGTTCCCAGGTTGTCCAGCTTCCAGTTGCTGTGCACGAACGTCAGCGGCGTCGTCGCGAAGGCCGTGACCAGCGGGCCAGGATCGCGAGCCAGCGGCCCGGCGACCGCGGCAGCGGCCGGAGCAACCTCGGCCAGCATGGGCCAGCCCTTGCCCACGAGCTGCGGCACCAGGTGATCGGACCCGGCCGCGGCCTCTGCCTCGGCCATCCACGGCGACAGCTCCAGATACCTGTGCATCATCGGCACGACATCGACCTCGGGGCCGCACTCCCAGAACGCGGCGTGCAGCGCGGCCATGTGCGCCAGGAATCGCTGATGCTGGCCGAGCGGGATCTGGTCGTCGCTGACCGGTACCAGCCAGCGGCCCACATCGTGCATCAGCAGGGCGCAGCCACCGGAGGGACGCGGTCCAGATCGTTCCTCCCGCCCCGCCGCGACGATCGGCTGGTTGAGACAGTCCGGCAGCCGGTCCAGGATGCCGCGCTCCCACAGCTCCAGCGGCGCACCGCGGAGGCTGCCTGACGCGCGCATCGTCCAGTCGCTGGCAAGGTCCAGGTGCTTGAGCACGTACGGCTGCCCGTCGATCTCCAGGCGCTCCAGGACTGCCCCCGACTTGCCGGGCGCATCGCTGACTGGCTCCCGCCGTACCGCTGCGGCGAGGAGCTCAGCCAGCAGGTCCCGCCGACGGCTGGTGCCGACCGGCTCAGGCATGAGCGGCCTCCATCTCGGCCAGCAGCGAGGCCGGCCAGCGGCCGCCGCAGAACACCGTATCCGCCACGATCTGATCATCTCGCACAGTGAGCATGTGCAGGTGGTGAGCAGCGTGCGGGACGCCGTTCTCCAACCAGCTCAGGGTGTATTCCACGATCTCGGTGCTGCCATCTGCAGCGGGATACCGGCGGAGCTCCTCAAAGCGGCCTGGATCGGCGAACCAGCGTGTGTACTCGCCGCGGATAGCATCCGCCCCGTGCAGCTGCATGCGCCAGTTGGGCACGGTCGCATCGAGGGTAGCGTCGGCGCTCCAGGCGTCGCAGTCGCCGATCGCCGCGCGCTCGATCGCGTCCAGGAAAGTGTCGATTACCTGCATGCTTGCCATCGTCGTCTCCAGTCTCTCGGACTACAGACGATCGTGCCCTGCCTGCCTTGCAGGCAGCTTGCATCGTCAGGCGGCCAGCGATGAGTAGAAGCTCGCGTCGCCCTTCCGTACTGTGCTCGTGTCGCCGCCGATGCCGACGGGGACGGGGCCGGCGATCGTGATCCTGTGCAGCAGGCGCGGCAGGTCGTCGTA
>DATHPF010000251.1:0-8360 GCA_035484155.1 Streptosporangiaceae bacterium
GGCCTTGCTCGCAGCGCGGCGCATCACGCTGCGCAGCGAGATCTGCTTCGGCCCCTTCCTCCTGGGCGGGGCCTTGCTTGCGATGCTCGCTGGCGGGCGCTGACCTCGTCACTCGACAACGCCAGGTCGGCCGTTCATGCCAGGACAGGGCATTACTATGCGTAGCTAGCCCACTACTGAGCAAAGGTCACTTTTGGATAACGTTCGGATAATACGGGTCATGCGCTGATCTGGCGTTGAGTGAACTGTGATACTGCACCTCGGGTCCGGGGCCGCGTCGGCATTCGACGAAGATCATCTAGTTACTCAAGGACGATTATCTAGACAAATTTCAGATCAGCTCCAAATACGTCTTTGGTATGAGCTTCTACAGGTTTTCATAGCATGGGCGGTCAACATCCCTTGGGGGGGAAGTTGCGATGCCAATTCATCTCGGCATAGTTGACGGACAGACGCTCATCCGTTATGGCTTGCACGAGCTCGTTTCGCAGCATCCTGACATTGAAATAGTTGCCGAGTGCCAGTCGGCTGCCGAGGCGGCGAACATGGTTGCCACCGTACGGCCCGACGTGGTGACTGTCGACGTCGTCCTGCCCGATGACGACGGGCTTAGACTCGCTCGTGAGTTCCGAGACCGTTACCCCGACCTCGGCATCGTCATGCTGACGTCGCAGCAAGCCGACGACGTACTGTTCCGCGCCTTGGAGAACGGGGCGTCGGCGTTTGTCGGTAAAACGGCCCCGCTGGACGAGGTGGTCTGCGCGATCCGTCATGCAGCCGTCGCCGCCTCATCGTTCACCGCATCGGGACTAGCGACGGCAGTAGCGCGGCGCCGCTCTATGCAGGACCGGCTGGCGCTCAGCCCGCGCGAGACCGAAGTTTTGCGCTTGCTGCACGACGGATTGTCAGTCCCGGCTATCGCGCTCGAAATGTACATCAGCATGTCCACGGCGAAGACCTACGTGGCGAGGCTGTACGAGAAACTGGGCGCGACGAACCGGGGACAGGCACTTATGGCCGCAATGCATCACGGCCTGATCCAGTATCAGCAGGACGCGGCATCCCCCGCTGCGGCCGTGTGCCATGGCAGTCGCGCAAGAGCGGACGGGCGTGTCGGACTCGCGCGATCTCTCGCCCTAGTTGAAGGCGAACCTGAATAGACAGCGGATCTGTCGGCCGAACAGACGAAGGCGCCTCCTGAGCCAGCCGTTAAAGGTGTCTGACCGTCGCCGCGCATACTCCCGCTCCGAGCGCGATCTTCGGGTGGCACCGCCTGCCGGCCAGGCGCTGGCGGCCAGCGCCCCGTGATCCTTGTGAGCGAGCTATCTACCCACCTACCCTGGGCGCGGCGACGCGCGCGGATATGCGACTGTTCTCGTAGGTGAGAGGAGTGTGACTGTCGTTGGCGGAGGGGGCGGCCGAGGCTCGAGAAGAGGCGGCCACTCTGTTGAACATGATGCAGCGGGTACTCGGCCGAGAGCACCCGGACACCCTGGCCACCCGGAGCGAACTGGCCAGGCTGACCGGCGAGGCAGGCGACGCCGCCGGGGCGCGTGATCAGTTTGCTGCCCTGCTGCCCGTAATGGCGCGAGTGCTCAGCCGAGAGCATCCGGATACCCTGAGAGCCTGGAGCGAACTTGCCCGCTGGATCGGTGAGGCAGGAAACGCCGGCGCAGCCCGGAACCAGTTCGCCGCTCTGTTGCCTGTACGCGAGCGGATCCTCGGCCCCGAGCATCCACGGACTCTCGCCGCTCGAAGCAGCCTCGCCCACTGGACCGGCGCGGCTGGAGACCCTGAAGGGGCCTGCCATCAGTACGCCGGACTAGTGCCGGTATATGAGCACGTATTTGGGCCAGAGCATCCAAGGACCCTGAACGTGTGCGCCAATCTGGCGGCGTGGATCGGGGCGGCTGGGGATACTGCCGAGGCCAGCAGGCTCTACGCCGCGCTCGTGCCCGTCTACGAACGCATTCTCGGTCGCGAGCACCCGGACACGCTGGCGGTCCGCCAGGACCTCACGTTCTGGAACAAGCAGGCGGGTAAGGGTCAGCGCAGGCGAGGTCGGCAAAAATAGCCGTGGCGGGCAGCTAACCCGCAGATCCCGGCTCGTCACCGGCGCTAACTGTGCGGCCACCGGCATTGACCAGCGGGAGCCAGGTCGGGCGCTCCGACTCGAAGGCCTCGATCGACGTGTCGTGCCGCAAGGTCAGCGCGATGTCGTCCAGGCCCTCCAGCAGGCGCCACTGCGCGAAGTCGGCCAGTTCGAAGGGCTCGCTCAGGCCCGCGCTCGGTACGGCAACGGTCCGAGCGGCGACGTCAACGACCACGTCGGCCTCCGGGTCCGCCGCCAGCGCGGCGAACAGCCGGGCCGAAGCGTCCTCGCTCACCTGCGCGGGCACCAAGCCCGAGCCGATGCAGTTATTGCGGAAGATGTCGGCAAAACTCGGTGCTACCACGACCTGGAAGCCGAAGTCCTGGAGTGCCCACACGGCATGCTCGCGGGACGAGCCGCAGCCGAAGTTGGCGCCGGCGACCAGGATCTTGGCCTGGTCCGCGCCCGGCTGGTTCAGGACGAAGGTCGGGTCCGCGCGCCAGGCGCTGAACAGGCCGTCGGCGAAACCGGTCCGCCCGACCAGCTTGAGCCAGGCGGCCGGGATGATCTGGTCGGTGTCGACGTCGCGGCGGTTCAGCGCGACCGAGCGGCCCGATGCCTTCTGAATGCCTGCCATCACAGATCTCCTGGTGCGCTGAAGTGTCCGGCTACTGCTGTCGCGGCGGCGACCGCTGGCGACACGAGGTGCGTGCGCCCGCCTGGCCCCTGCCTGCCTTCGAAGTTCCTGTTGCTCGTCGAGGCCGAACGCTGGCCAGGGGCCAGGATGTCGCCGTTCATGCCGAGGCACATCGAGCAGCCGGCCGAGCGCCACTCGAAGCCAGCGTCGGTGAAGAACTTATCCAGGCCCTCAGCTTCGGCGGCTTCCTTGACGCGGGCTGAGCCCGGCACCACTAGCGCGCGGACGCTCGGATGTACCTTGCGGCCACGGACGACCTCGGCAGCCTCGCGCAGGTCCTCGAGCCGTCCGTTCGTGCAGGATCCGATGAAGACGGTGTCGACGCCGATGTCCCGGATCAGCGTGCCTGGCTTCAGGTCCATGTAGGTCAGCGCCCGCTCGGCCAGCTGCCGCTGGGACGTGGTGCTGAGGGCGGCCGGGTCAGGCACGACATCATCGATGGTCACCGACTGGGCCGGGTTAGTACCCCAGGTCACGGCCGGTCGCAGGGTCGCGGCGTCCACCGTGATCTCGTGGTCGAATACTGCGTCCGGCTCAGTGAGCAGGCTGCGCCAGTCGTCCAGGGCACGCTCCCACTCCGCGCCGGACGGGCTGTACTTGCGGCCCTCCAGGAAGGCGAACGTGGTGTCGTCTGGGGCGATCATCCCGGCCCTGGCGCCGCCCTCGATCGACATGTTGCAGACGGTCATGCGGCCTTCCATCGACAGCGCCCTGATGGCCGGGCCGCGGTACTCGATGACCGAGCCGACGCCGCCGCCGGTCCCAAGCTGCCGGATGATGCCGAGCACCAGGTCCTTGGCGGTGCAGCCGGGCGGCAGATCGCCCTCGACGTTCACTGCCATCGCTGCCGGCTTGACCTGACGCAGCGTCTGCGTGGCGAGCACGTGCTCGACCTCGCTCGTCCCGATGCCGAATGCCAGCGCTCCGAACGCCCCGTGCGTCGAGGTGTGGCTGTCGCCGCACACGACGGTCATGCCCGGCTGGGTGAGGCCAAGCTGCGGGCCGATCACGTGCACGATGCCCTGCTCGACGCTGCCGAGCGCATGCAGCGTGATGTTGTGCTTAGCGCAGTTGTCGCGAAGCCGGGCCATCTGCTCTGCGGCCATCGGGTCGGCGATCGGCTTGTCGATGCCGATGGTCGGGACGTCGTGGTCCATGGTGGCGAGGGTGAGATCGGGCCGGCGCACCTCCCGGTGCGCCAGGTCGAGCCCCTCAAACGCTTGCGGCGAGGTGACCTCGTGTACCAGGTGCAGGTCGATGTAGAGCAGCACCGGCTCGCCTTCTGGGCTTGCCACCACGTGATGGTCCCAGACCTTGTCAAACAGGCGTCCTGTCATCTCCGCCTCGCTCTCACCATATCGATCTCACCGTAGCGCTGTCTCATATAGTGAGATAGCATGTTCATACTATGGACAGCATACTCGCATCTCAGCCCGGCGCCAGCCGAATCACCGGGGTCGGCGTGCTTGACCGCTGTGTCGCCTTGCTCGACCTGCTCGCCGGCGGCCCCAGGTCGCTGCGCGCACTGGCCGAGGCCAGCGGCCTGCCCAGACCGACCGCGCATCGGCTGCTGGTGGCGCTGGAGGCCCACCGGCTGGTCGCGAGGGATCCGACCGGATCCTTCCGGCTCGGTCCGCGGCTCACCGAGCTTGCGGCGGTCGCGGGTCCTGAGCTCGATCTTGCCAGCCTGGCCGGCCCGGTTCTCGATCGCCTCCACCAGGCGACCGGTGAGAGCGTTCAGCTGTATGTCAGGTCGGGCGAGCACCGGCTCTGCATTGCCGCGCGTGATGCGGGCACCGGGTTGCGCGACAGCGTTCCTGTCGGTGCCTTGCTGCCGCTCGACGTGGGGTCTGGCGGCAAGGTGCTGCTCGCCTGGTCACCAGATGGCGGCGGCGGCGTGGCCGCCGCCGAGCTGGCCGCGGTCCGCGGCCGCGGCTGGGCGGCCAGCGTGGCCGAGCGGGAGCCGGGCGTGGCCAGTGTCAGCGCCCCGGTCCTGCGCGACGGCGTGCTGCTGGCAGCCCTGTGCGTCTCCGGCCCCGTCAGCCGCCTCGGCCAGGCGCCAGGCCGCAAGCTCAGCTCGCTCGTCGTCACAGCCGCCGCTGAGCTGACCGCCCTGTACTGATCTGTACAGGGTTCACGGGCTGAACTCACGCCTCGGGCTCGTCGGCCAGGTATGGCGGCGCTGGCTCGTACTGGATGTGGCGACGGACCGCCCGAGCGTGGTCGCGGCCGTGCAGCCGGCCGACCAGCCACAGCGCCATGTCGATCCCGGCCGAGACCCCCTGGCTGGTGACGAGATCGCCGTCGACAACGTAGCGGGCGTCGCGGACGACGGTGATGTCGCCGCGGGCCGCCAGCGTGTCCTCGAACGCATGGTGTGTCGCCACCCGGTGGCCGCGAGCCGGGCCGGCCTCGTGCAGCAGCAGCGCCCCGGTGCACACGCTCGTGGTCCACGCGGCCACGGCGGAGACCTTGCGGATCCAGTCGATGACCGCCGGATTGCCAACCTCGCGCCTGGTGCCCTGGCCACCGGGGATGAGGACCACGTCCAGCGGCGGATGAGTGTTCAGCGTGTGATCCGGCAGGACCCGCATGCCCTTCGCGCAGCGGACAGGATCCGGCCGCTCAGCGACCAGGACGGCGGAGTCGACGCCGTCGCGCAGCATGCCCGAGACCGTGAACACCTCCCACGGCCCGGTGAAGTCCAGTTCCTCGGCGCCCTCGAAGATCAGCAGCCCGTACGTCGTCATGCATGCCCCCTTTGTGGATCGCAGCCGTTCTCACCCTGAGGGGTGCCTGGCCATGACGTCAACGACACGTATAGCTTCGGGTCGGGCCGCTGCGGCGAAGGGAAGGCGCGATCATGCCCGGAGAGCTGCGCACGATGTGGCTGGATGTCTCGGCCGGCGTCGCCGGCGACATGGTCCTCGGTGCGCTGGTGGACGCCGGGGCTTCGCTGGATTTCATCGGAGTTCAGGTCGATGCCGTGCTCGCAGGCGCGGTCGCGCTCTCCGCGCGGCAGGTGACTCGAGCCGGGCTGCGCGGCACGCAGGTCAGCGTTTCATTGCGAAAGTCCGATCCAGTCCCGCGCGCGTGGCGTGACATTCAGGAGCTCCTGAGTCGCGCGCCGATCCCGGACCCTGTCCGCCGCGATTCCCTGGCAGTCTTCAGCCGGCTGGCCGTCGCTGAGGCACGGGTCCATGGCATCGAGCCGGACGATGTGCATTTTCACGAGGTCGGGGCCCTGGACTCAATCGCCGACATCGTCGGCAGCTGCGCCGGTCTTCATGACCTCGGCATCGCCGACATCCAGGCCAGTCCGCTCGCGCTTGGCTCGGGCACGGTACGCGCCGAGCACGGCATACTGCCCGTCCCGGTACCGGCCGTGCTGGAGATGGTCGGCGGGTGGACCGTATCGGGCGGCGGCACTGGCGAACTGGCTACGCCGACGGGGGTCGCGCTGGTGACTGCCCTGGCGAGCGGTTGCGGCCCGCTGCCGGTTATGCAGGTGGTCGCGACCGGTGTCGGGGCCGGCAGCAAGGACACTCCGGATCGCGCCAACGTGGTCCGCGCGGTGATCGGCGATGCGGACGCCGGTTCGGCGGGTGGCCTGGCAGCCGAAGTGGTGATCGAGGCAAACGTCGACGACCTTGATCCACGGCTGTGGCCCGCGGTGCTCACGGCGCTGCTCCAGGCCGGGGCGCAGGACGCCTGGCTCACGCCGATCCTGATGAAGAAGGGCCGTCCGGCCCACACCCTGCACGTGCTGGCCCGGCCCGAGGACGCTGCGGCGCTCCGCGCGGTGGTGCTCGCGCAGACGAGCACAATCGGGATGCGGAGCTTCATCGTCGACAAGTACGCACTGGCCCGGATGTGGGTACCTGTCGAGATCGCCGGCCAGGTGGTCCGGATCAAGGTGGCTCACGACGGCGCTGTCATCCGGCAGGCAACTCCGGAGTACGCCGACGTCGAGGCCGCGGCGGCGCAGCTGACGCTGCCGGTGCGGCAGGTGCTGCGGCTGGCGGACGCGGGAGCGGCGCAGAGTGGCCTGGTGGTGGGCGGCCCTGTTCCCGGCGGGCCAGCCTGACCGCCGGATACTGTGCAGCCACCTACTCGGCCGCCGCGATCTGAGCGGCGAGATGCCCGGCGCCGTAACCGTTGTCGATGTTGACGACTGCCACGCCGGGCGCACACGCGTTGAGCATGGTGAGGAGGGCCGCCAGCCCGTCGAATGCGGCCCCGTAGCCAACCGACGTCGGCACCGCCACCACCGGGGCGCTCACAAGTCCCGCGACCACGCTGGGCAGCGCGCCGTCCATGCCCGCCGCGACCACGATCACGCGGGACCGGCGCAGCAGGTCAAGGTGAGCCAGCAGGCGGTGCAGCCCGGCCACGCCCACATCGACAATCAGCTCGGACCGCCGGCCCAGGTGGGCCGCGGTCAGGGCAGCCTCGCGCGCCACCGGGAGATCGGAAGTTCCGGCGGCAAGCACAGTCACGAGCCCGCCGGTCGGCGACGGCGGCTCGGCCGGCCACGCGAGTAGCCGGGCTTCCGCGTCGTAGCGGGCGTCCGGCAGCTCGGCCAGGACCGCTGCTGCCTGCGCGGCCGTGAGCCGGGTGAACAGCGTCGCGTCGCCCCGCTCCCGCACCGACGCCGCGATGCCGGCGAGCTGGCCGGCCGTCTTGCCCTCGCCATAGATGGCCTCGGGGTAGCCCCGGCGGGCCGCACGGTCGTGATCAAGCCGCGCGAAGGCGGCCAGCTCAGCCGGCGGCTGCCACGGATCAGTCATGCCGGCTCTGCACCAGCGGCAGCGTGAACGCGCCGGACTGGATGCCGGCCAGGTCAACGGCGACGAACCGGAATCCCGCCTCGGTGACCGCGGCATGGACCGCAGACCGCGCTGGTTCGGCCGCGACCCGCTCGAGATCATCAGCGGGCAGCTCGATGCGCGCAACATCGCCGTGATGCCGCACCCGGACATCATCGAATCCGAGGCGGCGCAGCGCCGACTCGGCCCGCTCGATCTGACCCAGCTTCGCCGCGTCGACTGGGTCGAAATGCGGGATGCGTGAGGCGAGGCAGGGCGCGGCAGGTTTGTCTGCGCACGGTAGCTCCAGCGAGCGCGCGATCCGCCGGACCGCGGCCTTGTCCAGCCCGGCGTCGGCCAGCGGCCTTAGAACATGGTGCGCGGCCGCCGCGCGCGAGCCCGGCCGGTCCGGGCGGCGGGCATCGTCAGCGTTCTCGCCGTAGGCAACCGCCCGAAGTCCGAGCTCGGTGACGAGCTCGGCCGAGATGCGGGTGAACAGCTCGTCCTTGCAGTGGAAGCAGCGGTCCGGGCCGTTGCGCTGGTACTCGGGCCGGTCCCCCTCATGAGTCTGGATCTCGACGACCCTAACGCCGATGACGCTCGCCACGTGATGGGCCGCCGACCGCTCGTCGGCGGCCAGGCTCGGTGAGACACCGAGGATCGCGGTCACCTGAGCGGCACCAAGGCACCGGACTGCGAGCGCGGCCAGTACCGAGGAGTCGACGCCGCCAGAGAACGCGACCCCGAGGGGTGCCATCCCGTC
>DATHPF010000252.1:0-2039 GCA_035484155.1 Streptosporangiaceae bacterium
TTATCCGCCCAGGCCCGGTTGGCGGCAAAGTTCGCATCGCGGTGCTCGCCGTCATTGGACCGGAAGCAGAAGAATTGCCACGGGTAGGCGTCATCTACTGGGCGCTGCCATTCAGAGACATCAGCCCACTGGGTGTCGGTCACGGCGGCTCCTTCTCGGCCTGGCGTGCGCGGCAGCTGACGCCACGCGCGTCGTCTTGTGTAACGGAAAGGGCCCCGATTCCCTTGTCCAGAATATGATCGGGATCTGAACATTTCTCGTTACAAAAAGGCCCGGATGCCTTCTCGCCAGACCTGCTGTCGCGTGCGTAAGTGGGTTTATTTCGTTGTGATTCGCGGGACTATGGCGGTGCAGGCCTGGGTCGTTGGTCGCTGCGCGTCCCCAGAGGTATCGGTCAGCTATGCCCGGATCACGGCCCTCGTGCCGGGTTACCCGCGAGCAGGCCGAGAGGTGCATGTTGTCGACGCCGGCCACTTCGCGCTCGACGAGCAGCCCGACATGATCGCGGACCCGACCCGCAGATTCCTGCAGCGCCGCCAGACTCACACCGATGGCCTGACAGACACGCGGACGCGCCGGTGCTCGTAGTGTCAGTGGCGCCAGCCAGGCGGAGACTCCTTGACCTAAGAGTCCATCAGCCAAGGTCTTAGCTGGCGTGGAAACTCAGCTATGGCCCCCGACCGAACCCGGCTGATCATCTCAAGAAAATCATTGCTAGTTTTATAGGCCCGGCATAGCGTTGACCTAGGCATTGAGGTCCCGCTATCGCCGATGGCATGGCTGCTCGGTGTCAGCGAGGACCCGCGCATGGGCGAGGACCGGCCCGCTCGCTGTTCGGCGCCAGCCAGGTCGCCGACGCCCTCGCTGTGTACCTGGCTGGTCGGGTACCTACCGGCATCGGGCACCACCTGCCCCAGGAAGCCCTCTAGCCCTCCAGGCCTTCGCCGGGCAGTCACCGACGTCGAGGGCATCTAGCCAAAGGCGAGGAACCTAGCCATGCCTGACACCGCGCAGCAGACGCACAGCGACAACGTCGATGTTCGCCCGTTCAAGATCAGCTTCCCGGAATCGGATCTCACCGAATTACGCAGACGCATAAACGCGACCAGGTGGCCCGAGCGCGAGACGGTCGCCGACGACTCTCAGGGCGTGCCGCTTGCGATGATGCAGGACCTCGCGCGCTACTGGGGCAGCGACTACGACTGGAGCCAGTGCGAGGCGAAACTGAACGGCCTGCCCAATTTCATAACCGAGATTGACGGGCTCGACATCCATTTCGTTCATGTCCGCTCGCAGCACGAGGACGCGCTGCCGCTGGTCGTCACGCACGGGTGGCCTGGCTCGGTCATTGAGCAGCTGAAGATCATCGAGCCGCTCACCAATCCCGCAGCGCACGGCGGGAGCGGGGCGGACGCGTTCCATCTGGTGATTCCCTCCCTGCCGGGCCACGGGTTCTCCGCGAAGCCGGCTACCACCGGCTGGGATCCCGCCCGCATCGCACGTGCCTGGGTGGTGCTGATGACGCGCCTCGGATACACCCAGTTCGTGGCGCAGGGCGGCGACTGGGGTGCGGCCGTCACGCAGGACATGGGTATACAGGCAGCACCGGAATTGCTCGGCATCCACTCCAACATGCCGGGCACCGCTCCCGCCGAGATCACCAAGGGGTTCGAGCGCGGCGACCCGCCGCCAGCCGGTCTCTCGGATGAGGAACGACGCGCGTACGAGCAGCTGAGTAACTTCTATGCGAAGCACGTGGCCTACGCGCTCATCATGGCGACGCGCCCCCAAACCCTGTACGGCCTGGCGGACTCACCCATCGAGCTCGCGGCGTTCATGCTGGACCATGGCGACGGTACTGGCCAGCCCGGGCTCGTGGAGCAGGTCCTGCAGGGCCGCCTGCAGAGCGCCCTGACCCGGGACGACCTCCTCGACAACATCACGCTCTACTGGCTGACGAACACCGGGGTTTCCTCGGCTCGGCTCTACTGGGAGAACAAGGCGGACTTCTTCGACGCCAAGAACATCTCCATCCCGTT
>DATHPF010000253.1:0-6799 GCA_035484155.1 Streptosporangiaceae bacterium
TGCTCGGCGGAGTCGCCGTCATCAGCGCGACAGCCAACGACGACGGCGACATCGTCGTGCTGGCCCCGGCCGCGAGTCTGACGATCGGCCCCCAGGACGGCACTCGCAGTGCGCGGCTCCAGGCGGCATACGACCAGCTGAGCGGAGCTGGTTTCGACACTGGCATAAGCGACGAGATCATCGCGCGGATGTGGCAGAAATGGGTATTCATCGCGACAGTCGGGGCCCTGACCTGCCTGATGCGGGGCACCGTGGGCGACATCGTGGCGGTACCCGGCGGGCGTGAGCTGGGCCCAGCGATTCTCGCCGAGGCCACCTCGGTTTCGGCGGCAGCAGGTTACCCGATACCTCAGGCCGTGACGGCTAACACGACCCGCAGCATTACCCAAGACGGATCGAACCTCACATCGTCGATGTCGCGAGACGTGGCCGCCGGCCGGCCAGCCGAGGCTGAAACGATCCTGGCGGATCTCGCGCGCCGAGGGACTCAGCTCGGGATAACGACCCCACTGCTTGATCTGGCCGCGATGCAGCTGCGGGTCTACAACAACCGACTCGGGTCGGCGCGACCCTGATCTGTTCGGCTTCAGGCCGAGGGCTGGAGACGATAACGCATGACATCGACGGACACAGCAGCTTCCCCTTCACCTCCTGGACGCTGGCTCGACCAGGTCGACCTGGTAACCGGCCAGCCCATCGAGCCTCCCGCGCATCTATGGGGCTTCGGAGGCCTTCACGGCGGCCTGACTCTCGCCTTGCTGGCCAAAGCGACGTACTCCGGCGAAGACGCGGGCCTGATGCGAAGCGCGACCGTGCGCCTGCACCGTCCTATCAACCAGGTGTTCACCGTAGCGATCACCCGACCCCGCCGGGGGCGCGCTTCGGCCGGCGCACTCCCGGCGGACGGCGACAGATCGTGCCTGGCCTCGGCTTCGCTGGTAACAGGTGCGATCAGACCCCAGTGGCTGCAGCCAGTGGCTCCTGACTGTCCGTCCGTGCCGCCGCACGGCAACTGCGACCGTTTTGCCATCCCGCCTGGACTTGCGCCGATCGGCCAGTTCCTTGAGGTCCGGCCCACCGATAGCAGCCGTCCGTACGCTGGCGGCCCGCGCCCTGTGCTGACCGCGTGGCTCCGCCTCACCGAGGATGACCAGCCGCCAGACATCTTCCGGCTCATCATGCTGATGGATGCGCTGGCACCGTCATATGCGGCAGTGCTCACAACTCCCCGGGCAATACCGACCGTAGAGCTCACCGCGCGGTACGCCGGCGGTCTCCGACGCGCCTCCTCCCCATGGATCCTCCTTCGTGCCTCCACCACATGGCTGTCGGCAGATGGCTGGCTGAACGAGCACCTGGACGCCTGGGATCCGGCAGGAACACATCTCGCGTCGGCCGACCAGCTTCGCACGATCAGCAGCTCGCTGCCAGCGGCGGCCCGACTGGAACAGGAGCTACCGTCATGACCCCTGCCGTGCTGCCCGGCTTCGATTACCGCCGCGTGGACGTGGCCGGCGTCACCATCAACTGCGCCGTCGCCGGGTCGGGCCCGCCGCTGCTGCTACTGCACGGCTACCCGCAGAACCACCTGGTATGGCGGCAGGTCGCCCCCGGCCTGGCCCGGGACCACACCGTCGTTGTGGCTGACCTGCGCGGCTACGGAGACTCGGACAAGCCCAAGCCGGACGAAGCAGGCCGCGTGTACTCCAAACGGTTCATGGCACGGGACCAGGTCGGGCTGATGCGCGAGCTCGGCTTCGGCCGATTCGGCCTGGTCGGCCACGATCGCGGCGCCCGGGTCGCGCACCGGCTGGTCCTGGACCACTCGGAGGCCGTCGAGCGGCTGACCATACTGGACATCGTGCCCACCCGGCACGTCTTCCGCCATGTGAGCCGGGAGATGGGCCTGGCCTACTACCACTGGTTCTTCCTGGCCGAGCCGAACGGCGTCCCCGAGCACATGATCGCCGCCGACCCTGCCTTCTGGCTTGACTCGCAGATGGGCGCCAGCATCGAGCCCGGCGTGATGGCGGACTACATCCGCTGCTTCAGCGACCCGGGCACGATCGCGGGCTCGTGCGCGGACTACCGCGCCGCGGCCAGCACCGACCTGACCGACGACGACGAGAGCTTCGCCGCCGGGCAGAAGATCGGCTGCCCGGTCCTGGTGCTGTGGGGCAGCCAGGGCTTCGTCGGCCGCGCCTACGAGCCGCTCAGCGTGTGGCAGGAGTATGCCGCCGACGTCCGCGGCAACGCCCTGCCCGCCGGCCACTTCCTGCCCGAGGAAGCACCGGACCTGGTCCTCGACGCCCTGGCCGGCTTCCTCGGCGAGAGTTAGCGACCCGATTGTATCGCCCTGTTACCGTCTTCCGACGGCTTGGCGACCACCATGAACACCGGATCGCCATAAACGCTCTCCCCAGAGGGAAGAGGGCACCCAGCTCGATCACGCGCCCCGGCTCGGCCGCTCCTCGCCCGATCCGGACGGAGAGCTCTTCAGCCATCGATACGCACTCGTCGAGCAGCCTGTCTTGCCGAGCCCGGCGCTGCCCTCCACCACCACCACGCAACCGGTCCCAGCCCGGACCTGGTTCAGCCTCTGGCGAATGACCGAGAGCTCCTGCTCGCGTCCGCGGAGGGACGGACGGAACCGAGCGCCCATTTCCCAAGGGCATATTGAGGGATCGATCGGCCCGCTGAACACCATGGCTCAACGCTGGAGGAGTGGGCCGGTCGAGCAACGTCGTCAGGCGGCGGCCCGTCCCATCCCGGCGCTTCATGGTCGGCATCGATCGCTGCTGGAACTGGCACCACCGGCGCATCGCGGCTCCGCACGCCGAATACGCTCGGCGCCATAAGTTGCGGGCCTCGAATCGTGCCGTTGTCATGGCCTGAACCCCAGAGCGGCTGTCGGTGCCTTAGTCGGTCGGCGTTTGTGCCGCGCGGGCCGCAATCTCGGCCCTCGCCGCCTGGGCGAGGTCGGCGCCCGTGTTTGCGTGGCCGGCAACACCCCAGCCCCCCTCAGGCGACTCGGTCAGCAGGACCCAGGTTCGTTCCGCGAGGCTTGGGTCGCCGGCCGCCGCCGCGATGATCTCGGTCAGTTCCTTGACGACTGACAGCTGCTTGTCACGGTCAAGCACCCCGACCGGGGTTAGCACCTGGACACGTACGTAGTTGCCCTCACCCGCGACATTCGCTATCGCTTCCGCGGGAAGCTCGTGAACGAACCCTGCCGTGTTGTTGCGGAACAGCGCTAGGCCGGGGACCTGCTCGTTGCGCATCACGCAGGCGGCGACGTCTCGCGCCAGGGAGTGCTTGTCCGCGAACGTCCCCGCCGCGGCGTACACGTCGATCATTGGCATTGTTCGGTCTCCTTTGTTAGTCGCGCCAGGCTCACGAGCGGCATGTCAGCAGTAAGCAACAAGCTGACGTCCGTCATCTACATCAAGATGATGCACGTCATCCTGTATGTCAAGCTGAATCTGGCGATTAACTTGGAGAGGTGAGGGATGGGCAGTTCGTAACCTGGAGAATCTGAGAGATGGGCAGTTCGCAATCCGACAAAGCTGCTAGCCACGACCGCATCGTGACTGCGGCGGCGTGCCGAATCGCCGAGATGGCATCGCTAGCGTCAGCGTCGCGGACCTGATGAGCGAGGCCGGCCCGACCCTATGGCGGGTTCTACAGGCACTTCAAGTCGCCGCGGCAGTCGACGCCGCCCTGTCGCACGGATCGCGACGAACAGCCGCGGCGGCCGAGCCTGGAGGCCGCACCGCCCTGACCGCGATCATCGACGGCTACCTGAGCCAGCTTCATCGGGATAAGCCCGAATCGGGCTGTGCCGTCGCGGGCTGTATGACGCGGCCGCAGGCCTGAGCTATCAGTAGCAGCCGTTCAGGTTGATGTCGATGACCTCGCGGAACTGCTCGGGCGTCTCGCGCGTGGCCGGTACCGCCGTCCCCTTCCCTGCGTTGTTGACCAGGACGTCGACATGCCCGAACTCCGTGATCGATGCCTCGACGACGGCCAGGGCGCTCTCCGGCAGGGCCGCGTCTGCGGCGGCCGCGATCGCACGCCCGTCGGCCTGCTCGACAATCGCGCGGGTCGCCTTGAGACGCTCCGCACGGCGGCCCGCCAGTACGAGGTCTGCCCCTGCTTCGGCAGCGCCTTGGCGAATGCCACGCCCAGGCCCGAGGAGTCCCCGGTCACGATCGCGACTTTGTCGTCGAGGCGGAAGCGGTCCAGCACCGGTGGTCATGTCTGTCCTTCTGGTCGCAGCGGGCGGCAGCTCTGAGTCGTAGCCTGCGGTCACGGGCTGGCGGGTGATCTCAGCTGCCATGGGCCTGCTGTCCAGTCTGCTGCGTGGCTTGGTCACGGCCGGAGTTCGAGGGCGAGCTTGCCAGTGTTCTGGCCGGTGAACAGGCGGGCGAGCATGCTCGGGAACATCTCGATGTCGCCGGGCGCGGTGTCCTCGACGCTCCGCAGCCGCCCTTGACTGACCCAGCCGGACAGCTCTCGGATCGCTTGCTGATACCGGCTGGCGAAGTCGAAAACCACAAAGCCCGTCATCGACGCGCGTGAGACCAGGAGCGCCATGTAGTTGGCGGGCCCGGCGACAGGGCCGCTGGCGTTGTATTGGGAAACCGCACCGCAGATGACCACCCGCGCGCCGCGCCTGAGGCGGGTCAGGCCTTCGTCGAGCACCTCGCCGCCGACGTTGTCGAAGAAGACATCCACGCGGTCCGGCGTCTGCTTGTGCAACTGGACACGCAGGTCTGAGCGCTTGTAGTCGACCGCGCCATCGAAACCGAGTTCCTCGATGAGCATGCGACATTTTTCCGGACCGCCAGCGATGCCGACTGCGGTGGCGCCCTTGATCTTCGCGATCTGGCCGGCAGCCGTCCCCACGCCGCCGGCCGCTCCGGAGACCAGAACGGTGTCGCCGTTGCTCAGCCGTCCGACGTCCAGCAGCCCGAAATAGGCGGTCAGCCCGGTCAGGCCCAGCACGCCGAGATAGGCGGCCGGTGTCAGTGGGCCGGTGACCATGATCTTGTAGGCGTCCTGGCCGTTGGAGACGGCATGTTCCTGCACGCCGAAGGGTCCGTGGACCCAGTCGCCGGGCGCAAACTCTGGGTGGTGAGAGGCGATGACGCGGCCTACCGCCAGCGCCCGCATCACCTCACCGATCTTGACCGGCGGGATATAGGAACGGGCCGCGCTCATCCAGCCGCGCATGGCGGGATCGATCGAGATGTGAGTCGTCTCGATGACGAACTCGTTTTCGGCTGGCTCGGGAATCGGCGCCGTGACCAGCTCGAAATCAGAGTCCTTGATCTCGCCCTCCGGGCGAGCCGCAAGTCGGAACTGCCTGCTCCTGCTCATCGAGCCCCCTGACCTTCCTTCACTGGCGCTTCTTGACGGCCTCGCGCGCGGAGTGCCACACGACGCGCGGGTTATCCCGGCCGGGGTGCCGCTTGAGCATCGCCGCAACAATGTCCTCCGCCGCGTCCTCACTGGCGACGATGCGAGAGAAGTCTCTGAGGTATTGCTGGGATTCGCCGATCGTCCTGGGATCGTCGGCGGCGCCGACGCGCTTGTGGCCCGAAACGACGATCCGCGGCTGCAGGGCGGCGATCCGGTCGAGGCTGGCGATCCAGTCCTCGCGTTCCTTCTCATCGGTTTCGGCGGTCATCATGTGGACCTGGTTGTAGACGACATCGCCGCCCACGACGGCATGCAGAGCGGGGACATGCAGGATCGTCGAATGCTCGGTGTCGCCTTGGCCGATGCTGATCACCTCGAGCGGCTGGCCTTCCAGGTCGATAACCGGGTCGTCGTACCGGTCGGGGAGGACCGGATCGGCAGGGACCTCGCCGGCGAAGATGGATTGCCAGTAGCCGGACAGGCCAGGATTGGTCGCCTCGAACACGGCGCGCTCGCGCACCGAGCCGGTCGCCAGCGCGCGTGCGTCCGGGAAGCGCTCCAGCAGGCGGCTCAGGCCGATCCAATGATCGGCATGCCCATGGGTGATGTAGATCGCGGACAGCCGCTTGCCGAAACTGCCGATCCAATCCGCGAGGGCGTCGACCTGGCCGAAGGTAACGAGCGTGTCCACCAGGACCGCGTCGTACTCACCACGGATGAGGGTCGCGCTCATCGGCGACCACATCGGCTCATCGCCCGGCCCTTGCGCCGGCGCTCCCCGCATCGGTCTCATCGGCGCGACGTACACGTCAAGGTGCAGATCGGGGGCGTCAGGCATGGCTAAGTCCTCCAGGACGTATCCGCACAGCTCAATCAGGATGATAGTCATCATCCTGATTGGAGGATGTCGTGTGTCATCCTGAATGTCAAGGGCATACGTCGCACGACCACGTCAGGAAGGCCCGGACACATGGGCAGCTCGCAAGCAGACAAAGCCGCCAGCCACGAGCGGATCGTGACAGCCGCAGCTGCCCGGATCCGCCGCGATGGAATCGACGGCCTAGGCGTCGCGGAACTGATGCGCGAGGCAGGTCTCACCCACGGCGGCTTCTACCGGCACTTCGGTTCCCGCGACGATCTGATCGAACAGGCCGTCGAGGCCGCCCTAGCGCACGGATCAAAGCGAGCCGAAGCAGCAGCGCGCCAGGGCGGGCCTGAGGCGCTCGCCACGACCATCGATGCCTACCTGAGCCCGCTTCACCGCGACAAGCCCGAAACCGGATGCGCAGTCGCGGCACTCCCCGCAGACATCGCCCGTAGCAGCGAGCGAGCCCGCGCCGCCTACACCGCGCAGGTCCGCCGCTACCTCGACCTG
>DATHPF010000254.1:0-12189 GCA_035484155.1 Streptosporangiaceae bacterium
TGCGCACGTCAGGGCCCGGTTCGGCTACCATGCTCGAAGTCCCCGCCGGTGTAGCTCAGTTGGCAGAGCGGCCGTCTTGTAAACGGCAGGTCAGCGGTTCGATCCCGCTCACCGGCTCCACTTTTAGCTACGGATAAGGGCACCAGCAGCGTAGCCTTCCGGGCCTCTGGCAGAGTGCTGCAGCCGCCGTTCGGGGCACTCAGTCGGTCTGTCTCGGATGCGCCGACCACGCGTACACAATCCATACTGTGCTTTTCTCATCGTCTGGGAGGTACCAGATCCGGCCGCTGCTGCTGCCCTTGACCTGCCATTGCTGAAGTGATCGGCTGCCCATACAGGGTCGTGGTGGTCACTGCGACGCCCTTCGACTTCCAATGGGCCGGGCTCTAAGTGGGGCAATAAGAACGTAAGGTGCATATCGGGGCCCGGGCGCAGGCGGCGCGGGCTGCCGGCCAAACGCCGTCCGTCAGATGACGTCATGGCTGCCTACCTACTGCGCAAAGAGCATCAGCAGAGTTCCAGCCATGCTGTTGGCAGGCGGGCGAAACCGGCCGCGCGCCAGCCAAGGGGGCATGGTGGCCATTCGGCCGGGTCCTCAGTCGGTGATTGAGCAAGACCGCGCGGCGAGGGCCTGGTCGACGACAGCCTCGGACGACCGCCGGAGGATCTCCGCCACCGTCTCGGCCGGAGACATAGCGGAAGTATCCAGCCAGAGCCCGATCCGCGGGGTGGCAGCAAGCTGCCGGTCCAGATCCTCGGCCGTGAACTCCCCGGACCGGTAGGCGGTCTTGCCGGTAGCCGCGTGGCGCTGTAGCTCGCGCTGCCGGACGACGGCCACCGAGGGGCGAAGGACAACCAGGTGCCGGGGCCGGGCGGCGACGGAGTCCAGCCAGCGAACCACGTCCGCGCCGAAGATGTTGTCTTGCACGACCGTGGTGAATCCAGCCTCGCAGTACTCCTCGGCCGCGAGCGCGGCCAGCCGGTAGCGAAGGTTCAGAAGCCGCCTTGCCTCGTCGGCGCGCGCATCACCGACGTGCACCCAGCCGCGCACGGCCCATCGGTAGAACTGCCCGCCGCGCAGGTGAACGCCCCGCTCGAACTGCCGGGCCAGCAGGTCAGCGATCGTGGACTTACCAGCCGCTTGCACGCCGGTCACCAGCCAGACGCCGTCAGCCATCGAGTCCGAACAAAGGCAGGCATGGCTGGAGCCCGACGATCGTCACCGGCAATGAATGCGTCGACATCCAGGTGTCACGATCGAGGCGGAGCCGCTGCATCGTTGCTGGCTGGCCGCGGCTCACCTGTCGCTGGATGCCGTCGTCGGCGTAGCCGAGCTTGCGCGAGACGCCCAGCGACGCTGGGTTATCAGTGAATGCACCCGACGTGGCGTATTGCGC
Organism: Streptosporangiaceae bacterium; assembly: GCA_035484155.1. Classification (GTDB taxonomy): domain Bacteria; phylum Actinomycetota; class Actinomycetes; order Streptosporangiales; family Streptosporangiaceae; genus JAJYUU01. Next base: position 1,398 of record DATHPF010000254.1, read on the forward strand.
CGCTAGGCCAGCGAAGGCCAGGTGCAGGAGGGCTGCCCGCATCTCGGTACCGATGCCCTGGCCCTGGTGAGCCTGGCCTAGCCACGATCCGGTGCTGACTTCACGCAGGACGGCAAAGTCGGTGGCCCCCATGGCCTGCATGCCCACTACCGCCCCGTTGCGGACCACGACGAGGTCGAGGGACCAGTGCTCGGGCTTCCAGGCCCCTCGCTGCGACCAGTGGTACAGGACTGTGCCGCGGGCCCGCTCGTCCGGCGAGACGTCGGTCCACGGGACCCCGAACGGCTGCACCTCCGGATCATGCACGCCCGCGGCCGCGAGGTCGGCCAGTTCGTCTAGGTCGCGGTCGGTGGCCAGTCGTAGCTCCAGCCGGGGCGTCAGCAAGCGCAGGTCCGCGAGCGGCCACCACTTAGTCATGCCAGTCATTGTCTCCAGCGCCATCCGGATGAGCATCCGAATTCCGTCGGGCGGCGGATGCGGCCCGCTCGGGACCAGCTCAGGGACCGCCAGCGTCCGCCGCCGCAGAGTCCGCTATCCGCGAAACCTGACCAACCGGCCAGTAACCTCTGCCAGGCAGTCCAGACACCAGGCGGGCCGGGCTAATCTGTGACGTGCCGCGTGGGATGACCGGTAAGTCCCAGCGCCCCTGAGCGGAGGCCGAGTGCAGTATCAGTTGTCCAGGGTCATCGCTGGGCCGTTCCTGCGGACGGTGGTGAGGCCGACCGTCATCGGCGCCGAGCACATCCCCGCGAGCGGCGCCGCCATCCTGGCCTCTAATCACCTGTCGGTCGTGGACTCGATCTACCTGCCGCTGATGCTGGAGCGGCCGGTCACGTTCGCGGCGAAGTCCGAGTACTTCACCGGCACCCGGCTGCGCGATCGCGCCGTTGGCGCCTACCTGCGCGCGACCAACCAGCTATCGACTGACCGGGCGGGCGCGCGAGCGGCGCAGGAGATGCTGGAAGCAGCGCTGGAGCTGCTGCGGGCGGGTCAGCTGTTTGGGATCTATCCGGAGGGAACGAGGTCGCCAGACGGGCGGTTGTATCGCGGCCGCACCGGCGTAGGCTTCCTGGCCTTGCATTCGGGTGCGCCAGTTATTCCGGTCGCCATGGTCGGCACCGACCGGATCCTGCCGCCAGGCCAGCGGGTGCCACGACCGGGCAAGATCGAGATCAGGATTGGCGAGCCGCTCGAGTTCGCCGAGTTTCGCGGGCAGCCCGCCGGCGCGCGGCAGCGGCGCGCTGTCACCGACGAGGTCGTGCAGGCAATCCAGAAGCTATCCGGTCAGGAATACGCGCCGATCTACGCCTCGGCCCGTAAAGAGGAACTGGCCGCAGCCTCGGCACATCACTGACCGACGCCCGATCTGGCCGGTCCGCTGACGTTAGCCGGGCCAGCCCGGCTCAGCGTTGGTATCGCTCGGCTCCGCTGGGGCCGACTCGCCCGGCGTGGCCGGGTTCCAGACGAAGATCGGCCGGCTGGCCTCCTGGCTATCATCCCCTGGGGCTGCAGGCGCCCTGGTGGTGGCGGGCGCCCTGGTGGCGGGTCGCTCCCACAGTGAGCCGCTGGGCGACAACGGCGCTGGGTTTGCCGGCAGGCTAGCCCGCGGCTGCCTGACGGGCAGCCCGGAGGGGGCCAGCCTGGACGCAGGCAGGGCGTTCGGCGGGCCACCCTGGACGGCGGCACCGGCCGCAGATTCACCATGGCCGAGATCGCCTGTCGTGCTGCGGTCCGTCGGCGAAGTGAAGTCAGCCGAGCCGGAGCCGGCCGCCGAGCCGGAGCCGGCCGCCGAGCCGGAGCCGACCGCCGAGCCGGACCCGGCCCGCGACCTCAAGACCGGCGACGCAGATGCTGCGGGCGACGCGGACCAAGAGGGCACCCACGCAGGTCCGCTAGAACCTGCGGTCGAGCCAAGCGCGCCGGGCTCGACCTCGCGGTCGGGCTGACCGGCACGGTCAGCCCTGTCCCAGCCGGGCTGACTGGTGCGGCCCGGAGCATCCCAGCCCGGCGGACCGGACGAGCGGCTCGGGCCAGCCTGACTCGCCGGGTGGAACGGCGACTGCGCGGCCGGCCCGGCTGACGGCTGAAGTTGCTCACCCGCCGCCAGCACGGCTGGTGTCGGCTCTGCCATCGGCGATGCCGCGCCGGGCCATGCCGGACCACCTCGCCCGCCTGCGTGGCGGTATCCGCCTGGGTCGCGGTGCCCGGCTGCACTCTCGCGCCCGCCGGCACCGCTCTGCCCGGCTGCACTGTCGCGCCCGGCTGCACTGTCGCGCCCGGCTGCACTGTCCCGCCCGCCGGCACCGCTCTGCCCGCCAGGGGCCGCAATCCACGGTAGTTCCGTATCGGGGACGGCAGCAGGCTCCCACGGCGGTGTGCCGGACACGGCCGGGCGCCGGTTAACGGCGCGCGACGCTGGGCCGTGTGATTGCCACCTGGCGCCGTCGCCAGTGCCGCCTGCCGAAACAGCGCTGGCTGGGGCAACCGGGCCATCAGGCAGCAGCTGGCCACCCGACGCGCTCGTACCCTGGCGACCCGCCACGGACGCGAACATGCCGTCATCCACACCGCCAACGCCGGCAGGCTGTGCTCCGTGCAGCCCAGAGTGCAGAGCCTGCACTGGGGACGGGGCAGCGAGCACCTCGAGCATCCGGTCGGCGTCGGCGCCGCTGCCCTGGGGGTAGCGCGACTGGGCCGGCCGGTGCGTCCACTCTGTGGCAACGACCTGCCTGCTCCGACGCCGTCGGCGGCGCCTAGCCGCGACGATGCCAATTAGCAGCAGCAGGACAAGCAGGAGTCCGCCTGACAGCTCCCCAGCCCGCAGGATCTGCTTCCCAAGGCCTTGCGTGGTGCCCGGTGCGGAGACCGCCGCCGGCGCCTTGAGCGGCTGCGCTCCCGCCGATGCCCGGTCAGACGGCGGCGTGGCCATCGCGGCAGCCGCCGTCATCGCCCGGCCGGCGTCTACTGCGCCGTAGCCCGATCCGATCGCCAGGCCGTCGGACCGGTGATACAGCGTGGTGGTGATCAGGGCCTTGCGGATGTCGGCCAGGGTCAGGCTGGGGTAGCGAGACCTGATGAGAGCGACAACCCCGGCGACGACGGCGCTCGCGGCGCTCGTGCTGTTCATCGTCTGGTAGCCGCCCGTGTTGTCGGCGGCAATCACGCCAGCACCGGCTGCGGTGAGCGTGACGTAACTCTGCCGACTTGACCAAGGAGCCTTGTCGAACGCCGAGTCGAACGCGCCGACGGCAATCACGCCGGGGTAAGCGGCAGGGTAGTTGGGTGCGTCGCCGGCGGCCTCATCGTCCCCGGCCGGGGCGACCAGGACAACGTTGTGCGCCAGCGCGTAGCTGACGGCGGCCAGCTCGGCCGCGCTGCCGCCCGCGGCAGCGGTCATGCCGCCGATCCCGTTGCTCCCTGCCTGGCCCGGATCGATGGGCAGGTCGATGACGGTGGCGCCGTGGTTCACCGCATACCTGATGCCGGCGGCTATCGCGGCGGGGATCGCGGCCGCGACCGACGACTCGCCAAGCTGGGGATCGTCCGGCGGCAGAGTCACCGGCACCGACAGGATCCGCGCCTCGGGCGCGACTCCGATGATGCCCGCGCCGCCGCCTGATCCGTGGCCCCGACCAGCGATGAGGCTCGCAATCTGGGTCCCCTGCTCGCCGGCGTACTGACCGAAGGCGACGGGAGCACCGCTGATTGGTGCCGACGTTGTCACCACGCCGGCGAGGTCGGCCTGGCTGGCATCCACGCCGTCGCTGAGCACCGCGACGGTCACGCCGGAGCCCTGGGACCCTGACCACGCGCTGGTGACACCAAGCGAGCTCAGCCACCATTCCTGGTGCCGGACCGTGTCAGCCGAGGCGGGCACGGCAACGAGGCCGAGCGAGATGGCCGCGGCGCCAGCAGCAGCAATCAGTGCCATGACGGGGCGGGGGAACCTCAGTGGCACGCCTTCTTGCCTTCCATGCTTAGGTACCGCACATTGTGCCACGTTCACGCTATTTGCGTGCTATCTGGAGGAATTATCGAGGCGGTCGACAACTCGGTCCGCGCCGCGCCGATCCGCAGGTCAGCTGGTGTGTCCCTGGGATAGCCGGACGTGCGCTCCGGGCGGCAGCCCGAGCTGTTCCGCGGCGTCACCCGTGTTGATGGCCAGCGAGATCAGCCCCGCGCTGTCGGTAAACGCGACGATCTCACCCGGCGCGCCGGCCGCGAACGTGTCGAGGTACGGAACCGTGAACTGGCGGCGCCCGCAGCGCACCACGACGGCCGAGCCGATGCCGATCCCGAGTCGTCCGACGTCCGCCGCCGGGATGGACAGCTGCACATTCCCGAACCTGTCGATCGACATCACCTCGCCCTCGGCTCCGCCGTCATGCAGGCGACTGGTGGGCGCGGGCAGCGCAACGAGGTCGGCCACGCTGACTTCCTCGCCGGCGTCGGCGAGGTCCAGGCCGGCGGCCAGATGCGCGGCCACCGGCATGAAGATGTCACGTCCGTGGAACGTGGCCGAGACCGGATGCAGCCATAGCTCGCCGTTGGTCAGCTGCACCGCCGCCTTGCCGCCGCCCAGTGACGCAACAGCCCACGACAGCAACCCGTTGTCGGGACCGACGAGGATGCTGTCGCCTGCCGCCACGGCGACGGCACGCCGGGCGGTACCAACGCCAGGGTCGACCACTGCCACGTGCACCGCAGGCGGCAGATAACCGACCGTCTGCGCTAGCACGGCCGCCCCCCGCCGGACGTCTCCTGGCTGCACCAGGTGGGTGATGTCGATGATGCGCGCGGCTGGAGCGATCCTGGCCGCGGCGCCGTGGCAGGCCGCGACGAAGCCATCCTCCAGCCCGTAGTCGGTCAGGAAGCTCATGCAGTTATAGACGGTCACGACTGGTGAGCGTACGTCGCCATCGGCTCCGCGCAAAGAGGACCAGCGGGAACGCTTGCCAGCAAAGTCACTGCCTAAGATGGCTCGAAGGCGCGGGGTTGCCGGGAGGCAGGGTGGCTGGATTGTCCGAGCGCGATATGCGCATCCTGGCCTTCGAGCGGAGCTGGTGGCGGCTAGCCGGTGCCAAGGAACGCGACATCCTGGAGGTTTTCGGGGTGCCGGTCACCAGGTACTACCAGCTGCTCAACCAGCTCATTGACCGGCCCGAGGCGGCTGAGTTCGATCCGGTCCTCGTCGCGAGGCTGCGCAGGCAGCGCAGCAGGCGCCAGCGGATGCGCTCGGCCCGGCCGGACTGAGCGGCCAGACTGAGCAGAAGGGGACATCGAGCTCATGGTGACGCGGGGGGGCACGCCGGACGCCGCGCGAGGCGTGCCGGAGCCACGCACGGACGCGGGCCGCGCCGGCCTCGCCGCGCTGCTTGCCGACCCGGCACGTGCCCTTATCGCGCTGGACTTTGACGGCACGCTCGCGCCCATCGTGGCCGACCCGACACAGGCCAGGGCGACCGCGGCCGCGGTCGATGCGCTGCATCAGCTTGCCGGGCTTGCTGGCACGGTCGCGATCATCACCGGCAGGCCCGCTGCCGATGCTGCCACGTTCGCCGGGGTTGCCGCGGTCCCGGAAGTGATCGTCCTTGGTCACTACGGAATGCAGAGATGGGAACGGGGTCGGCTTTCCAGCCCGGCCCTACCGCCAGGGCTGGCGGTAGCCCGCGCTGACCTGCCGGCCGTGCTGGCGTCCGCCGGTGCGGACCCTGGCACCTGGATCGAGGACAAAGGCGAGGCCCTGGCGGTGCACACGCGCCGCGCCGCGCAGCCGCAGCCCGAGCTGGAGCGGCTCCGTGGCCCCCTGACGCAGCTGGCCAGCCGCACCGGGCTGGCCGTAGAGCCAGGCCGGCTCGTGCTCGAACTCCGGCCGCCTGGCGCCGACAAAGGGCAAGCCCTCCGCGACCTGGCGGCCGAGCGGTCCGCGGCCGCCGTGCTTTTCTGCGGCGACGACCTCGGCGACCGGCCCGCCTTCGAAGCCGTGCGTGAATTGCGCGCCGATGGCACGCCCGGGCTGGCGGTGGCGAGCGGCTCGGCCGAGACTCCCGAGCCGATCATGGCCGAGGCTGACCTGGTGGTCAGCGGGCCGACCGGCGTTGCCGAGCTGCTGGCTGGCCTCGCCGGCGCGTTCGCCACCCAAAAGGACCAGGCTGGCTGAACCGGGCCGGCCGGTAGCTGCGGCCTGCTAGCTGACTGTTACCAGCTCACTGGGATCCGGTCCAGCGCGCACAACTGGTCGCCGAGCCACCGGTTCGGCGGCATCGACATGGCGGCGGCAGCGAGGGCTTCGCTGCGGCGCGTCCGCTCCGCGTCGTCCATCGTCAGCGCCGCATGCAGCGCGTCGGCGGTCTGCGTCACGTCGAACGGATTGATCATGAGCGCGTGCTCGCCGAGCTCCGCCGCGGCGCCCGCTTCGGTCGACAACACGAGCGCGCAACCGCGGTCCGACAGGACCGGACCTTCCTTGGCCACCAGGTTCATGCCGTCCCGGATCGGGTTCACCAGCAGCACGTCAGCGATTCGGCACGCAGCCAGGGACCGCGCGTAGTCGTCGTTGACCTCGAGGATGAGGGGATTCCAGCCCGGCTCGGCGAACTCGTCCTCGATCTCGCGGCCGAGCCGCTGCACCGCGGCGGCGTACTCGCGGTACTCGGGCAAGTCGTGCCGGGACGGATAGGCGGAGGCCAGGTGGACGACCTGGCCACGCCACTCCGGGCGGGACCGCAGCAGCTCGCGGTAGGCCTCAAGCCCCCGCACGATGTTCTTGGACAACTCGGTCCGGTCGACCCGGACAATCAGCTTGCGTCCGCCGGCGGCGTCTATCAGTTCCGCCCGCCTGGTCAGCACGTCCCGCTGGCTGGCGCGATCACGCAACTGCCCGGCGTCCACGCCGAGTGGGTGGACGCCGATGCTGGTGACGTGACCGCGGTAGGGCACGTGGCCGCGGCGTGAGTCGACGTCCGCACCGAGGATTTCCGCACAGCAGTCGGCGAACGCGTCGGCCCAGCGGCGGCACAGGAAGCCAGCATGATCGGCGCCGAGAATGCCGGCCAGTACCTCCTGGCCGACGTCGTCCGGGAGCATTCGGTAGTAGTCCGGCGGCGCCCATGGGGTGTGTGAGAAGTGTGCGATCCGCACGCCAGGCGCGCGCTCGGCCAGCAGCCGCGGCGCCAGGCACAGGTGGTAGTCCTGGATGACCGCACGGACCGGCTCGCGATCAGCCCGTTCGCTGTTGGCGGCCGCGCTTGCAAGTGCAGCTGCGAACAGCTCGTTATAGGTACGGAATGCCTCCCAGTCACGCGCGAAGCCTGGCCCGAAGCTCGGCTGGTTAGGCGTGTCGTAGAGCATGTGGTGCACGAACCACAACGTCGAGTTCGCGACCGCGTTATAGGCGCGGTAGTAGATAGGCGCCGGGATGTCTAGCATGCGGACGGCCGCGCCAGTCCCCACCTCGGCCGGGTCGAGCAGGCCGCCCGGCGCAAGACGCGCCGCCGCCCGGTCGTCGTCGCTCAGCGCCGCGCAGACCCAGAGCATGTCGGCCTCGTCGGCCACTGCGGACAAGCCGGACACCATCCCGCCGCCGCCGCGCTTAGCCGACAAGCGGCCATCGTCGCCTCGCGTGAACGAGACCGGCCCCCTGTTGGACGCGATCAGTACTGGCCCGTCGCCTTGCGTTTCGCCCATGTACTGCGAGCCTAATCTGGTATCGCTCAGATGCCAGGGGCCGACCCACCGCCTCGCCCGGGCCTGGGCATGAGGTCTGGCGACATACCAGCTTGGGCGAGACGGCCGGCTCAGGCTAACATTGGTGACACAACTGCATATCGCTCATCCAGAGGGGTGGAGGGAACGGCCCGATGAAGCCCCGGCAACCATCACGTTGATCGCGCGTCCATAGCTGCGAGGTCGTCACGTGACAGGTGCCAACTCCGACCCGGTGGCCCGTATGCCGCTGGGATAGATGAGGAGAGAGGCCTCGCCAGTGAGTTCCACACTGTCCAACCCAGCGACACTGTCCAACCCAGCGACACTGTCCAACCCAGCGACCAAAACCCCGACCCGATTCGGCTACGCCACCCACCTTGCCTGCCGCGAGTGCGGGCACACGGTGGCCCTCGGTTCCACTCACGCCTGCGACCAGTGCTTCGGCCCGCTCGAGGTCGCCTACGACCTGCCTGTCGTGACCAGGGAATCGGTAGAGTCCGGCCCACTGAGCATGTGGCGGTACGCGAGCCTGCTGCCAGTACCGCCCGACGTGGCCAGCAGGCCAAACCTCGATCCGGGCTGGACCCGGCTGGTCCGTGCCGACCAGCTCGCACGCACCCTCGGGATGCGCGAGCTGTGGATCAAGGATGAGCGGTCCAATCCGACGCACTCGTTCAAGGACCGGGTGGTCGGGGTGGCGCTTGCCGCCGCGATCGAGCTCGGCTTCAAGGTGCTGGCCTGCCCGTCGACAGGCAACCTCGCCAACGCCGTGGCCGCGGCAGCCGCCAGGGCCGGCATCCGCTCGGTCGTGCTCATCCCGGCCGACCTCGAGCCCCAGAAGGTCATCGGCTCGGCCGTCTACGGCGGCTCCCTGGTGGCCGTACGAGGCAGCTACGACGACGTGAACCGGCTCGCATCTGAGCTGGCCGACGAGCGCGAAGACTGGGCGTTCGTCAACGTCAACGTCCGGCCGTATTACGCCGAGGGGTCCAAGACCATCGGCTTCGAGGTCGCCGAGCAGCTCGGCTGGCGACTGCCCGAGCAGATCGTCGTGCCGGTCGCCTCGGGTGCCCAGCTGGTGAAGATTGACAAGGCGTTTCGCGAGCTCGTCGCCACCGGCCTGGTTGAGGACACGGCGTACCGGGTGTACGGCGCACAAGCGACCGGCTGCGCACCGGTCGCGGCCGCGTTCCGCGCCGGTCACGACGTCGTCCAGCCGGTGCGGCCCGCGACGATCGCCAAATCCCTGGCGATTGGCAACCCGGCGGACGGCCCGTACGTGCTCGACGTGGTGCGCCGGACCGGCGGCATCGTCGCCGACGTCGGCGACGATGAGCTGGTCGACGCCATCCGCCTGCTCGCTGCCGCCGAAGGCATCTTCGCCGAGACGGCTGGCGGGGTCACCCTGGCCGTGCTGCGCAACCTGCTGAAGGAAGGCCAGCTCGATCCCGACGCCAGGACCGTCATTATCAATTCCGGCGACGGACTCAAGACGCCTGACGCGGTTACGATCGAGGCCAGTACCCCCATAGCGGCCACGCTGGAGGCATTCGCGGCGCGCGAGCTAGCGCTGCAGGTGCCCGCGTTCTGAAAGGCAGGCGAGCATGAGCGTGTCGGTGCGGATTCCCACGATCCTGAGGAGCTACACAGGTGGGACCGCAGTCGTGGCTGGCGCGCCGGGAACGGTGCGCGAGGTCATCGCCGGTCTGGACGCTGACTACCCAGGGATCGGTGGGCGGTTGCTAGACGACGCCGGCCAGCTGCGCAGGTTCGTGAACGTCTATGTGGGCGACGAAGACATCCGGCTCGCCCAGGGCCTGGATACGCCGGTACCCGCAGACGGCCAGATCTCGGTGATCCCGGCGGTCGCGGGCGGCTGACGCGCCGTGTCGCAGAACAGCCTTCGCGTCCGATAAGGCATGGCACATTGCGTCAGAGACGGGCACAAGTTGCCGCAACCCCGCTGCTCACGATGTAAAGTCGTGTCCGGTCGCTGTTGGTAGTGGAAGAGCAGCAAGCGCGCTTGCTGGTGATGTCAGTACCTTTGCCGCGATCAAACGGGTTCCGCGTAGCAAGGGCGGGACCCGCAGCCCGAGCAGAGTTAGGGAGTTGTTGGTAATGGCTCAGGGCACCGTCAAATGGTTCAACGCGGACAAGGGCTACGGCTTCATCGCGGTCGACGGTGGTAGGGACGTTTTCGTCCATTTCTCAGCTATCCAGGCGGATGGCTACCGCAGCCTTGAAGAAGGCCAGCGGGTCGAGTTCGAGATCACGCAGAGCGACCGGGGCCCGCAGGCCGAGGCCGTCCGGACCGTCTAGGTCTCTCTGTACGACACAGCCGGGAGAGCCCGGCGCCCACGTCGGGCGCCGGGCTCCTCGCATTACGGATGTCCCATCGAGAATCGGCTCATTACCGCTCGATGGCCACTGACCTGCGCAGAGATCCCACTAAAGGCCCCCGAGCTTGCACTCGCGGTATGAGAGTGCTAAACATGACGTTGGCACTCTCGGGGTGAGAGTGACAACGCAGTGACGTGATCGGGGCGATGAGGCCCTTCTGACGGCGGGCAGGGACTGACCGTCAGACGCGGCCGTCCGTCGCGGGCGTCGGCCCGGTCGGCACGCAGGCACAAAGTTCCGGGAGGACTGGAAGCCTATGGCAGCGAAGATGATCGCGTTCAACGAGGACGCCAGGCGCGGCCTCGAGCGCGGCATGAACCAGCTCGCCGACGCCGTGAAGGTAACCCTCGGCCCTAAGGGCCGCAACGTCGTGCTCGAGAAGAAGTGGGGAGCCCCCACGATCACCAACGATGGCGTGTCCATCGCCAAGGAGATCGAGCTCGAGGACCCGTGGGAGAAGATCGGCGCCGAGCTTGTCAAGGAAGTCGCCAAGAAGACCGATGACGTCGCTGGCGACGGAACTACTACGGCGACGGTGCTCGCCCAGGCGCTGGTCCGCGAGGGCCTGCGCAACGTGGCCGCCGGCGCCAACCCGATGTCGCTCAAGAAGGGCATCGAGCGGGCGGTCGAGGTCGCCGTGGCCAGCCTGGCCGAGATCGCCAAGGACACCGAGTCCAAGGAGCAG
>DATHPF010000255.1:0-7695 GCA_035484155.1 Streptosporangiaceae bacterium
CGGGGAGCGGCCGGACCACGCCGGGCTGTCGGGCGCGGTGGCCGGCCGACTCGCGGCGCGGCTGTGCGCCGGGCCGGTGCCGCCCGGCCTGGTCAGGGTCCTCAACGCGGCCCTCGTGCTGCTGGCCGACCACGAGATGGCAGCGTCGACGCTGGCGGCGCGGGTCGCCGCGTCGATGCGGGCCGATCCTTACGCAGTCGTGGCGACCGGTCTCGGTGCGATGGGCGGCGCCCTGCATGGCGGCGCAGCCCTCGGCGCCGAGCTCATGCTCAGCTCGGCCAGTTCGCCCGCTGACGCGCCGCGGGTTGTGGGCGATGTGCTTCGCCGCGGTGAGCGGCTGCCCGGTTTCGGCCACTTCGTCTACAAGGACGGTGATCCGCGGGCCAACCTGCTGCTCGAGCTCGTAGCCGCGTACGCGCCGGGGTCGCCGCAGCTCGCGGTCGCCTCGGCGGTGACGGACGAGGCACGCCGCCGGGCGCTCCCGGAGCCGAACATCGAGTTCGCGCTGGCGGTGCTCGCCGGGGTCGCCGGCATGATCCGCGGCGCGGGCGAGGCCATTTTTGCTACCGGGCGCACTGCGGGCTGGCTCGCTCACGCGCTAGAGGAATATGAGCGCAATACCCCGATCCGCCCCCGCGGCGTTTATACCGGCCGTCCGGCCGTGCGGTGACGGCGATGCCGGTGTGCGGGCGGCGGCCGACGGGGAGGGTCAGCAGAGATGATTGAGATAGTTGCCATCGACACGCCCGAGCTTGGCGACCGCAGTTACCTGGCTACGGATGGCACCGTGGCGCTCGTGGTCGACGCGCAGCGGGACTTCGACCGGGTCGAGCGGGTCGCGGCCGAGCGGGGCGTCCCCATTACCGACGTTTTCGAGACTCATATCCACAACGACTACGTCACTGGCGGGCTGGCCCTGGCGAGAGCGGCGGGGGCTCGGTATCACGTCAACGCTGCCGACCGGGTGTCCTTCGACCGGACGCCCGTCGCCGACGGGGACCTGGTCAAGGTGGGTGACATGCGGATTCAGGTGATCGGCACGCCGGGCCACACGTTCACCCATGTGTCTTATGCCCTTGGCGACGGTGATCAGGTAGTGGCGGCCTTCACCGGCGGCTCGCTGCTGAACGGCTCCACCGGGCGGACTGATCTGCTCGGCGATGAGCACAAGCTGACGCTGACCAAGGCGCAGTTCGGCTCGGCGGCTCGGCTGGCCGCTGCGCTGCCAGGCACTACCGCGGTCTGTCCCACGCACGGATTCGGCAGCTTCTGCTCGGCGACGCCGACCGTCGGCGGCGGGTCGACGGTCGCTGACGAGAAGCGCATCAATCCGGCGCTGACGAGCAGCGAGGCGGATTATGTCGAGCAGTTGCTCGCGGGCCTGGATGTGTATCCGGCGTACTACGCGCACATGGGTCCGGCCAACATGGCCGGACCGGCGGCACCCGACCTGGCCCCGCCGGTCAGGGTGAGCGACCCCGCCGAGCTCCGGCGCCGGATCGAGGCTGGCGAATGGGTGGTCGATCTGCGTTCGCGGACTTCTTTCGCGGCCGGGCACCTGCCCGGCGCGCTGAACTTCGAGCTCGGTACCGGCCTCGCGACGTACCTGGGCTGGCTCATTCCCTGGGCCACGCCGCTCACCTTGATCGGCGACACCGGCGAGGATGTCACCGCCGCGCAGCGCGCCTTGTGCCGGATTGGCATCGACAGGATCTCCGGGGCCGCGTCCGGCCGTCCCTCAGTGTGGGGTGCTGGCCAGGTGCTGGAGGACTTCCCCTCGGCTGACTTCGCGACGCTAGCGGGGCGCGCCGACCTCGGCTCGCTGGTGCTCCTCGACGTGCGCCGCCGCCCGGAATGGGAGGTCTCGCATCTCCGCGGAGCTGTCCACATCCCGTTGCACGAGCTGCCGGCTCGGCTGAGTGAGATCCCCGCTGGCGAGATCTGGGTGCACTGCGAGGCCGGTTACCGCGCCGCCGTGGCCGCCTCCCTACTCGCCGCCCGCGGCAGGCAGGTCGTCGCGATCAACGACCAGTTCTCGTCCGCGGCGGAGGCTGGCTTGCCACTGGGGCGAGAACGTCGCGGGAAATAAGCCTGCTTGGCCCGGCATTATGGCAGCAGAGCTGAATGGGAGAACCTGCGATGGCCGTACGCCGCCTGAACCACGCCGTCCTTTACGTCCGGGACCTCGCCTCGAGCGTTGACTTCTACACCGACACGCTTGGCTTTGAGATCGCCATGGAGATCCCGGGCCGGGCCGCGTTCCTGCGCGCCAAGGGCACGGCAAACGACCACGATCTCGGGCTGTTCGCCGTACCCGACGGTCAGCTGGCCGAAGGCAGGTACCTCGGCCTGTACCACCTGGCCTGGGAGGTGGGCACGCTGGCCGAGCTGGCCGAGGTACGGGAGCGGCTGACCGCCCGGCACGCGCTTGTCGGTGCCAGTGACCACCGGGTATCGAAGTCCCTGTACGCCAAGGACCCGAGCGGGATCGAGTTCGAGGTCATGTGGCGCGTGCCGGCCGAGGACTGGGCCGCGGAGACGGCATCGGGGGACGCGATCCAGCCCCTCGACCTCGAAGCAGAGATCTCGCGCTGGGGCGACCGGGTCACCGGCGCCGCCGCGGGTTCGGTCACCTGATCCGCTGGCCTCTGAGCCGCTGGCCGTCCTCGCGCGCCGGCAGCCGATGGACTGCGCAAAGACGGCAAATCGGTATCCGGCAGCATGCCGCAGGGGTCCCCGAGCTTAATGATCGTGAATGGGTGGAGAGTTGCTGTGGCTATAGCAACAGCAACTCTCCACCCATGACCGGAACATCGTCGGCCGAATACCGCAGATCCGGCAAACCGGACACGGCACGACGCTGTCAGCCCGGCAGCGAGCGCTGGTCGGACGGGCTGAGGTCGCGCTGGGCGGACGGGCTGAGGTTGTGCTGGTCTGACGGGCGGAGGTCGCGCTGGCCTAGGCTTTGCGGCTTCGTGCTGACCTCGATGGTGCCCTTATAGCCGATGCCGCGTACGTGCACGACCGGCGTGTCGGCTGGCAGCCGGCTCTCGAGGTCCTCCTCGGCTGACCAGCCCTTGCTGACACCGAATCCGTCAAGCTCCACGCGCACGCCAAGCGGCACGAGCACGTCGATGCGGGACTTGTAAGCGACGGCGTACAGGGTGGTCACGGCCGAGGTCAGCTCGGCTGCGCGCAGGTCGATGAAGCCGCTGCCCTTGTAGACGACAGTCCGGAACTGCTCCGGCACCCGCCAGCGCCCGGCCCGGCGGATCGAGCTCTTGTAGGCGATGGCAAACCGACCCGGCGTGCGCCCGGCGGTCACCGGACTGACCGGCGCGGCGGAAGGGCTTGCCTGCAGATCCTGCGTCAGCACCGCTAGCTCGGAATGCAACCGAGCTGTAAGCGCCGCCCGGGTTCGCTGGTCGAACTCCTCGTCATCGAGGCTGCCATCCGCGAACGCCTCCTGAAGCCGCTGGACCACGGCGTCCCGGTCCCGGTCACTGGCGCGCATCGCCACTACAGGCGCGTCTCCAGCTGGCTCCATCGTCGTTCCCTCCAAGTCAAGATGTATCTCAATGCAGCATAACGGGGAGCGGCCACCTGGGCGAGGGGTTAGTCACACTGACGACCTAGCGGCGCGCCAGCTCTGCGTACAGCTCGGCCGTCTGGGCTCCGATCCGGTCCCAGCTGAATTCGGCCACCGCCCGCTGACGGCCACGGGCGCCGAGCTCAGCCGCCCTGGCCGGATCGCGGATCAGCACGTTGACGGCGCTAGCCAGCGCGGCCTCGTCGCCCACGGGGACGAGCAGGCCGGTCTCGCCGTCGGCCACGACCTCCGGGATGCCGCCGACCGCTGACGCCACGACCGCGCTGCCGCAGGCCATTGCCTCCAGGTTGACGATGCCGAGCGGCTCGTACTCCGACGGGCACACAAACACGGTGGCATGGCTCAGGATCTGGATCACCTCGGCCTTGGCCAGCATCCCCGGTATCCAGATCACCCCGGACCTGGTGGCCCGCAGGCGATCGACCAGGCCGGTGACCTCTGCCTGCAGCTCGGCGGTGTCCGCCTGGCCCGCGCACAGCACCAGCTGCGCTGCCGGGTCGATCCACTCGGCCGCCCGCAGCAGTACCGGCAGGCCCTTCTGCCGCGTCACGCGCCCGACGAACACGACGGATGGCCGGTCAGCGTCGATGCCGAACCGGTTGAGCACGTCCCGCCCCAGATCCGGAGTGTACTGGTGCGCATCGATCCCGTTGTAGATCACGTGCACGCGATCCGCTGGTACCTGTGGATAGGAAACGTGGATGTCTGCGGCCATCCCGTTCGACACCGCGATGATGGCTGACGCTGACAGCATCGCCGTTCGCTCGCACCAGCTCGACAGCTCGTAACCGCCGCCAAGCTGCTCTGCTTTCCACGGCCGCAGCGGCTCGAGCGAGTGCGCCGTCAGGACGTGCGGGATGCCGTATAGCAGCGCGCTCAGGTGGCCGGCCAGGTTCGCGTACCAGGTGTGGGAGTGGACCAGGTCAGCGCCGCCGGCCGCTTCAGTCATCGACAGGTCGGTCGAGATCACCTGAAGCGCGGTGCTGGCGCCATCCAGCCGGTCCCACGGCCGGTGGGCTATCGCGTCCGCGCGATCGGCGCCCTGACAGTGCACCGTCAGGTCGACCAGGCCGCGCAGCGATCGGGCCAGGTACTCCACGTGCACGCCAGCGCCGCCGTACACCTCCGGCGGATACTCCCTGGTCAGCATCGCGACGCTGAGGCGTCGGCCAATGGCACCGTCCCCGGAAATAGCGGCAGCGGTCATAGCGGCACCGGCTGCCCCTTGCCGACCACCGTGATGCCGCCCTCCGAGACCACGTATCCGCGGGCGCGGTCGTGTTCCTTGTCGACGCCGATGACTGCGCCTTCCGGCACGTCGACGTTCTTGTCGATGATCGCGTTCTCGATCACGGCGTGGCGGCCGATCTTGGTGTTGTGCAGGATGACCGCTCGCTCCACCCTGGCCCAGCTATTGACCCGGACGCCAGGCGACAGCACGGCGTCACGGACCAGGCCGCCCGACACGATCACCCCGTTGCTGACGACGCTGTTGATCGCGCGCCCGACCCGGTCGCCGCTGTCGTGCACGAACTTGGCCGGGGGCTGCGATGGCACGTGCGTGAGTATCGGCCACCGATCGTTGTAAAGATTGAAGACCGGGTGCACGGCGCACAGGTCCATCTGCGCCTCGAAGTAAGAGTCCAGCGTCCCGACGTCGCGCCAGTAGCCGGCATCGCGCGGGTCGGAGCCAGGGACGCTGTTATCCAGGAAGTCGTACACGTGCGCGGCGCGCTGGCGTACCAGCATCGGCACGATGTCTCCGCCCATGTCGTGCCGGCTGCCGTCATCGGCCGCGTCCTCGCGCAGGGCGTCGACGAGCACATCGGTGCTGAAGACGTAGATGCCCATGGAAGCGAACGCCATGTCGGGCCTTCCGGGCATGGCCGGCGGATCGGCGGGCTTTTCGAGGAAGGCCTCGATGGTACGGCCATCCGCGGCAGCCTGGATGACGCCGAAGGCCGTCGCTTCCTCCCGCGGTACCGGGATGGCGGCTACCGTCACGCCAGCCCCGCTAGCGATGTGCTGGTCGATCATCTGCTGCGGGTCCATGCGGAATACGTGGTCGGCGCCGAAGACCGCGACGATGTCGGGCTGGTCGTCGAAGATCAGGTTGAGCGACTGGTAGATAGCGTCGGCTGAGCCGGTATACCAGTGCGGCCCGAGGCGCTGCTGCGCCGGAACCGGAGTGACGTAGTTGCCGAGGAGGCTGGACAGGCGCCAGGTTGTCGTGATGTGCCGGTCCAGGCTGTGGCTCTTGTACTGGGTCAGTACGCAGATCCGGCGCATGCCGGAGTTGACCAGATTGGACAGCGCGAAGTCGACGAGGCGGTACAGGCCGCCGAATGGAACTGCCGGCTTGGCGCGATCGGCCGTCAGTGGCGCCAGGCGCTTGCCCGCCCCGCCGGCCAGGACCATGCCGAGCACCCTGGACTCAGCAGCCATCTCCCACCTCCAGGACCAATGTTCACGGCAGCCCCGCCGCTACCAGTGTGGTCCGCGAACGCGGAGAAAAGTATCCCTGACTGCTACGCCGGGCGAGTTACCCGGATCTTCGATTGCTGGTGCCCCGCCGTTTGCTAGTCCGCCGCGAGAGCGGACCGACGCCTGCCACGGTGCCTAGCTGATCATCCGTCCGACCCCGGCTGGTGACGTGCCGTGGCCCGGGTGGCGAGCAGGCGCGCCGTGTGCACGCCGGCGCCGAGCACGACGCCCCAGATCAGGGCCTCGCCGAGAGCGACCTGAGGGTCTTCGGGGTGCTCTGGCGGTTCCTTGCCAGTGATCTTCGTCCAGCCAAAGAAGAGCAGCTTGCGCGCGGCGAAGGCGGCGCCCGCGCCGACTAGCGCGGTGACTATCTTGCTGCCTGCGCTAGCCCGCTTGTCTGCCATGTGTCCGTCCTCCTTGCTCCGCGCCGCTCACGCTGAACTTGGTAGTGCCCGAGTGACGATTGATCATGTCATGGCCATGCCGCCGGGGGTGACTACGGGGCGTGCACTCTCGATCGCAGCCGCCAGCTCGTCCGGCCAGCGGGTGCCAAGGAGCCAGTATGGGTGCCCAGTGTCCGGCCCGGTGACCTCTACGTAGACCGCATAACGCAGGTAGGGCCTGATCAGGGTGTAGGCCCGCGGATCTGCTCGGGGCCCGCGCAGCGCACGCGCCTGCGCTTCGTCGAGCGGCCGCACCTCGCCCACGGCGGACAGCGGCAGCGCATCTGCCCCTGGCCCCACCCGCAGCTCGCCGCTCGTCACCTCGATGAAGGCCCGGCCCCAGTTCAGCAGGAACGCGGCCGTGATGAGGATCAGCGCAGCGAAGACGACGATCGTGATGCCCACGTCGAATCCGGTCCAGACAATCGCGCCGAACGTCAGCATGCTGGCCATCCCGACCACCCACCACGAGGGCGGCGCGGACAGGCGCTCACGGTACAGGTGCATGGCACCACGGTAGTTGGTTACATGTACTGCATGACGGGGCGATCGCAGGAAGGCACCGGCGGCGACGATGCCGTGACCGGGAGTGAGCCCGCGACTGAGCCGTCCGGCGGGCTTCGCGCCGTTTTGCGCAGGCTGTGGGGACCAGTTCCGGCCGGCTCGATGGCCGACGCTACGGCCGCTGGCCTAGGCGAGTCGGCGGCGCAGGCGGCGGCGGCAGCCGCTCAGGCGGCAGGGGCAGCGCAGGTCGCAGCCGAAGCCGCCCAGGCCGCGGGCGTCGGCCAGGCCGCAGGCGCCGAGGAGGCGCGCCTGGATGCGTCGCAGCGTACGAATCCGCGGGTGCCCCCGCTGCTCCAGACCATGGCCGCCTGGTCGTGGCGGCTCCTGCTGACCGGCCTGGTCATCTACCTGGCCTTCCGGTTCGCCGTCTTCCTGCGGCTCGTGACCCTGCCGTTCATCGCGGCGATGCTCGCCACCGCGCTGTTCCAGCCGCTCGCCGCCTGGCTACGCCGACACGGGTTTTCGCCGCTGCTGTCGACCTGGTGCACTTTCCTGCTCGGCCTCGTCCTGGTCGCCGGCGCCCTCACGCTGCTCACCACCCAGATCAGCAGCGAGTATCCGGTGTTGTTTGCCGAGTTGCGGAAGACCGTGACC
>DATHPF010000256.1:0-5370 GCA_035484155.1 Streptosporangiaceae bacterium
ACGATCGACGTACTGGACATCTGGCTCCTCCTGCCCGCCACGCTTACCCGGCCCGTAGCGGCCGGTCACGCCAGGCTCACACTGCTCAGGACAGCGCAGCTTCCTCCAGGTCTGCTGAAGCCAGGCGTGCCACAGCCTCCAAATTGACAGTCTCCGGCCGGTTCCAACCTCGCCCTGGATAGCCTGAAAATGGGACGGCTTTGACCGTTATAACGGCTATTAGCTCCTTTCCCGGTTCATTCCGCCTCACCGCTGCTGCTGCCTACACGACGCGGCTCGGAGGTCCTGCTGGCGGTTTTTCCAGGGCCCGAGATGCTCGCCGGCGGCTGCGTTGCCTGCGGGCAAAGGAAATCTGCGCACCGCGATACCGGGCGGTCGATAGTCCGTGGCCAACTAGGGCAGACCCTGTAACCGGACGGTCGCGGATGGTGTTTGATAGACGTGGTTGCATTCGTATTTTGCGTACGCGACGCGCGCCGCTGATGGTCGGCTGGCTGGCAGCGCTGCCTCATGCGGGCGGGGCTGGCTCAGCCGGGCAACGGGCACGACGTCGTGGCGACCCAGGATCCTCGTCCGTGGATCCCGGAGATCACCCAGTAGGAGAAGGCACATGCCTCAGGGCACCGTGAAGTGGTTCAACGCCGATAAGGGCTATGGGTTTATTGCCCCTGACGACGGCAGCGCCGACGTCTTCGTGCACCACTCCGCGATTCAGGTTGATGGCTTCCGCAGCCTTCAAGAGAACCAGCGGGTCGAGTTCACCGCCGGCCAGGGCGCTAAGGGCCCGCAGGCCGAGCAGGTCCGTCCGCTCTAACAAGATCCGGCCGAGTCGGCCGGTCCAGTACGCAAAGCTTCTAGCTCTGCATAACGGCGCGAGGGCGGTTCCGGGTCACCGGGACCGCCCTCGTGCATGGGCGAGCACAGGTATCGTCACGGCATCGGGCGGACACAGTAGCCCCGGCGACCGGCCGAGCCTGCCGGCCCTGCATCGCGGAAGGCGTGCGCATGACTCGAGGACTGCTCAACAGCGCGCTGGCCGGGATGGGTACGACGATCTTCGCCGAGATGTCGGCGCTCGCGATCGAGACGGGCTCAGTGAACCTGGGCCAGGGCTTCCCTGATACCGATGGCCCGATTGAGATCGCCCAGGCGGCCGCGGACGCCATATTGACCGGCCGGGGTAACCAGTACCCGCCCGGACCTGGTATCCCCGAGCTGCGGGCCGCCGTCTCCGCACATCAGAAGCGGTTCTACGGACTTGACCTTGACCCCGACACCGAAGTCCTGGTCACCGCTGGCGCTACCGAGGCCATCGCGGCCGCTCTCCTCGCCCTGCTTGAGCCCGGCGACGAGGTAATAGCGCTCGAGCCGTATTACGACTCTTACGCCGCCTGCATCGCCATGGCCGGCGCGACCAGGGTGCCCATCACCTTGCGCGCGCCCGAGTTCCGGCCCGACCTGGACGCGCTCCGCGACGCCATCACCAGCCGGACCCGGCTCATCTTGCTCAACTCGCCACACAACCCGACGGGCATGGTGGCCACCAGAGACGAGCTGACGGCGATCGCTGACCTGGCCATCAGGCACGATCTGCTGGTCGTCACCGACGAGGTGTATGAGCACCTTGTCTTCGACGGCGAGCACATCCCGATGGCCACGCTTCCTGGCATGCGCGAGCGCACCGTCACGATCAGCTCGGCAGGCAAGACCTTCTCCTTCACCGGCTGGAAGATCGGCTGGGTGACCGGGACGCGCGAGCTCGTGACCGCCGTCCGGACCGCCAAGCAGTTCCTCACGTACGTGAGCGGCGGCCCATTCCAGTACGCCATCGCCGCCGGGCTGGCCTTGCCCGACGCGTTCTACGGCGACTTGGCCGCGAACCTGCGCACGAAGCGCGACTTGCTGGCGGCCGGCTTGCGAACCGCTGGGCTGGAGGTCTACGTGCCGCAGGGCACGTACTTCATCACCACTGACATCGCGCCCCTCGGGGAGTCCGATGGCCTGGCCTTCTGCCGGGAGCTGCCGTATCGCTGCGGCGTGGTCGCGGTGCCGAACGTCGTCTTCTACGACAACCAGCAGGCCGGCCGGACCCAGGTACGGTTCGCCTTCTGCAAGCGCGACGAGGTACTGGCTGATGCGGCGGACCGGCTGGGCAGGCTTGCCGCGAGATCGCCTGGCCGGCCAGCCGCGGCCGGCTAATTACCATGGGTGCTACGCCGGGCCGGCTACATTCCAGCCAGCAAGGACATACCGGCAAGCTGACATCAGCACCGCCTGACCAGGGAGTGAGCACTGTGACGACCGCTGCGCAGACGGGTGGCCCGACAGCGTCGGGGCCGACCGCCGAGGTCTATCAGGCTCCGCGGCAAGATAAGCCGTGGGGCCACGAAGTGATCTTTGCGGCCCTGGATGGCAGGTATGCCGGCAAGATCATTAGCGTGACAGCCGGGCACTCGCTGAGCCTGCAGTACCACCATCAGAAGGAAGAGACCATCAGCGTGCTGTCCGGCGCGGCCCTGATCGAGTACGGGCCGTCCGCCGACGATCTCACCAGCCTGCACTTCGGGCCCGGCGACACCATCCACCTGCCGCCCAGCACGGTGCACCGCATCACCGCGATCACCGACCTGACCTTCGCCGAAGCCTCGACCGCCGCCCCCGGCTGGCGCGAGGACGTAGTCAGGCTCGAGGACAAGTACGGCAGGACGGGTACGAGCGCTCCCTGACCTGGCGACTCACGCCCCGGCCAGCTGCAGCGAGCTGCGGCTAGTTGCCGCCCGGCGCAGACCGTGGTCGCGCGGCTGCCCGGGCCGCGCGCGGGCTGCTGTCCAGGGCGAGGAAAATCTGAATCCACTGGTCGGGCGTGACGTAGCCGACAATCGTCCGCCGGTCGACTCCGGCGCCCGCGCAGGCCGCCGCCACCTTGTCCGGAGGGTAGGTACGGCGCAGGGACGCCTGGACAGACCCGCCTACGCCGGTGAATCCGGCCTGCACGAGCCGCCGGTAGGCCGCCTGCCGGGCGGGGCTGATCAGCGGCTCGGCCCGCCGCTCCAGGCGCAGGATGCCAGCGTCGACGCGCGGCACCGGGCGGAACTCAGTCCTCGGGATTGTTCCGCGCAACTCCCAGCGCATCCTCGGCCACGTGCTGACGGTCAGCTGACTCCACCGGCCGAAACCGCCGGTCCGCTTGCGCGCGTACTCAAGCTGGGTGATCAGCGTGGCCACCGTGAGGTGCGGCGCGCGCAGGCACCACTCGATGATGGGCGAGGTCAGCGAGAACGGCGCGTTCCCTACGACCTGGAAAGGCCGCGACGGCGGCCGCGCGGCGAGGAAGTCACCCAGCACCACCCGGACGTTCGGCCGCGCACTGACCCGCGCTATGAGCCGGCTCGCCAGGTGCTCGTCGATCTCGTAGGCGATGACTTCGCCGGTCATGGCCGCCAGGCGCGTCGTGAGGATGCCCTCCCCCGCACCGACCTCGAGGCAGAGCCCATCCGGCGGCAGCCGCACCGCGGTCAGGAACTGCCGGGCTGCCTCCGGGCTGCGCAGGTAGTTCTGCGACAGCTCGCGGCGACGCTGATCCCGGTCGTTTCGCCTGCCGTCCGCCGGCCGGCCAGCGCCGCGCACCCCGCCGCTGCCGGGCCGTGACGGCGCCGCGCCCCGGCGCCGCGGACCGCGGCTCGCCGGACCGCCGCGATCCTGGCCGGCTGCCGCGTTCATCGGTCCAGGGTAGCGGCCATCCGGGCGCATAAAGGGAACGGGGACCGCCGCGCTCGGTCACCCGCGACAATCTCGGCCATTCGAGCCGGCCGCCGGCGCCAGCCCGGCCGCGCTCCCCCGATGCTCGGTCATGGATGTGGAATCGGTGTGGCTATGGCAACAGCTATGTCACATCCATGAGCCGCCGCGCCTGGCCGGCCTCACTCGTCGTCGAGCCTGCGCTGTCGTTTGAGCCGGGACCGGCGCTGTTTCGCGGCCAGCCGCCGCTCGACCGAGCCGCGGGTAGGCCGGGTAGGCCGCCGCGGTGGCGGTGGCGGCGCGGTCGCCTCGGTCAGCAAGGCGCTGAGCCTGGCGGCGGCAGCCTCCCGGTTGCGCAGTTGCGACTTGTACTCGCTCGCGGCGATGGAAATGACGCCCTCCGAGAGCCGGCCCGACAGCGCCGCCAGCGCCCGCTGCTTGAGCACCGGCGGCAGCGCGGCCGAGCCGGCCAGATCGTAGGAGAGCTCGGCCTGACTGTCGGTGGTGTTCACCGACTGCCCGCCCGGTCCTTGCGACCGGGAAAACCGCCAGGTCAGTTCGTCGGCCGGGATCGTGATGCCGCGTACGACCACATCAAGGCTCATGGTGCTGCCCCGCAGCGCACGCCATGCCCGACATGTTGCCTGCCTATCACAGGACTGGCGCAGGCGACGACGGTGCCGCTCACTAGCCGGCCCACGCTGCACTTGGCCGACGTTGCTCGTGGGCGTGAGCCGCGTCACCGTCTGTGCCTGGTTTTCCGCTGTCGGGTACTTTGACCGGGCCAGGCTTGGTAGCGTCGCGATCTGGCGAAGCTTGTCCGGATTGACGCGGCGTGGAGATCAGACATGAGCGGTTTCAGGAAGTTCCTGATGCGGGGCAACATCATCGACCTCGCGGTGGCGGTCGTTATCGGCGTAGCGTTCAACGCGATCGTCCAGGCGCTTGTCAAGGACATGATCACGCCGCTGATCGCCGCGATCGTCGGTAATCACATCAACTTCAGCAGCCTGTCCGTCTCGGTGAACGGCGTCGCGCTCACCTACGGGGCCGTCATCAACGCGGCCATCTCCTTCCTAGTGATCGCCGCCGTGGTCTACTGGCTCATCGTCGCGCCCGCCACCAGGCTGACGGCGCTCGCCAACCGCAACAAGGCCGCGGCCGACCGGCAGTGCCCGGAGTGCACGAGCACGATCCCCATCGCCGCGAGGCGCTGCATGTACTGCACATCCGAGGTCGGCCCGGTGCCCCCGCCCGCCAGCGCGCCGTCGCCGCGCCGCGCACGGCACGGCTACTTGGCGTCGGAGTAGGCGGCCGCGACGGCCGTCGTCATCGGAAAATTCACCTGCGTCGCGCCGAAGACCAGTCGGGTAGCGCCAGCCGCTGCGCCATTGATCGCGGCGACGACGTCGTCGGCCTGACCGACCGGGCAGTGCACGATGACCTCGTCGTGCTGGAAAAAGACCAGCTGAGCAGGCCCGGCCAGGCGCGAACGCAGCAGCGCGAGCAACACGATCGCCCAGTCGGCGGCGCTCGCCTGCACGACGAAGTTCCGGGTGAAGCGACCTCTGGCACGCGCGGCCGCCCCCGCACCCGGATCGCGTTCCTGGTCGGGGTCGCCTGACTCACTGG
>DATHPF010000257.1:0-10871 GCA_035484155.1 Streptosporangiaceae bacterium
AGATGCTTTCGGGCTCGGGCTGCGTCGCGGACTGCGCCGGCATTGAGGCAGATCCGCAGAACTTGATCGAAGGCATCGACAGCACCACTTCGGTCACCGTCGGCCATCCTTGCGGTGCCCAGATCCTCCAAGGCGGCGGCCGATGCCAGCGGTCGCGGGCACGCGAGCAAGGTATCCGCCGCCCGCTCAAGGTCATGCGTGCAGTTTCTGAGAAGTCCGCGAGTGTGTGCAGCCACGCCGGCGATGGTCGGCACGCCGGGATTGATCTCCTCTCTGCGTGCCCCAAGCTCGGCGATGGCCTTCGCAAGTTCCATGTCGCCGGCCTCCAGCGCTATCCGGATCAAAAGAGGATCATCCGCGACCTCCACCGGGAACAGCGGGAAGAGCGACAGCCGCTCTGTTTCGCCGAGCGCGCACAGCCAGCTGTGCGCCTGTTTCGGGTCGCCAGAGGCCATTGCATGGAGGGTGAGATACCACGCGGCGAGCTTGCGGACTACTGGCGCCGTCGCTGTGAGCATGATTTTGGCGATCTCCGCGATCTCCTGGGCAGCCCGTTCGTCCCCGATATGAAGTTTTGTGCGCCCGAGCGCGACGACCGATGCCGCATCCATCACCCCGACGATCAGCTTTGCGTCCGCGACCTCGAAGCGGCCCTCGAGCACAGCATTCGCCTCGTCGAGCCTTCCGAGCTGGAGAAGGTGCCTGCCTTTCGATGCCTCGAATACCTGGACAGCCCAGTGCTGCCGGTCGCGGTGCGCCGATATGAGGCCTTCCTCAGCGCATGCCAGTGCCTCATCTAGCCGGTCGAGGCCCGACAATATCCACGAGCGATAGCTGTGCGTCAGGCGCTCTCGCGGATCGTCGAAACCTGCCAGCTCGGCAGCGTCCACACCGTCCAACAGGCTGAGTGCGGGACCGAACCGGCTGAGTTGGTACTCCATCGCCGACAGGCCAATTCGGAAGAAGTACTGCGCCGCGAGATCGGCGCTGGCCGAGACGCCCAAGTTGACATCGGGCTCGATCGCCAGACTCTCGTCGATGCGTCCGGCGACTAGGAGGTTGTGGAACAGGGATGCCCACAACCGCGCACGTACATCGGTAGATAGGCCCGCCAGCGACAAGCCCTTCCGCGCGGCGTCCGCGCGGTCATCGGCCGAGATTGTGAACATCGCGGCAAGGCTAAGTCGAACCCTAGCCTCCTGCTCGGCGGGAAGGCTACGACGAAGGGCGTCGTCAGCGAAGGTCCGCGCTTCTAGGCTGCGGCCAGCGGCGAAAAGAGACACCGTCCGCCGCGCCACTAGCGGAGTCCGTAGCGGGTGGCGCGGTGGAGCCAGCGACAGGGCAACGTTCGCGATGTCCGCTGACGCGCTCGGATCGGTGGTGCCGAGTGCCTCTGCGGCGGCCGTGAGCGCGCGGACTGCATCGAGGTCACCCGTACTCGCGCTCGCGGCTAGCTGGGATGCGACCTCGACAGGGAGAGCGCCCGCGGCGAGGAGAACGTCTGCGGCTTCACGGTCAAGCGCCCGCCGGACTGCGTCAGGTATGGCGCGACGCACCGCCTCGCGCGCCAGGTCGTGCTGGAATGCGAGACGACCGTCGGCCTCAATGAGAATTCCGGCGTCGATGACTTCCCGCGCGGGCTCAACGAGGTCAGGTACCGGAAGGCGCGCCATCGCGGCAACCTGGCTGAGAGTGAACTGTCGGGCGAGAGAAGCAGCCACCGTCACGACCCGCTCTCCCGCAGGACTCGTCCGGGACAGCCGCCGGCGCATGCTGTCCTCCAGCCGGTGCGGCACGCGGTTTTCCACAAGATGCGCCCGTCCATCTGTGACTGCGATCAAGCGGTCCTCGCGCAGCCCGGCCAGGAGATCGACCATAAGGAACGGATTTCCCTGCACGTCACCCAAGATTCGAAGGAGGTCGCCCGCGGCGGGAGCCCCCAGCATGTCCGCTGCGACTTCAGCGACGGCGGAGGCGGTCAGCGAACTCAGCTGAATGGACACAGCCCCGCCTGCTGTCAATTCGGCCAGCGCTCGTCGGATCTGCGGTGCTCCCTGGTTCGGACGGCAGGCGATGATCCACGCGACCGGCAGAGGCGCCAGCCACTGCGTGAGCATGCGCAAGGCGAAACCGCATCCTGGATCCGCCCAATGCATGTCGTCGAGACTGACTAGAAGCGGCTGGCGGAGAGCGGCGTCCTCCATGAGCGTGAAGATGTCTTGGAGAAGCCAGAACTGCTCTTCATGGGAACGATCCCTCGATCCGAGGGAGGTCCGCTCAATGAGGGATTCAGCACCACCAAAGAAGGCCTCCATCAGAACAGCCATCTCGATAGCACTGTGACCAGGCTCCGCTGTGCCTAGCCCGGTCCGGAACGAGAGCCGAGCCGCGGCGGCATGCGCGGCGGCGAGCATCCGTGTCTTGCCAAGACCCGCGGCGCCCTCGACGATGGCCACGCCACCAACCCCGGTTTGAACGCGCTCCAGAAGGCCCGTGACCAGCTGCAGTTGCTCGTCCCGGCCTCGGATCTGGAGCGCATTCCCGGTACCGCTCACTTTTCAGCTCCTCTGGCCGACCTCTGAACTAAGGGGACAATCCCGATCTCCAAGCCTCCTTGCTCCGGCCGAGTTGCACGCGCACTAGAACCAAGACGATATTCAACGTGTGAATCAAACTGCGAGGCCGGATTCGCCGGAATCATTTGCAGAACGTCCGAATCGTGGGCCTACCAGCGACGTACTGTCGACCGTACTGCGTGCGGTACATCTGTCCGGACATGACGTCAGTGAAATCTCGGCGGGCCCGCCCGAGACCTTCGTGCAGCGCGAAGGTTTCGGTTCTGTCCATTTCGTTGAAGTAGGAGAGGTTCATCTGGAACTGGCCGGCCCTGAGCGGCATGTGCTTCGCGTCGGCGATGTCGCGTTGCTTCCGATGGGTCGGCCACACGTCCTGACAGTGCGTGAATCGGGTACGAGGTGGCTGACGGGCACCTTCATCTACGACGGCCCTGCCGGGCACAGGCTGCTGAACGCGCTGCCGGAGGTCATCGCGTTCGACCGCGTGCGCCTGCGCGGCTACGAATGGCTCGACGTCTGCTTCCGCGAGTTGAGGAAGGAGCGGCATCAGCCAACTCCTGGCGCCGCTGTCATGATCTCGCGGATCCTGGACGTCATCTACATCCAGCTGTTGCGCCTCTGGGCAACCCACTCCGAAGCATCTCCCGGATGGCTCCGCGCCGGCATGAATCCAGACATTGGCAGCCTTCTGGACAGTCTGCACGCCAACCTGGCGCACGACTGGTCGGTCGGCGAGATGGCGCATCGCGCTCATCTGTCCAGAACCACCTTTGCGGAGCGATTCACTCGCATTCTGGAACAACCGCCGATGGCCTACCTGACTAACCTCAGGATGGAGCTTGCCCGCGATCTGCTGCAAGACTCGGACCAGTCAGCACGGCAGATAGCGGTCCGTGTCGGCTACAAGTCTGATGCCGCCTTCAGCCGGGCGTTCACTCGGCATCACGGCAGTTCGCCGGGTCAGTGGCGGCGCGATCACTCGACCGCCTGACGGGCTTCATCCAGGTCCTTAACGATCACGTGTTTGGGTGACGTCCCAGGCTCGAGCTCTTCCTAGCGTGTGGTGTGTCGTCGTGAATCCGAGTCGACAAATCGCCCCATATCAGCGGAGGAGGAGACATGTCAGTGAAGCCGAGTATCGTGTTCTGCCACGGGATCTGGGCGGATGGTTCGTGCTACAACAAGTTGGTCCCCGCGCTTCAGGCCGATGGCTACGAGGTGATTTCTGCGCAGTACGGCCTCGACTCGAACGTGGGAGACGTCGCCGCGACGGTGCGCACGTTGGGGCGGGTCAGCAGCCCGGCCATCCTGGTCGGCCACTCCTACGGCGGTGCCGTCATTACAGCTGCGGGCACCGATGACCGGGTAGCCGGGCTGGTGTATATCGCGGCGCTGGCCCCGGACGAAACCGAGACCTCACAGGGCCAGCAGGACAAGTTCCCGGTCACGCCGGCGTTCGGCCAGATCGAGGTCGCAGACGGCCGCGTATGGCTAAAGCAGTCGGGCATCGGGTGCTTCGCGGGAGACCTACCCGAGGACGAACAGAAAGTGGTCTGGGCGACGGCCTACCCGCCGGCCGCGGACTTGTTCGCCACCAACGCTCCTGGCGTGGCCTGGAAGACCAAGCCAAGCTGGTACATCGTGGCCAACAACGACCAGTCCGTCCATCCCGACCTAGAGCGGACCGCGGCCAAGCGAATGGGTGCCACCACCTACGAGATCGACAGCAGCCACGTTCCCATGCTGTCCCATCCCGACTTCGTCCTCGACGTCATCCGCACGGCCGCTACTTCCGTCTAAGCCGCGGACAGAGATGAGTGAACTCCCGGCGCCGGCGAGCGAATGTGAACGCGTACAGCGGCGCCGGGAGCTTTCATTGCAGTTCCTAGCGGCGGAACGCGAATCGCTGACGACACAGTGGCCGGCTAGGTTGCCCGTGCCCCCTGTCGCAACGCCGACGCATGGAAGGAAGCCGAACGGCTCGACACCGAGGAGCTTGGTCTGCTGCGCCAGGCAAATGGAGCGCCGGGCCACCGCGACCCGGCGCCGTAAATCCAAATCATCCCTCGAGGCGGTACCGGCGACCACCTGACCGTCAGCATCGTACCGCGGCATTAGGTGCTGTCAGATGGTGCCTGCGGCGCCAAAATCAGCTGCGAAACTCACTCCGGGTCGGCGTCGACAGAGCAGGAGAGGGAGGCTCTGAATGAGCCCTCGAAGTTGCCAGTCCAGGTCCGCCTTACCGGTGCCGACGATCCGGACGAATTCCGTGACCCTGTGAAGCATCAGCCGACAGGCAGCACCGTCCAGGACGGCAAGTGGGTGCCAAAGCATGCCAAGCCATCGCGCTGGATTGAGGTACTCAGGTTGCTCAGAAGCGGTGCTAGGCATGGCATGGTTGGACGGTAGGCGCATTTACAAAGTTATTGGCAAAGGCGCAGGTGAGGCGGCGCGGACCCGAGGCGGGACGCCGCCCGCTACGAGTGTCCGCACCGGCTTCGCTGGCCTCCTGAGCTGCGCTCGACAGCGACACCTTGCGGTCGCCGCAGGGCTTCTTGGTCAACTGCCTGACGGGAGACCGACTCGGTGACTCCGCGTAGTGCTCGCGATGCCTGCCAGCGGTCATCGGCTGCGTTCGCAGTCGCGGTGAAGCCCTACCTCTACCGTCCCGACCCCATGGATCCCGGCACCGGCAGCCGCCCGGGACTCATGATGGCAAGCCTTGCCTGATGATGGCGTAGAGAGGCGATCCCGCGCATGTCTCGTCGCCGACGGGTGCCGCCGGGATTCCGCTGTTCAGCCAGGCCCGCCTGGGGCGATCACTGGAACCGGTACGCCTCCGGGCATCACATGATAGCACTCTTGCATCTTGTTGCTGATCTGTGGCGAATTCCAGTTGGTGCCTGTTATAGCGACGAGATTGACACCAGGGCGCCCCTCGGAATCGATGGTGGGGTCGGGCCAGTTCGGCACTCCGTGGGAGCGCATGCACCGGGCATATGTTCGCAGGGCGGTCATCGCCTGCTGCACCAATGCCTGGGGACAGTCGCCGGTCTCCTCGCATTGTCCGAGCGAGTCTTTGGTGAGAGCCCCGCCGGACCCGCCGCTGGTGGGGTACAGGTCCTGGCAGGCTGTCTGGGCCGCCTGGAGCTGGGAGCTGCTGACCCCGCGCTGCTGCGAGCTTGCCTTCGGCACCCCTCCGTTGCTCGGCGGGTCGGGGAAGTTCGGCACGCCATGGGAGCGCATGCAGTGGGAGTAGGCGACCGCTGACGGGGAGCTAGCTGACCCTCCCGCACTCGTCGAGCCGTCGGAACCGGCCGATGACAGGCTGCCGCTGCATGCCGCCGCCATCAGGGCCAGGGCGGCCGTGCCGATGATGGCGGCCGCGGCTCGTGCTGCCGACGACCGTGACCCAGGTAGCTGGGTCATGGCACGGGTGCTGTGATTCAATCTGCCCTCCTCACGGTTGGATGTTCGTGCCGACAGGCGCCGCGCTGCCGGGCTGGGGTGGCGCCGTTCGCCGGGACCGCCGCGGGACGTTTTGCCAGTTCTGCTGGTTGCCTGTGCGGTCAGATGCTCCAGAGGGCCTGGGTAGGGGACAGGCGTGCAGCGCGGATGGCGGGCAATAGCCCGGCCAGGGCGCCGATGAGCAGCGCGGCGGCCAGGCCGCCGGCCCAGGCTTCGGGGGGGATAACGACGGCCCATCCCTTGGCGTGGGCGTAGGCGGCGGTGGCGGCGGCGCCGATGATGACGCCGATGACGCCGCCGGCCAGGGATAGCAGCACGGCCTCGGCCAGGAACTGGGTGCGGATCTGGCTGCGGGTGGCGCCTAGCGCTCGGCGCAGCCCGATCTCGGAGCGGCGCTCCAGCACCGAGATGACCATGATGTTGGCCACCCCGATCGCGCCGACCAGCAGCGCGATCGCGCCCAGGCCCAGGAATAGGGTGTCGAGCGCGCCTTTGGCGTCGGCTTGGGCGGTGAGCGCGCCTGAGGGCTGGGAGACGGTGACATAGCTCGGGTTTTCCGGGCTGGCCTGCTCGCCGAGCAGGCTGTCGACGCTGGTGGTGACGGCCTGGTCGCCCGGAGTGGTGCGGACGTAGATTTCCGAGGGGTGGCCGTCGAGGCCGAGGTAGTGCTCGGCGGCGGGGAAGCCGACTAGGACTGCCGAGTTGATCTCCGGGGCATAGGTGGCTGGGATTGGGTTGAGGATGCCGGTCACATAGAACCACTGGCCAGGGGAGCCGACCCAGATCCGCTCTCCTGGCCGGATCCGGTCGATGCCCATCAGCTGGGCGGCCTCGGCGCCAAGCACGGCGACCGGCTCACGGGCGGTAGCGGCGTTGAGGTAACTGCCCTGGGCAACCGAGGTGCCGACAACCGAGGGCAGGTCCAGGCTGGAAGCGGACACAGTCAGCCCGTTGGTTTCGATCTGGGGGATGTAGTTGGACTTGTAGGCGCTGACGCCGCTGACCGTCCCGGTGTCCTGGACGGCGGTGACGCCGGGCAGCCGGGCGATCATGCCAGGCGCCGCCACGGGCAACTCGGCGGGCTGGCCGGTGAAGGTCTGCCCGTTGGTGACGGTCAGCAGGTTGGTGCCCAGCGCCTGGATCTCGTCATTGAGGCCGGCGGCGGAGGAGGAGGCCAGGCCGAGCACCGCGACGATCGCCGCGACGCCGATCGCGATGCCCAGCGCCGACAGCCCGGCGCGCAGCTTGCGGGTCCGCAGCCCGATGCTGGCGAGAGCGGCCAGATCAGACGGCCGCACCCGGGCGGCGGGCGGGGCGGCCGCGACGGCCGACCCTGGCGATGCGGTGGTCATGACGGTCCTTCCCGCGCGGGCTGGCGGCGGGCGGGCCGCCCGCCGGCGCCGCCTGTGGTCCCGTCGCTGGCCGGGTAGCCGGCCACGGGGGCGCTGTCGGTAATGATGTGGCCGTCGAGCATCTCGATGCGCCGCCGCGCGCGGCCGGCGACCGCGAGGTCGTGGGTGATGATGATGACCGTCGTCCCCTGTTGGTTGAGCTCTTCCAGCAGGGTCAGCAGCGCGGCGCCGGTGGCGGAATCCAGGTTGCCGGTGGGCTCGTCGGCGAGCACCACCGGCGGCGCGCCCGCCACCGCCCGGGCGATCGCGACCCGCTGCCGCTCGCCGCCCGACAGCTGGGTCGGCCGGGCGAAGGCCCGGCGGCCGAGCCCGACCCGCTCCAGTGCGTCCGCCGCGAGCCGCTGCCGCAGATCGCGGCGGATGCCGGCGTACAGCAGCCCGTCGGCGACGTTGCCCAGCACGGTCTGGTGCTCGGCGAGGAAGAACTGTTGGAACACGAACCCGACCCGGGATGCTCGCAGCGCCGACAGCTCCCGATCGGTCATCGCCGCCACGTCCAGGCCGGTGACCCGCACCGTCCCGCTGCTGGGCCGATCCAGAGTGCCGATCAGGTGCAGCAGCGTGGACTTGCCCGACCCCGACGGGCCTACCACGGCGGTCAGCTCACCGGCGGCCACCGCCAGGCTCACCCGATCCAGCGCCCGTACCGGCGGTGACCCTGGGTACTCCTTCGAGACGTTCGCCAGCTCCAGCACCGGAACCGGCGGCGATTGCCGGACCGCGGCCGTCGCGGCCACAAGGGCCGCCCGTGTGCGCGCGGTCACGACGACGCCACCACTACCCGCTGCCCGGGGGTCAGCGCCCCGGTCACCTGCACTAGACCCGAGTTGTCGTCGAACACCGGCCCGACCGTCACTGGCACGTACCGCCGCGTACTCCCCGGGCCAGCGACCTCCACGACATACCCGCCAGGCGACCGGGCCAGCAGCGCCGTCACTGGCACCGCCAGCACGTCACGGGCGGCGGCGGTGGTGATGTACACGGTCACCGGCGCCTGGTCCAGGCTGCCGGCCGCCCACGGGTCCGTCAGCGTCACCGTCACCGGGATCGTCGTGACAGGGCCGTCCTGCCCGGAAGTGCTCGTCGCCACCGTGCTCACCGCCGACACCACACCCGGCGTGCTCGTCCCGTCCGGCAGCGTCACGCTCACCGGGTCACCCGCCTTCACCTCGCTTTGCTGGGAGGCATCCAGCGGGATCGTCACCGCGTGCTCATCGGAGGTCGCCTCAAGCACCGGCCCGGACGCCGGGCCGCCGTAGCTCCCGGTCACCTGGGTCACCCGGATCGCCTGCGGCTCGAACACCACGTGCCCTAGCGACAGCCACCCCTGCGGGGAGGACACTCCAAGATGCTCCTCCAGCCGCTGCACCCCCGCCGTCGTCTCCCATGAGAAGTAATCCCAGCCCGCCGACGCGATGTCCGCGCTGCCGGCATCCCCGAGCTGGACAAGGTCGTGGTTGAGCTGCGATACGTCGGCCCCGGTCACTCCCGCGTCGAGCGTCCGCCAGTCCGGCACGGTGCCGTACAGCAGCACCACCGGGGATCCGTTATCCACCCGGTACAGCGCCTGTCCCTGGCCGATCACCTGTCCCTGCTGCGGGAGCCAGGTCAGCGTCCCGCCGCCCTCACCCAGCACCGTGTACGACCCGGCATATCCCAGCGTGGCGGCCACCGGCGTTGTCGCCGCGATATCCTCCCGCATCACCGGCTGCGTGGCTGGCGCCGCCGGACCCAGCCCGGTCCTGGACGACGCCGCCGCAGAAAACACCCCGGCCCACCACGCGGCCACCACCCCGGCCGCCACAACGACCACGATGCTCAGGGCGACCCAGCGGCCTCGGCGGCGCCTGCTCGCCACCGCTTCTGCCGCGACCTCCCGATGCTGCCCGGCCTCCTGGCTGCGCCAAGCCATCTCACTCACGATCCATCTCCGTCCGCTCCGCTTCCGGCCATGGGCGGCGTATAGGTCAGGCTCAGCAGCGACTCGCGTCGCTGCTCCATGTCCCTGGCCCGCGTTCCGCCGTCCGCGTCAAGGAAGCCCGTGACTGCGCCCGCCCGCATACACCGGGAGCTGGCCAGCGGTTCGTGCGACGCCGAGTTGCTAGGCGACGACGACCCGACGGGGCCGGCCAACCCGTGCTCGACACGCCGTGGCAGGCCGTGCCGACGCAGTGGATGAGACGCGGCAATGCCTTTCATCGAAACACCTCACCCCAATGGCACGGGTACGCCTGCCGAGCCGCCTACCAGGCGCTCGCATTCGCCATCCTTGGACTCGAACAATGACGAATGCGTGTACTGAAGGGTGATGCCAGCGTTGCTGACATCGAAGAAAGGGCGCCCCTGGGAGCCGATGGTGGGGTCGGGAAAGTTCGGCACCCCGTGGGCGCGCATGCACCGTGCGTACTTCCGCATAACGGTCAGCGCCTGCTGTACCACGGCCTGGGGACAGTCGCCGGTCGTCTCGCATAGTTGGATCGACCCGCCGGTGGCCGGGAACAGGTGCCGGCAAGCTGTCTCGGCGGCCTGATACTGGGAGCTGGTGACCCCGAATTCCTGCGCGCTGCCCTTCGGGATCCCTCCGGTGCTGGGTGGGTCGGGAAAGTTCGGCACGCCGTGGGAGCGCATGCACTGGGAGTAGGCGACCGCTGACGGTGAGCTCGCTGACCCTCCTGCATTCGGTGAGCCGCTGGAACCGGCCAATGACGGGCTGCCGCTGCATGCTGCCAGCAGGCCAATGGCGGCGGTGGCGATGATGGCGGCCGCGGATCGCACTGCCGGCGGCCCTGCCCGCCGCCATCGCGGGATGCGGGCGCTGTCGTTCATCATGGCCTCCTCACAGACCCCGATCGCCGATGTGCGTCGGGGCTGGCTGATTTCGCTTCATCGGGTGTTCCGCTCGAGATGGTCTTACGGCCGTCGCTATCCAGTCGTAGCAGGCAGCCCATGACACGAGCCGAACAGCGATTGTTAGGCGGATGTCATCAGGGCTGGCGCACAATGTGCAGGTGCGGGTGCTGGTCGTGGAGGATCACGTTGCGCTGGCGAACCGGATCGGCGAAGGTCTGCGTGACGCCGGATTCGCCGTCGACGTGGTCTACGACGGCGCGGCAGCGCTGCAGAGCACAACCAGTGCCGATTACGATGTCGTCGTCCTCGACCGCGACCTGCCGACCGTGCACGGCGACCGGGTCTGCCGCCGCCTGGTGCGTGACGGCTCGAACAGCCGCATCCTGATGCTGACCGCGGCGACGGACGTCGAGGACCGGGTCGACGGGCTGGAGCTGGGCGCCGACGACTATCTCGGCAAACCGTTCGCCTTTCGCGAGCTGATCGCGCGCATCCGCGCGCTGGGGCGGCGCGGACCCGGCTCGCCCGCCGTCGTGCAACGGGGCGACCTGGTGGTCGATCGCGC
>DATHPF010000258.1:0-3430 GCA_035484155.1 Streptosporangiaceae bacterium
ACGCTCCGCGACCCTGTATGCTATCTCCGTTCCAGCCGCCAGCCAGCATCCCGCTGCTGGCCGCCCAGGGGCTTTAGCTCAGTTGGTAGAGCGCTTGCATGGCATGCAAGAGGTCAGGGGTTCGAATCCCCTAAGCTCCACTCTTTTCGCAGGTCAGAGACATATTTCGATATTAGAGATGATCTTTGACTTCTTGCATGGCAAAAGCTGCAACTGACTCCCTCATATCCGGTTCGATGCCGACGTCCGAGTTCTTCGCCCGCGCCGCCCGCAGCTACCTGGACCAGCTTGCCTCGCGCTCGCTCACCCAGCAGATCAACGAGGCGCTGCGAACTGCCGACGACGACTCTAACGCCGCCGCTGCCGGAGCTGGCCGCAGCTACCTGGCAAGCCAGGACGACTGGTGACCGAGCGCGGCACCATCTGCTGGGCCGATCTCGGCGAAGCGCGCGGCAGTAAGCCCGCCAAGCGGCGCCCTGTCCTGGTCATCCAGTACGACCCGTTCAACGCCAGCCGGCTGAACACCACCATCGCGGCCGTCATCACGTCAAATACGGCTCTGGCCGCCATGCCCGGCAACGTATTCCTGCCTGCGGCCGTCTCCGGCCTCCCCAAGGACTCAGTCATCAACGTCACCGCCCTCGTTACCCTCGACAAGACCGACCGAGAGGAACCTGCCGGCTACGCGCCTGTATCCCTCATGGACGACGTCGACCGGGGACTTCGCCGCGTACTCGGGCTCTGACCGCAACGCGCTCGCAGCGGCATGAGCGAGCATTCTCCGGGCAGGACGGCGATGCATAAATATTCATCAGGCCGGACGGCTGCATGTTGAGCCGACCGCCGGTCTGCTGGCTGCGGACATCGCGAAGGTCCCTTGATAACCGCGCCGACCCGCCCAATTGAGCGGCTGTCTGCCTGATTGCCGCGGAAGTCGGAACCAAGCCGAAAGTTCGTTATGAGTGCCGTGGGTACTGGAAAGGAATGGCAGCTAGTGAATCTACGTGCCACCATGGCACGACCGTGCTGTTCGGCGGTTCACCCTCGACAGGCTCCGCGTTGAAGCCCGCAACGAGGACCTCAGCGCCATGCTTCCTCAGAAACAGCCTCAGCCCGGGTAGATACTCGTTGCGGTACCGGTCAATATCATGGACCTGCTGTATCAGAACGAGATCTGCGGCCATGGTCTCCTCCCCTGGGTAAACAACCAAATTCAATACCAATCCGTCAGCCGGCCGTCACTACCTCCGACCGCAGGCCGGACCATGCGGGGGGGACTACCTCAGCTACACGGCGTTCCGCGATACCTGAGCGGCCGGACGCCCGTCCGCGTTGGGCTGCCCCTGGATCTTTGGCGCATGGTCGACCAGGACCGGGGCGACGGGCACGGCCGTCACCGGTATCCCTCTTCCTGCACCCCGCACCCTGACGAGACGCGGGCGTCAGCGGGCGGGTCCAGCGCTCGTGCGACCCAGTCAGATCACGTCGCGCCGCTTGGTCAGGGCGATGCCGCCAGCGACGAGAGCCACTGTGTATCCGATCAGGATGATCCCGCCGGTCCACGCGGGCGGGGCGTGCGGGAATGCCGGCCCGGATGTGACCATGACCTCTGAGGCGACCGCCGGGGCGATGACCGGCGCCCCGAGCATCCAGCCCTGGTGGAAGAGGTTGTAGAGCGCGGTGAAGACGAGTATGGCGCCGAAACTGCCCGCGTACACGACTAGCGCAGCGATGACGGAGGCCATCTGGCTGCGCA
Organism: Streptosporangiaceae bacterium; assembly: GCA_035484155.1. Classification (GTDB taxonomy): domain Bacteria; phylum Actinomycetota; class Actinomycetes; order Streptosporangiales; family Streptosporangiaceae; genus JAJYUU01. The sequence continues at coordinate 1,757 of DATHPF010000258.1, forward strand.
GCACCGCGCCAAGGCCGAGCCCGAAGACTCCCCAGGCGACGAACGCGACCAGGCTCAGCAGCACCGAACGGGCCACGGTCCATCCGGCTAGCGACGCGCTGACGTGCTGGGTGTACAGGAACAGCGGCGTGGTCACCGCGGCGATGACCGTGCCCACCAGCCAGAACAGCGCTCCGCAGCAGGCCGCGGCGGCCACCTTGGCCGTGATGACCGTAGTCCGGCGCGGAACGGTCACGAACGTCACGGCCGCCGTCTGGTTCGCGAACTCACTCGTCACGATCAGCACGCCGAGGAGCAGCGCGAATATGACGCCGAAGAGCTGCCCCGAGGTCATCATGCTAGCGGCGATCGCGGCCACGCCCGCGGGAGAACGGAAGTGCGCCTCCTGCGCGACGGCCTGCGCCGGGCTGACGAGGCCCTGTTCCGGGTAAAGCTGAGAGTGATTGCCGAACCCGTTGATCGTCAGCGCCATCGCCGTGAACACGATGAAACCGGTGAGAAACAGCCATCCAGTGCTCGTCGTACGGATCTTCATGAACTCGGCCCTGATCAGGCGAGCCAGGGTGGTCCCGGTGTCGCCAGCCTGGCCCAGGGCGGCGCTGTCAAGCAGCGCTGTCATCGGATCGCCGCCTTTCCCGCGGTGAGCTCGAGGAACGCGGCTTCCAGGTCAGGGAGTTGCGTGACTAGCTGGTGGATGGCGAGGCCAGCCCGCAGCGCGGCGTCGCCGATCGCGACCGCGTCCGCCCCGGTGACGAACGCGCCGCCGTCGCCGGCCGGCGTCACGACCGCGTCGCTGCCGAGCACGGCCGCGAGCTTTTCCGGTTCGGGAGTGCGCACCAAGGTCCGGCTCAGGTACGTCATCGAACCGATCACTGACGCCACCGTTCCCTGGGCGGCCAGCCGTCCGGCCGCGACGATGACCAGGTCGTCGGCGAGCTGTGCCATCTCTCCGAGCAGGTGGCTGGACACCAGGACCGTCCGGCCCTGCGCGGCCAGGGTCCTGAGCAGGTCGCGCATCCACCGGATGCCCTCCGGGTCCAGCCCGTTGGCGGGCTCGTCGAGGATCAGCACCTGCGGGTCCCCGAGCAGCGCCGCCGCGACGCCGAGACGCTGGCGCATGCCGAGGGAGTAGCCCCGGAACGTCCGGCGAGCGGCTGCGCCGAGCCCGACAAGCTCAAGCACCTCGTCCCCCCGCGCCAGCGGGATGCCCGCAGACTGGCAGACGATCCGCAGGTGATCGCGCCCGGTGCGGTCCTTGTGCGCCGCGCCCGCCTCGAGGATCGCGCCGACGCGTCGGATCGGCTGATCCAGCTCGGCATAGCGGACGCCGCCGATGGTGGCCGTTCCTGCGGTCGGCTCGACCAGATCGAGCAGCATCCGCAATGTCGTCGTCTTCCCCGCGCCGTTCGGGCCGAGGAACCCGGTAACCCGGCCAGGTTCCACGGTAAACGACAAGTCATCGACGGCCCTGACGCCGCGGTATTCCTTCGTCAGCCCGCAGACGTCGATCCGTCCCCAGGACATCAGCGCGGCGGCGACTCGCTTTCCGCCGAGCGGCCGGTCAGGCAAACCCGGCCCGGCGCCGTCCGTGCGCGCGCGGCCCGTGCGCGTGCGGCAGCGACTAAGCCGCACCAGCCACACCAGGCCGCCGATCACGACGACCGCGAGCAAGAC
>DATHPF010000259.1:0-29251 GCA_035484155.1 Streptosporangiaceae bacterium
GGCGCGTCGACAGGACTCGCCGGAAACCTCGTGGTCTCGCACAATCAGTTAAGCAGTTAGGCTCAAGCACTCTATGGCGCGCAGGTCACGCTTCGATTGAGGAAGGGCCTACACACGGCGACAACTTCGTGGCGATTGGCAATCAACGCGCTGACCTGCAGGATTAGGCCGATGACCAGCAGAATTAGTAATCGCCGGTGATCACGTTCGCGAGTGGCTCGCCGGCGAGGTAGCGCTCAGCCTGCGCCCGGACGAAGCGCATCGCCATCAGGCCGGAGTAAGGCGTCGACGCGCCAATGTGGGGCGTGATCAGCACGTTCGGCAGTGACCAGAGCGGATGGCCGGGCGGCAATGGCTCAGGATCGGTCACGTCCATGGCCGCAGACAGTCGCCCTGAGCTGACCTCGGCCACCAGGTCGTCGGTCACGACCAGGACACCGCGCGCGGCGTTGATCAGGAGCCCGCCGTCTTTCATGGCAGCGAGGAATGCGGCGTCAGCCATCCCGACGGTGTCCGGAGTGACAGGCGCCAGCAAGATCACCACATCGGCAAGCGGCAGCAAGTCCGGCAGTTCTGATACCGGGCGGACGCCGTCGCGGGCCGACCTGGCGACCCGGAGTACGTCGACGTCGAAGCCGGCGAGCCTGCGCTCGACCGCGTGGCCGATCGAGCCGTAGCCGACGATCAGTACCGTCTTGCCTGCCAGGGTGTCGGTGAACCGGTAGCTCCACCGGCCAGCCGCCTGCTCGGTCGCGAAGTACGGGAACTCGCGCAACGCGGCGATCGCGGCGCCGACGACCCACTCGGCGGTGCTGGCGTCGTGGACGCCGCGGGCGTTGCACAGCACCGCGCCGGCCGGGACATGCGGGCGCACCCGGTCGAAGCCCGCCGTCATCGTCTGCACGACCCTCAGCCTCGGCATCTGAGCCATCGCCACCACGGCCTCGTCGGCCGGGAAGAACGGCGGCACGTAGAACTCCACCTCGGCCGCCGATGCGGGCAGCGCCGTGCCATCCGGCGCGATCACTTCCACACTCGCACTGTCCAGGTCGGCCAGGGCCTGCGCTACCGGCTCGGTCGGCACCCAGATCAACACGTTCCGACTCAGCACTTAGGCGACCTCGCTCACTATCGCCCGGCGGGCGCCCAGGCTGGCTTCGACTGTATCGATACGCGGGAACACCGGCGCCGGCCTCGGCAGTGTCCCGTCGAAGTCGTGGCAGGCAGCCGCCACCCGGGCCGCCAGGTCCGGCACGAACGGCCAGATCTCCGCGGCCAGGACCTGGCAGGCCGCAATGAGCGCGCCGAGTACCTGGTCGAGCCGGGCGCCCGCCGCCGCGTCGCCCGCTCGCTCGGCTCTGGCCAGGTGCCACGGTGCGGCCACCTCCACGTAGCGATTCGCCTCCTCGACGATCTCGAAGACCGCCGCCGCCGCGGCCCGGAAGTCAAACCTGGCCAGTGCCGTGCGCACCGCTCCGGGCGTGCGCTCGATCGTCGCCCGCAGCCCGGCGGCATCGGCGGGCCAGTCCGGAGCAGCACCGTGGTCAAGGGCCCCGTGGTCTGGTGCGCCGTGGTCAGGTCCGGCCGCCGCCGCGAGCCATCGGCTCGTCCCCGCGGGCCGGGCGCACGGTCGAACGGCGCCGTTCCGGTCCGAATGAACGATGGACACCACGCGGTTGACCAGGTTGCCAAGGCCGTTGGCGAGGTCCTCGTTGGCCCTGGCGATCAGCTTGTCGACGGTGAAGTCGGTGTCGCCGACCCGCGGCACCTCGCGCAGCAGCCACCACCGCAGCGCGTCCGGCCCGTAGGTGCTGACGAGCGCGACCGGGTCCCTGCTCTGCGCCGCACTGACGTCCTCGACACCGCCGGCGCTCGACTTGCTGATCTTGCGGCCGTCGACCGTGAGGTAGTCGTGGACGAAGATCTCGGTCGGCAGCGGCAAACCCGCCGAGAGCAGGATCGCGGGCCAGTACACCGCGTGGAAGCGCAGTACGCCCTTGCCGACCACGTGCACCCGCCGGTCGGCGCCTGTCCACCAGCGCTGATACTCGGCGCTGCGCTCGCCTGGCGAACCGTAGTTCAGCGACGTGATGTAGTTGCCGAGGGCGTCCCACCAGACATAGATCACCTGGCTCGGGTCGCCCGGTACCCCGATGCCCCAGCCGCGTGCCCTGGCCACCGACCGGGACGCGCTGAAGTCCGCCAGGCCGCCGGCGATGAAACCGAGCACCTCGTTGCGACGGCTGGCCGGCTCGATCCGCAGCCTGCCGGAGCTGATCTCCTCGTGCAGCCGGTCGGCGTACTTCGACAGCCGGAAGAACCAGTTCTCTTCTGCCACCAGTTGCGGCGCCGTGCCGTGGTCGGGGCAGGTCCCGGCGTCGAGCTCGGCGTCGGTATAAAACTGCTCGCAGCCGACGCAGTAGCGGCCCTCGTAGCTCTTGCGGTACAAGTCGCCGCTGGCCGCGCAGGCGCGCCAGAGCCGCTCCACGCCCGGCCGGTGCCGTGGGTCGCTGCTGGTCCGGATGAAGTCGTCGAAGCTGAGCGACAGGTGCTCGCGCAGCCCGGCGAACTCGCTGGCGTTGCGGTTGACCAGCTCCCGCGTGCTGATGCCCTCCGCTTCGGCGGCGAGGACGTTCTTCAGCGAGTTGTCGTCGGTACCGCTCTGCAGCCTGACTTCGTCGCCGATCCGGCGGTGATGCCGGGCGAGCACGTCTGCCTGGACAAGCTCGAGCGCGTGCCCGATGTGGGCACGCGAGTTGACATACGGAATGGTGGTGCTGAGGTAGACGCGCTGGGCGGTCATCGGAACCTCCTGGTGAAGACAGGGGCACCGATCCCGCACATGAGTCGAGGCCCCTGAAGGGCCTCGTGCGGACTAAGTCCTGGCAGCGTGAAATGGCCCCGGCTAGCGGGGCATCATCTCCTGATGCGCAACGGACTGCATGCGGCTAGTTTACCCGACGGCCGGCGTCAGCACGAAGTCCACGTCGACGACATAGGCCACGTCCGGCGGATCGGCCGGGCCAGCTGGCCTGAACTCGTGGATGAGCGAGCCCCGGACGCCGAAGACCGCGTCGCTTCCGTTGTACTCGTTCGCCGAGTCGAAGATGTGCGTCGTCACGCCCTGGTAGCCAGCCGCCGAAACGATAGCGTGCACGTGCGCTGCGCGCCAGTGGTGACGGTTAGTGAGCCGGAAGACCGTTCCGACCGGACCATCGACGGGAACGGGGTAGCTCACCGGACGCACCGTCCGAAAGCTGTAGCCGCCGTCGGCACCTGTCGTGAAGATGCCGCGGAGATTGAACGGCGGCTGGTCCGGATCCTGGATGTCGTACAAGCCGTTGCTGGCACACTGCCAGATGTCGAGCGCCGCGCCAGCGAGTGCCTTGCCATCGACGTCGCTCACCCGCCCGCGGATCAGCGTGGCCGCTCCGTCCTGCGGTCGCCCGATCGACTCGCCGAGCTGCTTGTGCGGTGCTCCCGGCAGGTAGAACGGCCCGAGCACAGTGGACTCGGTCGCGCCAGCCGGCGCGTTCGTGGCCTCGACGAGCGAGGAGAGCCCGAGCACGTCCGAGAGCAGGATGAATTCCTGGCGCTGGTCGTCGCACTTCTGGCCGACGGCCGTGAGGAACTCGAGCCCGGCCAGCCACTCCCTGGTCGTCAGCCCGGTCTCGGCGGCGAACCCGTGCAAGTGCGAGATCAGCGACGTCAGGAGCTCGCGCAACCTGTCATCGGGCGTCCCGGCGAAGGCCTCGAGGACCTCCGCAGTGATCTGGGCAGCACTGATCTGGGCAGCACTGGCATTTTCGTCGGTCATGGCAAACCCAGCCTAACCCGGCAAGCTGCCCGGTCAGCTTTCACAGAGTATTCGTGGAGGTTTCCCTCACATTCGAGTCTTAGTGTTCCGTAACAGGTCAGCGGAATCCCCCTTACGCTGGCCGGCCCGAGCGGGTCGGCGATCACCCGACGCCGACCGGTTCCCCGGTGGCCCCGTGCGCATCTCTCCCACTCCCCGCACGGGGCCTACCTCGTTGTTACGGCGACTCTCGGCCGCTGCCCGCCCGGAGAACTAGGTCAGGCGTTCCAGGATCAGTTCCCGGACCCTGGTGGCATCAGCGCGGCCCTTGGTTGATTTCATGACCTGGCCGACGAGGGCTCCGGCCGCGGCTGTCTTGCCATCGCGGATCTTGGCGGCGATGTCGGGGTTAGCCGCGATCGCTGCGTCGACCGCCTCAAGCAGCGCGGTGTCATCGCTGACGATGGCCAGCCCGCGGGCCTCGATGATGGCGTCAGGATCGCCCTCGCCGGCGAGGACTCCGTCGAGGACCTGGCGGGCGAGGGTGTCGTTCAGCGAACCTGCGGCTACCAGCTCACTCACCCTGGCTACCTGGGCCGGCGTGATCGCCAGTGCAGCCAGCTCGACGCTGCTCTCGTTGGCACGGCGGGCTAGCTCGCCGAGCCACCATTTGCGGGCGTCGGCCGGTGCGGCTCCGGCGGCAACAGTCCGCTCAACGAGGTCAAAGGCGTCGGCGTTATGCAGTGCGGTCATTTCCAGGTCGGAGAAGGCCCACTCGGCCTGGAGCCGTGCTCGCCTGGCGGCGGGCAGTTCGGGCAGGCTGGCGCGGATCTCTTCGACCCAGTCGGCCGCCGGGGCGATCGGGACGAGGTCAGGCTCAGGGAAGTAGCGGTAGTCCTGCGCCTCTTCCTTGCTCCGGCCTGCGGTGGTCGTACCGGTGTCCTCATGGAAATGCCGTGTCTCCTGCACGATCCGCTGACCGGCGTCCAGCAAGCCAGCCTGGCGCTCGATCTCGAACCGGACCGCGCGCTCGACCGAGCGAAGCGAGTTCACGTTCTTGGTTTCGGTCCGAGTGCCCCACTGAGTCGCACCGCGGGGCGCGAGCGAGGTGTTGACGTCGCACCGCAGCGATCCTTCCTCCATCCGTACGTCGGAGACGCCCAGCGTGCGCAGCAGATCACGCAGCTCGGTGACGTAGGTGCGGGCGACGATAGGTGCACGTGCTGCCGTGCCGGTGACCGGCTTGGTGACGACCTCGACCAGCGGGATGCCGGCCCGGTTGTAGTCGACCAGCGAGTAGTCGGCACCATGGATCCGGCCCGTGGCACCGCCCATGTGCAGCGACTTACCGGTGTCTTCCTCCAGGTGCACGCGTTCGATGCCGACGCGGAAGGTCTGTCCGTCGACTGCCACGTCGATCCAGCCGTCGGTGCACAGCGGCTCGTCGTACTGCGAGATCTGGAAATCCTTCGGCATATCCGGGTAGAAGTAGTTCTTCCGCGCGAACCGGCACCACGGCGAGATCGAGCAGTTCAGCGCCAGCCCGATGCGGATCGTGTACTCGATCGCGGCGCGGTTCGCCACGGGCAGCGAACCGGGCAGGCCAAGGCACACCGGGCAGACCGCAGAGTTCGGCGGCAGTCCGAACACTGTCGGGCAGCCGCAGAACATCTTGGTGGTCGTGCCGAGCTCGACGTGGGTCTCCAGCCCGATCACCGGCTCATACCTGGCCACCGCCTCGTCGTAAGGCACCAGCTGAGCCAGCTCGGTCATCGCGCACCTCCCGTTGCCAGGCCCTTCGCGTGGGACAGCAGCGGGCCGCCCCAGCGCTGCTCCAACGCGGCTTCGACCGCGGCCGCGACCCGGTACGTGCGATCGTCGGCCAGTGCCGGCGCCATGATCTGGAGCCCAACTGGCAGCCCATCTTCGGGCGCGAGCCCGCAGGGCACGGAAATGGCTGCGTTCCCCGCCAGATCGGACGGGATCGTGCACAGGTCCGCGAGGTACATCGCCATCGGGTCGTCGGCGCGTTCCCCGATGGGGAACGCCGTCGTCGGGGTGGTCGGTGACACCAGCACGTCCACCTGCTCGAACGCCCGGTCGAAATCCTGGCAGATCAGCGTGCGCACCTGCTGGGCCTTGCCGTAGTAGGCGTCGTAGTAGCCGCTGGACAGGGCGTACGTGCCGAGCATGATCCGGCGCTTGACCTCCGGTCCGAATCCGGCCGCCCTTGTCAGCGACATCACCTCGTCCGCGCTGCGGGTGCCGTCGTCGCCGACCCGCAGCCCATAGCGCATCCCGTCGAAGCGGGCCAGGTTGGACGAGCACTCGCTCGGCGCGATGAGGTAGTAGGCCGGCAGCGCGTAGGTGAAGTGCGGGCAGGACACCTCGACGACCTTGGCGCCGAGCGACTCCAGCAGCTCGACGGCCTCGGTGAACCTGGCTTGCACTCCGCTCTGGTAGCCGTCGCCGCTGAATTCGGCCACCACGCCCACGCGCAGGCCGGAGACGTCGGCCTGCCTGGCCGCGGCGACGACCGGCGGGACGGGCGCGTCTACCGACGTCGAGTCGCACGGATCATGCCCGGAGATAGCCTCGTGCAGCAGCGCCGCGTCCAGGACCGTGCGCGCGAGCGGACCCGGTGTATCCAGCGATGACGCGAACGCCACCAGGCCGTACCTGGACGACCCGCCGTAGGTGGGCTTCATCCCGACGATGCCGCAAACGGCCGCAGGCTGCCGGATCGAGCCGCCAGTGTCGGTGCCGATCCCGAGCGGCGCCTCGTATGCGGCCACGGCGGCGGAGGACCCGCCGGACGACCCGCCGGGGATGAGGTCGAGATTCCAGGGGTTGTGGCTCGGCCCGTACGCGGAGTTCTCCGTGGATGAGCCCATCGCGAACTCGTCCATGTTGGTCTTGCCCAGGATGATGACGCCGGCGTCGCGCAGCCGTCTGGTGACCGTCGCGTCGTAGGGCGGCCGCCAGCCCTCGAGGATCCTGGATCCGCAGGTGGTCGGCATGTCGCTGGTCGCCATCACGTCTTTGAGCGCCAGCGGGACTCCGGCCAGCGGCCCAAGCGGCTCACCGGCCGCCCGCTTGCGATCGACGTCTTCGGCGGCCGCCAGCGCGCCAAGGCCGGCCACGTGCAGGAAGGCATGCACGTCCGGGTCGACGGCGGCGATCCGGTCGAGGTGCGCGCGGGTCACCTCGACCGCCGATACCTCGCCGGCCGCGACAGCCGCGGCGATCTGAGCGGCAGTCAGCTGGGTCAGCTGCGTCGGCTGGGCAGCCATGTCAGTCCTCCGTCAGGATCCGCGGCACCCGGAACCTGCCCTGCTCAGCCGCGGGAGCCCCGGCGAGCGCCTGCTCGGGTGTGAGACACGGCGCCGCCACATCGTCGCGGAAGACGTTGACGACCGGCACGGCGTGCGTCATGGGGGGAATCCCCTCGGCCGCGACCTCCTGCACCCGGGCGACGGCGCCGATGATCTGGTCGAGCTGGCCAGCGAAGTGGTCGAGTTCGGCGTCGGCCAGGGCCAGCCTGGAGAGCCTGGCCAGGTGCGCCACCTCGTCCCTGGTAATGGACATGAAGGCCATCCTATGGGGGCTGCTCACGCCGGGCCGACTGGATTAGGCCGCCGGCGGACCAGGGCTAGCCGCGCCAGCCAGACGGCGGCAAGACGATCGAGCCGTGCGGCCCGGACGGGCGTGGCTCGCGAACCCCGATACCGTTGCCGGCGGGCTCCGGCTGCGGGGCGCTGGCCGGTGCCAGGCGCTGCGGGCTGCGGCCCGGTGCGCAGTGATCGGTCAGCCACGCGGTCGCCGATACCGCATTCATCGGCCGGGCGAAGTGCCAGCCTTGCGCCGCTACACAACCCATCGCTACGAGCGCGCTGGCGACGTCGGCCGACTCGACGCCTTCAGCGACGGAGCGAATGCCGAGTGCGGCCGCGAGGTCGAGGATGGACTTCACCACGACCTCGTCGTCCGGCGACTCCAGCATCCGGCCGATGAACGAGGAGTCCACCTTGACTTCGCTGAACGGCAGTCGTTTCAGCCTGAGCAGGGAGGAGTAACCGGTACCGAAGTCGTCGAGGCTCAGTCCGACGCCGATGTCGGCGAGTGCCTCGGCGGTCGCCACGGCGTGGGCTGGCTCGCTGGTCAGCACGCGCTCGTCGATCTCCAGCACCAGCGCGTCGGGCGGCACGCGATGGCGGTTCAGGCACTGCTCGACGACATCAGCGAGACCTGTGTCGAGCAGGTCCCGGCCGGAGACGTTGAGTGAGACCTGCAGATCCAGGCCCCCCTGGCGCCACAGCGCGGCCTGCGCGACGGCGGTTTCGATGACGAACGCGGTGACCTCGCGCATCAGGTACGACTGCTGTACGACGGGGATGAAGTCGCCGGGCGTGAGCATGCCGCGCACGGGATGCTGCCAGCGCACGAGCGCTTCCACGCCAGCCGGGCGACTGTCGGCCAGGTAGACCTTCGGCTGATAGTGCAGCTCGAGCTCGCCGCGGTCCAGGCCGCGGCGCAGCTCGCCGAACAGCGCGAGCCGGGCTGGCGAGTTCCGGTCAAGTTCCGGCACGTAGCGCTCCACCCCGCTGCGCCGCTGCTTGGCCAGGTACATCGCCACGTCGGCGTGCTGCATCAGTACCTCGCCAGCGGATGCGTCGTCCGGGAACATGGCGATGCCGATGCTCACCTCGATGACGAAGGACATGCCTTCGAGCCGGATGGGCTCGGCCACGGCCGCCCGCAGCCGCGCCGCCACCTCGCGAGCGGCCGCGACCTCCTTGACCGCCGGCAGCAGCACGGCGAACTCGTCGCCGCCGAGGCGGGCGACCAGGTCGCCGGGCCGGATGCTATGGGTGAGCCGGTGCGCGACCAGCCGCAGGAGCCGGTCGCCGACCGCGTGCCCCAGGGTGTCGTTGACCTCTTTCAGTCCGCGGTCGAGGTCGAGCAGCAGGAATCCGACCTTGGTGCCGGAGGTGGTCGCCTGGGCCAGCGTGCTCTGCAGCCGGAGCATCAGCAGCTTGCGGTTAGCGAGCCCGGTGAGCTCGTCGTGCTGAGCCTGGTGCTCTCGCTGTACGGAGATCGCCGCGTTGACGTAGATGGCCGCGAGCGGGAACGCGAACAGGGCCACTAGCAGCGCCGATCCCGACTGGTCGGCGAGGACGATCGCGACGAGTGGCGCGGTAGCCAGCAGGACGAGGTTGACCAGGCTCTGATACGGCAGTGCCCTGATGAGGGTCCTTAGGACCGGCTCGCGGGCATGCAGGGCAACTGCGACCGTGTCCAGGACGAAGCTGACGACGAAGCAGGCCATGGCCGCCAGCACGATCTGCCAGATGTTCTTGCCGCTCGGCTCCCAGGGCACGGCCGGGTTGATCTGGCCGCGGAAGGCGTAGAGCACGGTGCCGCCCGCCCAGAGGCTCAGCGTGGCGGTCGCCGCGTTGAACGCCGCGCGATGCGGCGCCTTGCGCTTGGCCAGCATGATCAGCAGGGTGGCCGGAGCGCGAAGCAGCACGGCAATCGGGAGCCCCCAGGCGATCAGGGCAGCAAAGCTGAACGTGACCGAGGCGACCGGCGCCTCCAGGCTGGACCGGCCAGGCGTCACGATCGGCCAGATCTCGCCGAGCACGACCATGCCCGCGAGGACCCAGAACAGCGGATGCATGATCAGGTTCGACAGGTGCACCATGCGGTAGACGGAGACCGCAAACACCACGGCGCCTACCGCCGTCACCGCCGCCATATGGATCCACAGCGGGGAGCCGATGCGCGGGCCGATGTCCCTAGTATCGGTCGGGTCCTTCATGGCTCCTCATCGGCCGGCCGTCGCGCATTGTGCAGCACTCGGCGCTTTGCGTGAATCCTACGGCAGAAAACGTACTTCCTGAAGCCAATTGCACACTATCCGTAACAACCAGTGATCAGCAGCGATCGGCGGACAACGGTGTCAGGCCGTCGCTCTGGCCCTCGCCGCGTCCGCTCCCTCTGAGAGCAACACAGCCAGTCCCGCCTCGTCCAGCACCGGCACGCCGAATGCCTCAGCTTTGTCGAGTTTCGATCCGGCATTCTCCCCGGCCACGACGAAGCTGGTCTTTTTCGACACCGAGCCCGACACCTTGCCGCCCTGGTCCTGGATGGCCTCCGCCGCCTCGTCCCTCGTATAGCCCGTCAGCGTGCCGGTCAGCACGACCGTGAGCCCGGCCAGCGGCCCGCCCGTGCTTCGACCGACAGTGCTGCGACCAACAGTGCTTCGACCAACCGTGCTGCGACCAACGGCGTCGGCCGCCGTCTCCCGCGGTACTGGCACGAAACCGGGCGTGGCCAGCTCGACGCCCGCCGCCCGCCACTTCGCGACGATGGCTGCGTGCCAGTCCACCTCGAACCACTCCCGCAGCGACCGGGCGATGGTGGGGCCCACGTCGTCGACAGTGACGAGATCGGCGTCCGTGGCCGCAGCGATGGCGTCCACTGAGCCGAACGCGGCGGCAAGCGCCCGCGCCGCCGTCGGCCCGACATGGCGGATGGACAGCGCCACCAGGAACCGCCACAGGGGTCGGTGGCGGGCGTCGTCCAGGTTTGCCAGCAGCCTCGTGGCGTTCGCCGTCAGTGGCCCGCCCTTGGTCACGAAGAAGGGCACGCCGCCCAGCGCCTCAGCAGTGAGCCCGAACAAGTCGCCCTCGTCGGTCACCAGGCCCGAGTCGAGCAGGGCGACTGCAGCCTCGTAGCCGAGCACCTCGATGTCCAGGGCGCCGCGGCCGGCCAGGTGGAAGAGCCGTTCACGGAGCTGTGCGGGGCACGACCTCGCGTTCGGGCAGCGCCAGTCGACGCCGCCGTCCTCCCGCGCCAGCGCGGTCCCGCACGCCGGGCAGTGCGTAGGGAACTCGAACGCCCGCTCGGCGCCGCTGCGCAGGTCGATGACCGGCCCGACTACCTCAGGGATTACGTCACCCGCCTTGCGCAGCACCACCATGTCGCCGATCAGCACGCCCTTGCGCTCGATTTCGTCGGCGTTGTGCAACGTGGCGTTCTCCACCGTGGACCCGCTGACCTGCACCGGCTCCATGACCGCGAACGGCGTCACCCGGCCAGTGCGGCCGACATTCACCCGGATGTCGAGCAGCCGGGTGTTCACCTCCTCGGGCGGGTACTTGTAGGCGATCGCCCATCGCGGGGCCCGGCTTGTCGCACCCAGCGTGCGCTGCACGTCCAGCGCGTCGATCTTGACCACGACGCCGTCGATCTCGTACGGCGGGTCGTGCCGGTGCTCCGCGTAGTGCGCTATGTACTTCCGGACCCCGTCAATGTCGGGCACCACCTGGTACAGGTCGCTGACCGGCAGGCCCCACTGTCGCAGCCGCTCGTACCAGCCCGACTGCGTCTGCGGCGGGTCGGCAAGCCCCTCCACCCGGCCGATGCCGTGCATGATCAGGTTGAGCGTCCGTGACGCGGTGATCCGCGGGTCCTTCTGCCGCAGGGACCCGGCGGCCGAGTTGCGCGGATTGGCAAACGGCGGCTTGCCCGCCTCGGTCAGCCGCTGGTTCAGCTCCTCGAACGCCGTGACCGGCAGGAACACCTCGCCGCGTACCTCCAGGAGGTCCGGCCACCCACCGCCGGAGAGCTTGTTCGGCACGGCGGCGATGGTCTTGACGTTCGGCGTCACGTCCTCGCCGGTCACGCCGTCGCCCCTGGTTGCCGCCCGCTGGAGGCGGCCCTTGCGGTACACCAGCGCGACAGCCAGCCCGTCGATCTTCAGCTCGCACAGGTACGGGCCGCCGCCGCCAAGCCGCTCGCCCCTGGCCACCCAGCTGTCCAGGTCCTCGGCGGAGAACACGTTGTCCAGGCTCAGCAGCCGCTCCAGGTGCTGGACCGGCGTGAAGTCAGTCGAGAACGTCCCGCCCACGCGCTGGCTCGGCGAGTCCGGCGTGCGCAGCTCGGGGATCAGCTCCTCGATGCTCTGCAGTTCGCGCATCATCGTGTCGTAATCGATGTCGGAGACGAGCGGCGAGTCGAGCACGTGGTACCGGTACTGATGCTCGAGCAGCTCGGCGGCCAGCTCTGCGTGGCGCTGCCGGGGATCTTGCTGCGTCATCCTCGCCTCCTGTCACCTAACGTCTGAGCGCCGGGAGCTGCCGGTCAGCTCGGGTTGATCAGCTCGGGTTGATCAGCTCCGGCGCGATCCGCGCGGCCTCGCGGCAGTGCTGGAGCGCAGCCCGGGCAGCCGCGGGCGAGACGCCGGCCAGGCCGCAGGCGGGAGTGATGACCACCTGCCTGGCGAGCCGGTCCGGCGTGAGCCCAGTCCGCTGCCACAGCGTCACGACCTGCTCTGCGGTTTGCCGTGGCGGGAGCGGCCGTCCGGCCACGAGCCCTTCGACGCTCGTGACCGGCAGCGCCCCGGCGAATATCGCGAACCCGTCCTCGACGAGCTCGGCGACTTGATCGGTGTCCCTGGGCCGGAGGAACTCAAGATCACAGCTGACCGCGGCGGCGCCGGCCGCTCTTATTTCAGGGAACGGGGTCGGCTGGCCACAGCAATGCACGACCGTGTACGCGGCCGGCGCCGATAGCACAGTGCGCAGCCGCTGGCTGGCCATCACCGTGTCGATCGCGCGCACCGTACCAAGGCCGCTTGCCGTGGGCACTCGGCCACGCACCGCGGCAGGTAGCGATGGCTCGTCGACCTGGACGATCAAGGTAGCGCCGGGCACCCGCCTGCGGACGTCGGCCGCGTGGAGGGCCAGGCCTTCGGCCAGGGATTCGGCCAGGTCGGCTACCGCGCCCGGATCGGCGAGCGCGGGGTTGGCCGAGTGGCTCAGCTCGAGCGCCGCGGCCAGGGTCCATGGTCCGCAGAGCTGGATTTTGAGCGGTCCGGTGTAGCCGTCGGCCACCTCTTCGAGCGCGTCGAGATCCTGCGACCAGAAACCGGCCGCCCTGGTCATGTCGCGGCTCGGCCGCTCGGTGAGCTGCCAGCCGCGCGTCGTGGTCTGCACTGGCATGTCCACCAGCAATGCGGAGGTCCGGCCGATGATGTCGGCACCTGGCCCGCGCCCGGGTAGCTCAGGGAGGTGCGGGAGCTCGGGCAACTCCCCGAACACCAGCCGGCAAGCTTCGAAAGGGTCAGTGCCCGGCATCGACCCGATCCCGGTCGCGCTCGCGGCCGGCCACGGGAACTGCTGGTTCTGCTCACTCACGGTGCCGAGCCTAATGTTGCCGGCCGACGGTCCGGACGTGCCGCGCGAGATCTCTGCTGTCCGCTTATCGGTCTTGCTTGCCGGCACTTGTCGCTGCCGCACCGGGCCCCGGTAGCGTTCCGGTGCGGCCGCGACGGCGCCTGGCTACCTGCGCGAGCTCGTCGTGGCCTCGCGTGCCCCGCTGCTGTCGTCGGGCGGACGGCGTTCGACTGTCGAGTCCTGCTCTCGGCGGACGTAGCGGCCGACCACGATCCGGGCCAATTGAGCGATGGCGCCGGGTGCAGTCCTGTCGGTGAGGGTCAGGTACCGCTCTTCCTGGCGGATTCCGATGATCACGATGATCGTGATCGCAACGGCGAACATGAATCCGGCGGCGACTGTGAAAACTATGACCTCGATGGCTGCCATGCTCGTCCCCCTTTCAGACCCGGTCGGCGGCTCGGCGAGTCTCCTTTCGGAACTGCTACGTCATCGTCGCTGGGACCGCTAGGATCAGACCCACTATCCGAGCCATCCCAACCTTTGGTATCTTTATCGTGGCAGGCTCGAAGATCGACAGCAAGAGCTAGAGACCAATGATTTGCACCGCTGGTATTGTTCCAGCCAAACCATCTGCTCGGACTGTTGGTCTTGTTGGGATGTTGTGCTCTTAGGAGGGCGGGGTGCGGGATGCATGATCCGATGTGGAAGCAGATCGCCGAGGACCTGCGCCAGAAGATCGAAGCTGGCGAGCTCGGCCGCGACGGTAAGCCGCTGCCGACCGAGCTGGAACTGCAGGCCGAGTACAACGCGTCCCGCAATACAGTCCGCGACGCCGTCAAGTGGCTCGTCACCCGCGGCATGGTCTACACCCGCTCCGGCCAGGGCACGTTCGTCACCCAGAAGATCGATCCGTTCGTCACCCGGCTCTCGTCCGACCGGACACCGTTTGTCGGCGATGACACCACGGCCGCATACGCCTCCGAGGTCGCGAGCCGCCTGCGCAGACCTGAGGTCTCAGTCCCGCGGATCGAGATACAGCGGCCCACCGGCATAGCTGCCAGCGAACTCCAGCTACCTGCGGACGCCAGCGTGGTGAGCCGACATCAGCAACGCCTCATCGATGGCCTGCCGTACTCGCTGCAGACGACCTTCTATCCGATGCGCCTCGTCGAGCTGGGGGCCATCCGGCTGATTCAGGCCGTCGACATCGTTGAGGGCGCAGTCGGCTACATCAAGGCAGCGATCGGAATTGAGCAGGTCGGATGGCGCGAGCGAATTGTCGTCAGAGTGCCGGACGCGAACGAGACCGGCTTCTTCAACCTCCCGGATGACGGGCGCATAGCCGTGCTCGAGTTCGCGAGGACCGGCTACGACCAAACGGGGGAGCCGATTCGCGTGACTATCACGACCTATCCGGCCGATCGCAACCAGTTCGTCATGACGTCCGGCAAGGTCCCCGATGAGCCGCCGGTCGCCGACGAGCAACCGGAGCCCGATGAGCAACCGGGGACGGCCCGGTGACAGCAGACGAGGCAACTAGGGAGGTGTTATGGCAAAGCGTTACGGTCGGCCGTCGCTGCAGTACCGCTACGAGCACTACGACCCATGCTGATGAGCAGCCGCGCGCTGCGCTGACAGTTGCTCCGGCCCCGCACGGAGAGCTAATTGTTGATATACGCCGCCGGCGCTGGTTCAGGTGGGGACCAGGCGCAGCGCCGGACGGCGACTGCACCGTACTCGCGTAGTGATACACGTGTGACTTCATTCGCCAATCGATGCGCGTCCGCAATTTTGATGGGTGTTGAGATTTGGCCAGACGGCGTTCTCGTAGTTGGTAATGGACTAGTAACGTTGCGTTTCCACCGTGTCACGGATGGTAAGACCAGTGCAACGGGCCGCTTCAGGCCCGGTGCCGGGGCAGAGGAGGTGGCATGGTCAGACGACACGGGCGGCCGTCCGCCCAGTACCGGTATGAGCACTACGACCCCAGCTAGCCGCATCAACGGGGATGTGACCAGCTAACCCCGGCTGCCGATGCCGCCATGAACCGCCGTCACAACGGCGCGGCGCGGCGCCGGCAGCCGGACGGGGCGTGGATTGGCATTCGGGTGCGCCGTAATATTGGTACCTATGCCTAATTGGCCGTTAGTCGTCAGACGCGCAGAGCCGACAGCACTGCACTTCGCGACGATTATCGGCCTCATCGACGAGGCCGCTGCCTGGCTCGGCACCAAAGGCACAGACCAGTGGGCGCACCCATGGCCCAATAAGGCTGGCCGCGACGGCCGGGTCCGGTTGTCGCTTGCTGAGGGCAAGACCTGGATCTGCTGGGACCGGGACACGCCAGCAGCAACGCTGACAGTCGACCTTGACGATGACCCGCACTGGGTGTCTGCGCACTCCCGTCCTTCTCGGCCCGCGATCTATATTCACCGGTTCGTCGTAGGCCGCGGATACGGCGGAATGCGCCTTGGCGGATGCCTGCTGAGCTGGGCCGGCCGCACCGGCCGCCTGGCTCATGGCGCGCATAGCGTGCGGGTCAGTGCCTGGACAACTAACCGCGCCCTGCATCGGTACTACGAGCGCCAGGGATTTGAACCGCGCGGTTACCACGCTGACGACGGCTACCCCTCGGGCGCCCGCTACGAGAAGCTGACGAGCGTCATTCCGTTCACCTGGCCGCCACTGTTCAGCGCGCCGAGCCGACTGGTCAGTGCCACTAGCCGACTAGCCGTTGCGCCGAGCCGACCGGTCAGTGCCCGGAGCCGACTGGCCGAGTCGTAGCGATCGTCGCGCTGCCAAGGACGGCGTCACCGTCGTAGAAGACCGCGGCCTGGCCGGGAGCGATGCCGCGAGCGGGCTCGCGCAAGCTGATCCGGACGACGTCGCCGTCCTGCTCGCAGACTGCCGGGTGGACCTCGCCGTGCGCGCGCAACTGGACCAGGCAGTCGAGCGGCCCCGCCGGCGGCGCGCAGCCGGACCAGACCGGCCTGTGGGCGTCGATCTCCAGCACGTCGAGCGCCTCCGCCGGGCCGACGGTGACCGTCCGCGACACCGGCTCGATGCTGAGGACGAACCGCGGCCGGCCGTCAGCGGCCGGCCTGTCGATGCCGAGGCCCTTGCGCTGGCCGATGGTGAATCCGTAGCTGCCGTCATGCGTCCCCACCACCGTGCCGTCCGGCTCGACGAGCTGGCCAGGCACACTGCCCAGCCTGCGCTGCAGGAAGCCCCTGGTGTCGCCGTCGGCGATGAAGCACACGTCGTGGCTGTCAGGCTTATCTGCGACGCTCAGGCCCCGATCGGCGGCTTCCTTGCGCACCTGGTCCTTCGTGGTATCGCCCAGCGGGAACATGGCGCCGCTGAGCTGCGCATTGGTCAGCACGGCGAGAACGTACGACTGATCCTTGGCGGGGTCCACGCTGCGCACGAGCCGAGTCAGGCCCGCCGCCCCTGGCACTGGCTCCAGCCGGGCGTGATGGCCGGTGCAGACGGCGTCGAAGCCCAGCGCCACGGCCCGGTCGAGCACTGCTGCGAACTTGATCTTCTCGTTGCACCGCAGGCATGGGTTCGGCGTATTGCCCCGCGCGTACTCGCTGACGAAGTCTTCGACGACGTCAGCATGGAATCGCTCGGCCATGTCCCAGACGTAGAACGGGATGCCGATGACGTCGGCAGCCCGGCGGGCGTCGCGGGCGTCCTCCAGTGTGCAGCAGCCGCGCGCACCGGTCCGGTACGAGCTGGGGTTGCTGGACAGGGCGAGATGCACGCCGGTGACGTCATGCCCGGCTGCTGCCGCCCGCGCGGCGGCAACGGCCGAGTCGACGCCACCCGACATGGCAGCGAGTACGCGCAAAGTAGTCATCTCGTTTCAGAATACGGGCCCGGCAGGGGACCTCAGCAGCCCCAGCCTGCCTCGAACGGGCTAGCGGGATGCTCGGCGGGCCCGCTCGACGACCTCGCCGATCACGGCGCCAAGCGCGTCTACGTCGGCCTGCTCGGACGAGTGCCCGAGCGAGAACCGCAGCGAGCCGCGGGCCCTGGCGTCGTCAGCGCCCATCGCCAGCAGCACGTGGCTCGGCTGGGCCACGCCCGCCGTGCACGCCGAGCCGGTGGAGCAGGCGATACCGCGGGCGTCGAGCAGCATCAGCAGTGCATCGCCCTCGCAGCCGGGGAAGGAAAAATGGGCGTTGCCTGGCAGCCGGCCAGGGCCAGGCGGGGCGCCGTTGAGCACCGCGTCTGGCACCGCCGCCAGTACCTGGGCGATGAGGTCATCGCGAAGCGCCGCCAGCCGCTTGGCCTCGTCGGACCGGCGCTCCGTCGCTACCTGCACCGCCGCGGCGAATGCCCGGATGGCTGGCACATCCAGGGTGCCGGACCTGACATCGCGCTCCTGGCCGCCGCCATGCAAGACCGGAACCGGCTGCGCGCCCCTGGCCAGCAGCAGCGCGCCGATCCCCACCGGCCCGCCAATCTTGTGCGCCGTGATCGTGAGCGCGGTCGCGCCGGTCGCGGCCAGGCTTACCGGCAGCTGGCCCGCGGCCTGCACGGCATCGCTGTGGAAGGGGATCTGATGCTCGGCCGCAAGCCCGGCCAGCTCGGCAATCGGCTGTACGCTGCCGACCTCGTTGTTGGCCCACATGATGCTGATCATCGCGACGCTGGCCGGATCCTTGCCGATCGCGTCCGCCAGGGTGCTCAGGCTGACGACGCCCGACGGCTGTACCGTCAGCCACTCGGCCTCGGCGCCCTCGTGCTCAGCTAGCCACCGGACGCTGTCGAGCACCGCGTGGTGCTCGGACGCCGTCGCCAGGACCCGCCGCCGGGCTGGATCGCCGGCCCGCCGCGCCCAGTACAGGCCCTTGACCGCGAGGTTGTCCGCCTCGGTGCCGCCGCTGGTGAAGACCACCTCGCTCGGCCGGGCGCCATAGGCCTCGGCGATCAGCTCCCGGGATTCCTCGACTACCCGGCGCGCGCGGCGGCCTGCGTTGTGCAGGGAGGAAGGGTTCCCGAGCTGGGCTAGCTCCTCGGTCATCGCGGCCAGAGCGGCCGGCAGCATCGGGGTCGTGGCCGCGTGGTCGAGGTATACCGGAGAAGCCGGGGCCACCCTGGCCTCCGGCCTCTGTGCCGGATCAGAGCCGGCAGCTCCTCTGGCGTTTGACATGATGCTCCAGCCTAACGGCGAACCTCCGAGCATGCCTGATCGCGGCCCGCCGGCTCCAGGCCACGATCAGGGAGCCTGAATCCGGCGTCCGGGCCTACCAGACCCGGTGCTAGCCCTCGGACCGTTTGCCGATCTCCTCCACGAGCTGCGGCACGACCTTGAACAGGTCGCCCACGACGCCGAAGTCGGCCAGCTCGAAGATCGGCGCCTCCGGGTCCTTGTTAATGACCATGATCGTCTTGGAGGTCTGCATGCCGGCCCGGTGCTGGATCGCCCCGGAGATCCCTATTGCCATATACAGCTGCGGGGACACGGTCTTGCCCGTCTGCCCGACCTGGAACTGGTGCGGGTACCAGCCGGCGTCGGTGGCGGCACGGGACGCGCCCACCGCCGCGCCCAGCGAGTCGGCCAGCTGCTCGATCAGCGCGAAATGCTCACCCGCGCCCAGCCCGCGGCCACCCGACACGACGATCGACGCCTCGGTCAGCTCCGGCCGCTCCCCGCGCTCAGCAACGACCTTGCCGGTGACCCGCGCTGCCTTCGCGTCATCGCTCACCGCGAAGCTGACCGCCTCGATCTCGGCGGCGCCAGCGGCAGGCTCCGGCGTGACGGCGTTCGGCCGCACCGCGATGATCGGAGTGCCCGCGGTGACCTTGGACTGGACCGTAATCGCCCCGCCGAAGATCGACTGCTCGCCGACCAGGCCGTCGCCGACGCCGGTGACGTCGGTCAGGACGCCCGAGCCGGTCTTCACGGCCAGCCGGCCCGCGACCTCACGGCCTTCGGAGGTCGCCGCCACCAGCACGGCCGCCGGCGCCTTCTCGGCCACCAGGTGAGCCAGTAGCTCGGCCTTGGGAGCCACCACGTAGTCGGCGTAGTCGGCGCTGTCGGCGACGTAAACCTTCGCCGCGCCGAACTCCGCCAGCCGGGCGCGACCACCCTCGGCGCCGTCCCCGGTCCACACCACCGCGGGCTCGCCGTGCGCGCGCGCGAGCGTCAGCAGCTCGGTGGTGACCTTCTTGACAGTCTCGCCATCGTGCTCGGCAAGTACCAGGATCTCAGCCATTCCAGACAAGCCTTCCGCAACAGGGGATGAACAGCGCGCTCAGATGAACTTGCGAGTCGCGAGGAACTCGGCGGCCTTGACCCCGCCGTCGCCATCGTCGGTCACAACCGTGCCCGCGGCCCGCGGCGGCCGGCTGGCGAAGCTGACGACCTGCGTAGCGCTCGCGGCCAGGCCTGCCTGGTCAGGCTGCATGCCCAGATCAGCCAGGCTCAGAATCTCGACCGGCTTCTTTTTCGCGGCCATGATGCCCTTGAAGGACGGGTAACGCGGCTCGTTGATCTTCTCCACCACGCTCACGACCGCGGGCAGGGTCGCCTCGACGGTGTCGTAGCCGTAGTCAGCCTGGCGCCGGATGCTGATCTTCGACCCGTCAGTCTCCACCTGGCTGGCGAACGACATCTGCGGCACCCCAAGCCGCTCGGCCAGCATCGCAGCCAGCGTGCCCATCCGCGCGTCCGTCGACTCCGAGCCAAGTATCACCAGGTCGAACCCCGTCCGGCCGAGCACGCTCGCCAGCACCGCCGAGGTCACCAGGCCGTCGGAGCCGCGCAGCGCCTCATCAGTGACCTGCACCGCCTTGTCGGCGCCCATGGACAGGGCCTTGCGGATGGCGTCAGCCGCCTTCTCCGGGCCCATCGAGACGATCGTGACCTCGCCGCCGTGGGTCTCCGTCAGCCGCAGCCCTTCCTCGATCGCATACTCATCGAGTTCGTTGATGACGGCGTCAGCCGCGTCCCGATCCAGCGTGCTGTCATCTGCCCGCAGCTTCCGCTCCGAATACGTATCCGGCACCTGCTTGACCAAGACGACGATGTTCATGACCGGCTGCCGACCTTCCCTTGATATACCTCAAACGAGCATATGTTACTGGTGAGTATCGCTATGAACCAGGACCAGCACCCGACGCCTGCCGCTCCGCGGCCTCCACCACGTTGACGAGCAGCATGGCCCTGGTCATCGGGCCGACGCCGCCGGGCACCGGGGCCAGGAAGCCGGCCACTTCGGCCACTCCGGGGTCAACGTCGCCCACCAGCCCAGCCTCGGTCCTGGTGATGCCGACATCCAGCACAGCGGCACCTGGCTTGACCATGTCAGCCGTGAGCAGGCCGGGACGGCCAGCCGCCACCACGACGATGTCAGCGTGCCTGGTGTGCGCAGCAAGGTCCCTGGTGCCGGTGTGGCACTGGGTCACGGTGGCGTTCTCGCTGCGCCTGGTGAGCAGCAGGCCGAGCGCGCGGCCTACGGTGATGCCGCGGCCGATGACCGTGACGTCAGCGCCCGCGATCGGCACGTCGTAGCGGCGCAGCAGCTCGACGATGCCCTTGGGCGTGCAGGGCAGCGGACCTGACTCGCCGAGCACCAGCTTGCCTAGGTTCACCGGCTGAAGCCCGTCGGCGTCCTTGTCAGGGTCGATCAGGCCCAGGATGCGCTGGGCGTCGAGGCCGGCCGGCAGTGGCAGCTGCACGATGTAGCCGGTGCAGCCCGGGTCCGCGTTCAGCTCGGCGACTACGTCCTCGACTTGCTGCTGCGAGGCGGTGGCCGGCAGGTCGCGCCGGATGCTGACGATGCCGACCTGCGCGCAGTCCCGGTGCTTCCCGGCGACATAGGACAGGCTGCCGGGATCGTCGCCCACGAGTACCGTGCCGAGGCCAGGCATGATGCCGGCCTCGTGCAGCTTGGACACCCGCCCGGTGAGCTCTTCACGGATAGCAGCGGCTGTGGCTTTGCCGTCCAGGATTGTCGCACTCATCGCGCGCTCATTCTGCCCGATGCCCAGCCGTGCCGGCCAGCCGAGGCCCGGCTAGCCCCGGCAGGCAATGGATCGGCTCAGTGGTAGAAGTGCCGGACACCCGTGAAGTACAGCGCCACGTCGGCTGCGTGTGCCGCGGCGATCACCTCGTCGTCCCTGACTGACCCACCAGGTTCGGCGATCGCGCGGACCCCTGCCTTGGTCAGGATCTCCAGGCCGTCCGCGAACGGAAAGAAGGCGTCGCTCGCGGCCGCCGAGCCGACCGCCCGGTCGCCTGCCCTAGTGACGGCCAGGCGGCACGAGTCCACCCTGTTGACCTGGCCCATGCCGATCCCGACACTGGCCTGGCCGACCGCGAGCAGGATCGCGTTCGACTTGACCGCCCGGCAGGCGCGCCAGGCGAACTCCAGGTCGGCGAGCAGGCTGGCGTCAGCGGCAGGGCCGGCCACCAGCCGCCAGTTCGCGGCGAAGTCACCCGGCTCGGCGCCGGTGTCGGGGCTCTGCATCAGCGTGCCGCCGCTCACCTGGCGCCATTCCAGCGCAGCCAGGCCCGCTGGTGCCGGGCAGCGGAGCAGTCGCTGGTTCTTCTTGGCCGTCAGAATTTCGAGCGCGCCCGGCTCGAAGTCGGGAGCGATGATCACCTCGGTGAAGATCTCCGCGACCTGCGCGGCCATCTCCTTGGTCACGGTGCCGTTCGCCGCGATGACCCCGCCGAAGGCCGAAACCGGGTCACAGGCATGCGCCTTTCGGTGCGCCTCCGCGAGGTCGGCGCCGACGGCGATGCCGCACGGGTTGGCGTGCTTCATGATCGCCACGCACGGCGCGCTGAAGCCGAACGCCGCCCGGCGAGCAGCATCGGCGTCCACGTAGTTGTTGTAGGACATCGCCTTACCGTGCAGTACCTGAGCCCCGGCGATCCCCCCGCCCGTCACGGCAGCGCCAGCCACGCCAGCGCCAGCCGCCCCAGCGCCCAGGTACAGCGCAGCCCGCTGATGCGGGTTCTCGCCGTACCGCAGCACATCCCGGCGCGTCCACACGGCCGCTGTCATGTCCGGCCAGCCGGTCTCCACCGCGACGTCGTCGGGTGCGTACACCGCGGCGAACCAGCTCGACACCGCCGCGTCGTAGGCGGCGGTATGCGCATAGGCCTGCGCCGCCAGGCGCCGCCGCTGCTCAAGCGTGAAACCGCCATCCGCCAGCGCCGCAACAAGATCCGGGTAACTCGCCGGGCTGGTGACCACCGCCACCGTCGCGTGATTCTTAGCGGCCGCCCGCACCATAGCCGGACCGCCGATGTCGATCTGCTCAACGCACTCGGCCGGGCTGGCGCCGCTGGCGACCGTCTGCTCGAACGGGTAGAGGTTAGACACCAGCAGATCGAAGGGCTCGATGCCCAACTCGGCGAGCTGCTGCCGATGGCTCTCCTTGGCCAGGTCAGCCAGCAGGCCCGCGTGCACGGCGGGATGCAGGGTCTTGACCCGGCCGTCCAGGCACTCGGGGAAACCGGTCAGCGCCTCGACCGGGGTGACCGGAACTCCCGCCGCGGCGATCGTGGCAGCCGTACTGCCGGTCGACACGATCTGGACACCGGCCGAATGCAAGGCAGCCGCCAGCTCCGCCAGCCCGCTCTTGTCGTAGACGCTGATCAGCGCCCGCCGGATCGTTACCTTGGTCACCTGCTCACCTGCCATCCGATCGCTGTGCTGTCATGATGCGAGCTGTCATCCGATCCGCACTGTCCGGCCGTGCACTGACCAGCCCTCCCGCACCATGCGGCCGATGGTCTGCACGACGAGCCCCCGCTCGGCCACCTTGATCCGCTCGTGCAGCGAGTCTTCGTCGTCATCGTCCAGGACTGGCACGGCGGCCTGGGCCAGGATCGGGCCGCTGTCCACCCCGGCGTCGGCGAGGATGACGCTGCACCCGGTCACCTTCACGCCATGCGCGAGCGCGTCCCGGACGCTGTGCATGCCGGGGAAGGACGGTAGCAGCGCAGGATGGGTGTTGATCATCCGGCCACCGAACTCGGCCAGGAAGTCGGCGCCCACCAGCTTCAGGAAGCCGGCCGCGACGATCAGGTCCGGCTCAAAGGCCGCGCAGTCCGCGGTCAGCGCCTTGTCCCAGGCGGCCCGGTCAGGCGAGTCCGCCAGCCGCCTGACGAAGGTCGGGAAACCGGCGGCCCGGGCGCGGTCCACGCCGCCGGTGCCGTCTCGGTCCGCGCCCACGGCGACGATCTGCGCGCCGTAGCCGGGATCGGCGCATGCGCCGAGCAACGCCTGGAGAATGCTGCCCGTGCCGGACACCAGCACGAGCAATCGCGACGGGCGGACGGCGAGCTCCTCTGCTCCTGGATGGCTGCGATCTTCAGGGTACAAGCCGAGGCTGACCCGGCTGCTGCGGACCGCGACGGCGCGGCAAGATGGCGGACATGCCCGACTTCCCGGTATCAGACCACGCAAGGCCCGACGACGCATCCCTGCTGGCAGAGCTTCGTAGCCGCACCCCCGTCCTGGTCGACCAGCTCGCCGCGCTCGTCGGCGCCGAGACCCCGTCCAGTGACATCGCCGCCTGCACCGCCGGGGCGGAGGTCGTCCGCCAGATCGCGGCTGCCATCATCGGGGACCCGGGCGAGGTGGTGGGCGCCGGCGGCCGGACTCACCTGCGCTGGCGCTGGCCGGCTGACCAGGGACGGCGGCCGGTCGCCCTGATCGGCCACGTCGACACCGTGTGGCCTGCTGGCACCCTGCGGCGCTGGCCCGTCAGCGTGGACCGGGCGGCCGGCACCATGACCGGGCCCGGCTGCTTCGACATGAAGGCGGGGATTATCCAGTTGCTGCATGCGGTCAGCGTGCTGGCTGACCGGGCCGGTCTGGAGATCCTGATCACGACGGACGAGGAAGTGGGTTCACCTTCGAGCCGTCTGCTGATCGAGGAACTCGGGCGGGCGTCCGCCGCGGCACTGATCCTCGAGCCGTCCGCCCGCGGTGCAATCAAGATCGGACGGAAGGGAACGGGGTTGTACCGTCTCGATGTCGTCGGCCTGGCCGCGCACGCTGGACTGGAGCCGGAGAAGGGAGCCAACGCGCTCGTCTCGCTCGCCGAGATCATTGGCCGTGTCGGTGCCGTAGCGAGGCCGGCCGTCGGGACGACCGTGACGCCTACCCTCGCCGCAGCCGGAACCGCGGCGAATGTCGTACCCGCGCACGCCTACGCCGACCTTGATGTCCGGGTGGCCGAGCCAGCCGAGGCGGACCGCGTCGACCAGGAGCTGCGGGCACTGGCTGCGACGGTGCCGGGCACGACGCTATCGGTCTCCGGCGGCCCGAACCGGCCGCCCCTGCCGATCACCGCCAGCACCGCGCTGTTCGAGCTGGCGCGCGAAGTCGCCGCTGGCCTCGGCCTGCCTCCGCTCGAGGGCGTGGTCGTAGGTGGCGGCTCGGACGGCAACTTCACCGCCGCTGTCGGCTGCCCGACCCTCGACGGACTGGGCGCCGTCGGCGCTGGGGCTCATGCGGAGGGCGAGCATGTGCGCATCGACTCCATGCCAGAGCGCGCAGCGCTGCTCGCGGCCCTCATCTCCCGGCTGCAGAGTGACCTAAGGCAAGCTTGACGGTCCGCGCGCGGACCGCGCGCTGCGCGGCGTCTCACCGGCCCACGGGTCCAGGTAGATCACGTGGCCGGCCTGTGTCACATCGGTGCGGGTCACATCGGTACGGCTCACATCGGCACGGCTCACATCAGCATCGGCCGGGGCTGGCTGGGTTCGGCGGGACAGCGCACCAGCCCGGCGCAGGGTGACATAGTTCGCCGCGCCGGCGGCAACGGCCGCGGCCACCCCGATCTCGAGCGCCGAGACCGTGCCTACCTGCCAGGGCGACGGACCGACAGCGGCCAGCCTGCCATCGCCGAGCGGTCCGCCGGACGCCGCGGCCAGCAGCCCGAGCAGGCAGCCAGAGACCGCGCCGCACGCGAGGCCCCAGAGTGGGGCAGCGTCCAGCGAGAGGGCCGGGGCCGCCCTCACCAGCAGCAGCCCGCCGAGGCCGCCGGCCAGGTACGGAAGCGCCAGGACCGTCGGCTCAAGCCAGCCTGGCATCGCGGCATGCAGACCGGGCGGGAGCGCTGCCAGCATGGGGAAGGCCGGCAGCTGAGCCAGCGCCGACCCGGTCGGTGACACTACGGTTGCCGAGCCGAAGGCGAAACCCGGTCCGAGTGCGAACGCGATGGCCCAGACGACAGCGTTGGGCAGATAGCTGAGCTGAAGCAGCATGAGGAGCAGCAGGCCGATGGCGCCGGGCGCGAGCGAGCGCTGCAGCGCCGCGGCCTCGTGCAGATGCACGGCCAGGGACGCGCCGGCGAGCACAGCGCCGGCCGCGACCAGCACGCCCAGCACGCCCGCCACCGCGACGACGAGTGATCGCTGCCGCGGCGGTAGCAGCCGGATCAGGCGCGGCCACGGTGCCAGCGCCCTGGCACCGCCGAGCCCGCCCGCGGCCAGCGCCAGCAAGAGCCCGCACGCAATGGCCTGCATGACCGACGACGACTCCATCGCCGACCTGCTCGCCAGCGCAAGCGCTCCGGTCAGCGCCGCGTACGGAACCGCGAGCGCGATCGCGGCGTAGCCGACATGGCGAAGCCTCGACACGCCGCCCACGCGGACAACCCACCGGCCGGCCCGCCACAGCAGCGCGCCCGGCAGCAAGACCAGGCCGAGCGGCAGCAGCCCGATTCGCCCGGCGCCGTGGAAGGTGAAGCCGACGTGATGCCCAACGAGCCAGAGCGCGGCCGCGGTGCGCAGGACCGCGGGCAGGCCCACGCCGCCGTGGGGCGCCGCGATCCAGCCTGCGAGCACCAGCAGGGTAATGACGGCGAGCCCGCCAGCGGTGACCACGCTGGCGGCCATGGCGCCGATAACGAGCAGCGACCGCTGCGTCGCGCCGGGCTCTGTGCCGACTCCATCTGGGTCCGAGCCGGTCGCACCAGCGCTCGCACGACGGGAACCGACGGAAGCAGTCACAAGGCTCAAGCCTGGCAATCTTGCAGGCCAACGGCGCGGAGGCGCGCCGAAGGATCCGCCGGGGAAGGCGTCAGCCAACCCGCGGCGGCCTCAGCCGAGAAAGCTTCAGCCCGCCTGCACGATCTCGCGGACCAGGCGGGCGGTCTCGCTCGGCGTCCGGCCGACGCGCACGCCGACCTTTTCCAGTGCTTCCTTCTTCGCCTGCGCGGTGCCTGCCGAGCCGGAGATGATCGCGCCTGCGTGCCCCATGGTCTTGCCTTCCGGGGCGGTAAAGCCCGCCACGTACGCCACGACCGGCTTGGTGACGTTCTTCTCGATGAACGCCGCGGCACGCTCCTCGGCATCGCCGCCAATCTCGCCGATCATCACGATCGCGTCGGTCTCCGGGTCGTCCTGGAACGCCCGCAGGCAGTCGATGTGCGTCGTGCCGATGATCGGGTCACCGCCGATGCCGACGGCGGTCGAGAAGCCAATGTCGCGCAGCTCGTACATCATCTGGTAAGTCAGCGTGCCGGACTTGGACACAAGCCCGATCCGGCCCTCCGAAGTGATGTCGGCCGGGATGATGCCAGCGTTGGACTTGCCGGGTGAGGCGACACCGGGGCAGTTCGGCCCCACGATGCGAGTCCGGTTCCCCATGGCGCTTGCGTACGCCCAGATGTTGGCCGTGTCGTGCACGGGCACGCCCTCGGTGATGACGATGACCAGCGGGATCTGCGCGTCGATGGCTTCCATGACCGCATCCTTGGTGCCGGCCGGCGGGACGAAGACCACCGAGGTGTCGGCGCCGGTAGCAGCCATGGCCTCGCCTACGGTCGCGAAGACAGGCACCTCCTGCCCGGACAGCTCGACGGTCTGGCCAGCCTTGCGCGGGTTGGTGCCGCCGACGACCGTCGTGCCGGCCGCGATCATCCGCGCGCCGTGCTTGCGGCCTTCCGAGCCGGTGACGCCCTGCACGATGATCCGGCTATCGGAGTTCAGGAAGATCGCCATGTCATGCTCCGTTCGAGGCCGCACCGGCCAGCTCGGCGGCGCGCCGCGCCGCATCGTCCATGGTGGCGACCTGCTCGACGAGCGGCAGCCCGGCGTCCGCGAGGATCCGGCGGCCTTCAACCGCCTTGTTGCCATCGAGGCGCACCACGATCGGATGCCGCACCGGTTCGCCCCGCTCGGCCAGCAAGGCAATCGCCGACACGATGCCGTTGGCGACGGCGTCGCACGAGGTGATGCCGCCGAAGACGTTCACGAGCACGCTGCGCACGTCAGGATCGGACAGCACGATGTCCAGTCCGTTGGCCATCACTTCAGCCGACGCGCCGCCGCCGATGTCCAGGAAGTTGGCCGGCCGGACGCCGCCGAATTCCTCTCCGGCGTAGGCGACCACGTCAAGCGTGGACATGACCAATCCTGCCCCGTTCCCGATAATGCCGACGGAGCCCTCCAGCTTCACGTAATTCAGGTGCTTCGCCTTTGCCCGTGCCTCGATCGGATCGACCGCGGTCGGGTCCGCAAACCTCGCCCAGTCCTGGCGGAATGCCGCATTGTCGTCCAGCGTGACCTTCGCGTCGAGTGCGACCACCCGCCCGTCACCGGTGTAGACGAGCGGGTTCACCTCGACGAGCGTGGCGTCCTCGTCGGTGAACACGGCCCATAGCCGCTCGGCGAGGTCGGCCGCTCCTTCCTGTGCCTCCGGTGGCAGTCCGCCTGCCCGCACGATCTCCAGCGCCTTGGCGTGATCGACGCCGGTCAGCGGGTCGACCGGGATCTTGGCCAGCGCCTGCGGATTCGTCCTCGCCACTTCCTCGATCTCGACGCCGCCCTCGACCGAGCACATCGACAAGAAGGTGCGGTCGGCGCGGTCGAGCAGGAAGGACAGGTAGTACTCCTGCGCGATGTCGGTGTCCTCGGCGACCAGGACCGTGTGCACGATATGGCCCTTGATGTCCATGCCGAGGATCTTGCTGGCCTTGTCGGCAGCCTCGTCCGGGGTGTCAGCCAGCTTGACTCCGCCGGCCTTACCGCGACCGCCAACCTTGACCTGAGCCTTGATCACTACCAGCGGCTTGGCGCCGGCCTGGCCGGCCGCGGCGAAGGCCTCGGCGATCTGCCGGGCCTCCTCCGCTGTAGTCGCGACCTTGCCTTGCGGAATCGGGACTCCGTACTCGGCGAACAGCTCCTTCGCCTGGTACTCGAACAGGTCCACTCGGGTCCGTCCTTACTGCTGCGAATAGCTAGTGCTGGGGAATTGTCGAGTGCTCGGGGTTCGTCGCGGCGCGTCCGCGCCCCGCGGCTGGAAGCCTAGTGCGGTCCAGCGCGGCGAGCGTCAGGTGGGTCGCGCGCGTCTTGCCCGCGCTTAGGTGCCGTGCTGAACGACGGGTTCCTGGCTGCCGAGCGCTGATCGCACCCACTCCACGATCTCCGTCGTCGTCGCGCCAGGGGTAAAGATCTTCGCCACGCCGAGCCGCTCAAGCTCGGCGATGTCGGCGTCGGGAATGATGCCTCCGCCGAAGACCGTGATGTCGGCAGCGTCACGTTCGCGCAGCAACTCCAGCACGCGCGTGAACTGCCTCATGTGCGCGCCGGACAGGATCGACAGGCCGATCGCGTCGGCGTCCTCCTGCAAGGCTGCGGACACGATCTGCTCCGGGGTCTGATGCAGCCCGGTGTAGATAACCTCAACGCCAGCGTCGCGTAGCGCCCGCGCCACCACTTTCGCACCGCGGTCGTGGCCGTCCAGGCCAGGTTTGGCGATGATCACCCGGATGCTGCTCATGAACCCTCCGACCAGGCGACGCGTACTGCCGACATACCGGGCAGACGCTTTCAGCGTAGCCGGGCGAAAGGCTGCTGGCGGCCAGGCGGTGAGCAATATCACGGCCGGAGCCGGTGGAGTCACCCGCCGACGGAGCCAGCCAGCGCGCTGGTCAGCGCAGTCAGGTAGCGGTTGAGCTGGCTGCCGTCGGCGTCGTAACTGGGATTGACCTCGGTCAGAACCAGCCCGGCACAGGCGGGATCGGCGAGCAGGAGACTTAGGCACGTGGCCACCTCGTCGAGCCTGACCCCGGAGCCGTAGTGCGGGAAATTGCCAAGAGGAAGGTCACCGGAGTCCACCACGTCGACGTCGAAGTGCACGACGATCGGACCGCTGCTTCCGAGCGACGCCAGCGCGCGGCGGGCCGCCGCCTCCGGATCTGAGGAAAGCTCGGGACCTTCGACGTTGCTGACCCGGTTGGTCGTCAGGAACGTCCGGCCCGCGTCGGTCTGTTCGCGCGGGTCGTA
>DATHPF010000260.1:0-1760 GCA_035484155.1 Streptosporangiaceae bacterium
TTCGCGACCATCCAGGCCTGGGAGAACCAGATCGCCTACATCGTGCCGCAGCAGATCAGCACCGCGCTGTCCAGCGAGGTCGGGCTGAGCAACGTCAACGTGGCCGACCTGCTGGCCCTGGGCATGGTGATCCTGGTGGCCATCGTCATGACGGGATACGCATTGCTGCAGCGCAGGGCGGCCCGATGGCTGCGCTAGCGTCGGTCGGCGAGACGCCTGTCCCTGTGACCGCAGGCCGTCCGAGCGGCATGCAGGCTCGCCGACGTAGGCGGCTGAACGCATTCCGTTACGTGGTCTTCACGGTGTTCGGGCTGTTTTTCCTCGTGCCGCTGCTGGCGATGGCCCGGTTCTCCCTCGAGGGGGCCAAGCTCGGCACGTGGTCACTGTCGGCCTGGCGGCAGATCGCCTCCTACCAGAACACGGGTATTCCTCCCCTGCTGAGCGCGATCGAGATCACCCTGGAACTGGCGGTCATCACCTGCGTGGTCACGCTGGTGCTGCTGGTACCGACCATGATCTGGATCCGGCTGCGGGTGCAGTGGCTGGCGCGCACCGTGGAGTTCCTCTGCCTGCTGCCTCTCACGATCCCCGCGATCGTGCTGGTGGTCGGCCTCGGCCCGATCTACAACAGAATTCAGCATTACAGCCTGTCCGCGCTCATGCTGTTCTGGGTCTACGTGATCCTGGCGCTGCCCTACGCCTACCGGGCGCTCGCGGCCGGGCTGAGCGCGATCGACGTGACTACCCTGGCGGAGGCCGCGCGCAGCCTCGGGGCGAGCTGGTTCAGCGTGATCGTCCGGGTGATCGCGCCGAACATGTGGCAGGCGATTCTGAACGCCGTGTTGCTGACCGCAGCCCTGGTGCTTGGCGAGTTCACCATTGCCTACCTCCTGCTCTACACCAACCTTCAGGAAGAGCTGTACGCCATCAGCCGGAACACGCCGAATGCCGGCGTGGTCTTCTCCACCTCCCTGGCCGCGCTGTTGTTCGCCTTCGCTCTGCTGCTGATCCTGTCCTACGCCGGCCGCCGCCGCCGCGGCCGGGGATGAGGTGCCGCTCGTGACGTCTTCACCCGTGACCAGATCGCAAGACGGTACGGCCAGGACCGCCGTCGAAGTGCGGATGGAGGGACTGAGCCGGCACTACGGTCCCGTCGTCGCACTCGACCGGCTCGACCTGACCCTGCAGCCAGGCGAGCTTATTGCGCTGCTCGGCCCATCGGGCTGCGGCAAGACCACCACGCTGCGCCTGCTGGCGGGGCTGGAGGACGCCGACAGCGGCCACATCTCCGTCGGCGGCAAGGACATTACTCACCTCTCTGCCGCCAAGCGCGATATGGGGATGGTGTTTCAGGCCTATTCGTTGTTCCCGCACATGACGGTGCGGCAGAACGTGGCCTTCGGGCTGCGGCTGCGTCGGGTCAGCGCGGCGCGGCGGGATAAGCGCGCGATAGAGATGCTGGACCTGGTCGGACTCGCCACCCAGGCGGACCGGTATCCGCACCAGATCTCCGGCGGCCAGCAGCAACGGGTCGCCCTGGCCCGGGCCCTGGCCATCGAGCCGCAGGTGCTACTGCTGGACGAGCCACTGTCGGCGCTGGACGCCAAGGTCCGGGCGCAGCTGCGGGACCAGATCCGCCGGATCCAGCTCGAGGTGGGCATCACCACGCTGTTCGTCACCCACGACCAGGAGGAGGCACTGGCCATCGCGGACCGGGTCGGTGTCATGCGAGAAGGCCACCTCGAGCAGCTCGCGCCGCC
>DATHPF010000261.1:0-22587 GCA_035484155.1 Streptosporangiaceae bacterium
GCGTGAAAGTCCTTGAGGCTGAAGGCTCCTCCGGCCCGTGCCATGGCATCCTCCCTGGCCTGCAGCCAGATCCGTTCACCAAGCTTGTATGTGGGGGCCTGACCCGGCATGCCGAGACAGCGACGTAGCTCGGAGCGCAGCTGCCGTTCGTCCCAGCTGGAGTGGGCGCGCAGGAACTCCCAGGCGATCTCGGCATTCCAGCGCTCGCCCTCGCGCCAGCCGATGCCCCTTGGGACATCCAGTTCCAGGTGCACCCCTATGTCCAGGGCCACTTGGGCAGCGAGCAGTTGCTGACTGTCGAGCATCCCGAGATAGGCCCCCGGGTCGTCCAGGTATCCGAGCTCTCCCATAAGCCGCTCGGCGTAAAGCGCCCAGCCCTCGCCGTGGCCGGATACCCAGGACATGCGCTGCCAGCGGTTCAGGCTCTCCCTGTCCGCCAAGGCGACCGATACCTGCAGGTGATGACCGGGAACGCCCTCGTGATAGACGACCGTGATCTCCTTCCAGGTCGAGAAAGTCTCAACGCCGTCCGGCACCGACCACCACATCCGTCCGGGCCGGGACCAGTCCTCGGAGGGCTCGGTGTAGTAGATCCCCCCGTCGTTGGTGGGTGCGATCACGGCCTCGATCCGACGCGCTTGCTTCGGAATGTCGAAGTGCGTCTCGTCCAGCTCCGAAATGGTGCGCTCGGCATGTTCCTGCATCCAGGCACGGAAGTTCTCGCGCCCTTCGACGCGCCGGGCCGGGTCTTCATCCAGGATCGCCACGGCCTCCTCCACCGTGGCCCCGGGCTGGACCAGGTCACTGGCCCGCGCCATCTCGGCCCGCAGCCGGGCGATCTCCTCCCAGCTCCAGGCGTAGGCCTCCCGCAGATCCACGGCCGCTCCGAGGAAATACCGCGAGGCCCGCGCGTAGACCTCAGGCCCGCATGCATCCTTCTCCCTGGCCAGCGGCATCAGCTCGCGGTCGAGGAAGGCACCAAGCTCGGCGGTAGCCTCCGTAGCCGCGCGCGCGGCCACCCCCAGCTCGCCTCGCAGCGAGTCCGGGACCGCGGTCAGCCGCCCGACCAGTCCTGAATAGAAGGAATCCCCCGGCTTGGCCCAAGCCGCGCACTGCCCGACGACCTCTTCGACCTGCCGCCTGGCCGCGGGGCGGCCATCCCTGGCCGCGTCGGCCAACGTCGCGGACAACTGGCGGTATGCCCGCGGCACCGCGGCCATCCGCGTGGCGATGTTGGCGGCGGCCTCCTCGCCTTCCGTGGGCATCAGGTCGAAGACGTTGCGCACCCTCTGCACCCAGCTGGCGATCGTGTTGAGCTCGCTGGTGGCGTCCCCCGCGTCGTAGCACTCGACAGCCAGCGCCAGCCGCTCCCGCATCGCGGCCCGCGCGACCTGCTCGCGCCGGTCCGGGGCTTCGGCCGCCTCAAGGGCAGCGAGGGTTGAGCGATCCAGCCCCGCCCGTCCGGCGAACCCGTCAGCACCGAGATCCGGCAGCTCGTGGTCGTGCCCTGCGATCCCGGCCTGAGTGGCGTAGCACGGGTCCAGCTCGGCGGCACGCTCCACGTACTCC
Organism: Streptosporangiaceae bacterium; assembly: GCA_035484155.1. Taxonomy (GTDB): domain Bacteria; phylum Actinomycetota; class Actinomycetes; order Streptosporangiales; family Streptosporangiaceae; genus JAJYUU01. The sequence continues at coordinate 1,570 of DATHPF010000261.1, forward strand.
GTCGCGATGTCGTCGATCGAAGGCATACCCCGAAACCTAGCCCCGGGCAAGGCGTCGCGGCGGATGGTAGTCATGTTGTCCGGTCAGGCGAGATGGACAGGGAAGGTCTCCAGGCCATTCATCAAACTGACGGGGCGCCAGCGGAGTTCGGGCGGGGAGACCGCGAGTGAGATTCGCGGGAAGCGGGCGAGCAGAGCGCCGAGAGCGACCTCGGCCTCCATCCGGGCCAGCGGAGCGCCCAGACAGTGGTGTACGCCGTGACCGAAGGCCAGGTGGCCGCTGGTGTCGCGGCCGAGGTCGAGGCGGTCCGGGTCGGGGAACTGGGCGGGATCCCAGTCAGCCGCGGCGATCGCGGGGATAACCCACTCACCCGCAGGTATCACCACGTCGCCGACAGGCACGTCATCGGTGGTGAACCGGTCGTTTGCGTGGTTCACCGGACTGGTGAACCGGAGCAGCTCCTCGATGGCCGCCGGGAGCAGCAACGGATCCTGCCGGAGCCGGGCCATCTCCTCGGGGTGAGTCAGCAGCGCCAGGGTGCCGGAAGCGATCAGGTTGACAGTGGTGTCGAAGCCGGCCATGACCAGCAGGAAGGCCGCGGCAACCAGCTCGTTGCCGGTCAGCCCGTCCGCGACGCTCGCGGCATCGGCGGTGTCACTGGCGATGACGAGCGCCGACAACAGATCGTCGCCCGGCTCGGCCCGCTTCGCGACGATCAGCTCGGAGAAGTAAGCGGCCAGCTCTCGCTCCACCCGCGCATGCTCCGCACGCTCGTCGTAGGCGTACACGGCGGCCCGCATCCACTCGCGGTCCGCCACGGGTATACCGAGCAGCTCGCAGATCACCGCGACCGGAAGTGGGCGGGCGTACAAGTCGAGCAGGTCGATCACCGTGTCAAGGCGCGTGGTCATCTCGTCCAGCAGGCACGCAGCGATCTCCTCAGCACGCGGCCGCAGGGCGACGCGACGCGACGCGAACGGCTTCTGCACCAGGTGGCGCAGCCGGGTGTGGTCAGGCGGGTCCGCATGGAGCATGTGCGCGTACACACCCGTCGCCTCGCTCGGCCGGGACCGGCCGCCGCCTGGCCACCGGTGGACATCCTTCGCCAGCCGCGGGTCGGTGAGGACAGTCCGCACGTCCGCGTAGCGGGTGACCATCCAGGCCCGCCCGTAGCCCGGCATACGCACCGGCGTGACCGGCCGGGACTCGCGCAGCCGCGCGAAGAACCCCATCGGGTCCTGATAATAGGAAGCGTCGTCGAGAAGCACCGGCTCTACCGCGTCCGTCACATTCCGCACAATACGGCGGCCGGTTGCGCAGGACCATCGGTTTTGTAGCCAGCCGGGGACGCCACCACGGGACCGCCCTGGACGTGCCAGCAGCGTTGACAACAACGGCGCCGAGCATTGGACCAACCCTTAGCCCGCGTACCAGAAAGTCCTTGAAAGAAGTCCGGGAGGCGGTGTCGGATGGGGTCGGACCTGTTCGTAGCAGGGGTGAGCGGCCGCCTGCAACGGGCACCCCGAAGCACAGGAGATGATCGGAGATGCTGTACCTGTTTTCTGTGATCGACGACACTGCCGATTTGGCCACCCCGGATGAGATGGCAGCGGTTGGTAATCCCGATCCTGAATCCTCCACGCTTGACGCGTTCAACGACCGGCTAGTGGCGGAGGGCTACTGGGTTTTCGCCGGGGGCCTCGCGGCACCCGCCGCGGCGACCGTTATCGACAACCGGGCCGGCGAGGCAATGTTCAGCGACGGACCCTTCGTGGAGTCGAAGGAGCATCTCGGCGGCCTGTGGATTATCGAGGCTGCCGACCTCGACGTGGCGCTCAAGCTCGCTGCCGAGGGGTCGAAGGCCTGCAACCGGAAGGTCGAGGTCCGGCCGTTCGCGTGACCGGGTTGACGTGCAGAAGGCGATCAGCCGGCGCACCTCTCAGCACCGATCTGCCAGCCCGGTCGTGGGCGTCATGACGAAGAGGGTGAAGTCTTCGCGTGGCCGCGCGTCGACGGCCATCGGCAGGCGGATAATCCCGGCATCCACCATGCCTCTCACGGCGGATCGACTCAGGCCCAGCCCGGCCATCAGTAGCCTCTCGACCCGAATAGGCGCGGGGAGTTCGAATCTGATGACGACCTCAAGTGGCGCCGGATCCGCATGCTCGAGTTCGTAGAACGGCATGTCGGTCTCCAGTTCCCAGGTGCCACTCCAATCGAGTCGATAACCGGCCCTGCTGGCCAGCGACGCATCCATTGCCAGCTGTCGCGTCATGGCTGGATCGTTCTTCTCGAACATCACCAGCCGGTCGTGCTCTAGTGCCCGCACGTTAATGCGCTCGTGGATCGGGATCTTCGACGTGCGGTCACACAGCTCGCAATTGATGAGCATCCAGACGTCAAGGAGCTTGCTGTTCGCGTTCACGCGGAACTTTCCGGTGGGATGGTGACGCGCGGACCTGCACGTCACGCATGCTTTGACGATGGCGGGCAGGCCGAGCTCTCTGATCGTCCAGAGTGCTTTCCGGTCGATCTCAGGTCCGTCACCGTTATCGTCACTGCGGGCGGGCACACGGATACCACGAAAGTCGTTTATGGCGTCTTCTAAGGCTTGCGAAGGAAGCGCCAGGCAGCGCTTTAATGGCGCTGTGAGCTGCCTCCTGGATCCAGTGGCACAAGGCCAGCGCTGAAAGAGCGCGCTGACTGGCGGCGACGTCGCACGCCGATGTCGCGTGAAGGAAGCCCGCGCTGATCATTAGTGCGGGCTTCGAACGGCACGGCGGAAAAAGAGAGGGTGGTTACTTCATTCCGCACGTGCGCCACTGCTTACAAATCCATGGCCGCCATTGTGATCAACCACGGGCCGCCAGGCAACGGGTTATTCCGGATGTCGCGGTCGGCTACTCAGGCGTGTGGCTGGGAGCCCGGTCCCACCAGCTGAGTACGCGCATCGCCCGCAGAGTCACCCAGCGAGACGGCCTGCCCGCTCCGTCGTCCACATGGAGCCAGACCCGACCCGGCTGGCTCCAGTCCAGGAGCCAGGTACCGTCCTCCAGTCGCCGTGACCGGACGTGGTCGATTGCCTCACCGAGCCTCGGATCCGGAGCGGCTCCGGTCAGGGTGGCCGCCGAGCGGAAATAGTCCAGTGCGCGGAGGACGTCGTAGCGCCATCGGCTGGGATGCACGAAGGACAGGTATTGCTCGTCGGCCGGCTCGCCGGTGCTCAGGCGTCGGAACAGACTGCGCTCCAGCAGATACTCCTCGCCCGATTTGCGCGCCTGCCGGGATGCGGGCGTGCCGCCGGTCGCTCGCTCGTACTCCAAGAGCCCTTCCAGCACATTGATGGTGCTGGCGAACGACGAGCGGACTGAGCCGTTGGCCCGCTCGCAGTTCCAGCCGCCGTCGTCCATGCGCTCGCCTGTCAGCCTGTCAACGAGGGGCGAGACATCGACACCGAAGTAGGCACCGTCGGCAACGGTCCGGCCGTTGATGCACTCCTCGACTTCGCCCTCCCAGTAGGGCTCGCCTGCGTGATCCCAGCGGGAGTTGGCGCCGATCAACTCGACGGCGCGCTTGATCCGGTCTGAAGAAGGATCGAGACCAAGCTCCCGCAGTTGTGACAGGGAAAATGCGGTGGCCGTCCATGGCTGGCCGACGTCCTGCCACTCACTGAAGTCGAAATCTCGCGGCAAAAAGGCGCCGCCGGCCCATTGCCCGTCCTCGTCCGCGCAGCCGAGCAGCAGGGCTCCCCAGCCCTCAGTCTCCACCTTCGCGCGCTCCGCCCGGTATTCCGGCTCGGGGGAACTGAGCAAGTCGCGCATCACCTGCCAGCGGACCGACGGGTCGGAGTTCAGAAGCCAGTCGATGACTGGGTCAGCCTCTGCCATTCCGCTGGAGCTGACGACTGCTGATGTCACCTACGACCTCCCGAGACTTGCGCAGGTTGAGGCGCCGACCCGTCCCTGATCGGCTTCGATCACATCGCACCCTAGAACAATTTGCGGACGATCCACGTCCGGAAAGTCGCGCTACCGCGTGCTGACGGGACCGATCTGCGTTCAGTCGGCAGCCAGGTCACGCTCATACCAGGTGCCTGGTCGGCCGCCGGGCTCGGCCGGGCCAGCCGGGACGAAGCCGGCTTTAGTCAGGACCCGCTGGGATGCCACGTTGTCATAGGTGGTGGCTGCTCTCAGCGTGTGCAGCCCGTACTGGGCTGCCGCCAGCCGACACAGTTCTTGCACAGTCGCGGTCGCCATGCCGCGACCTGCGATGTGCTGTGCCACCCGGTATCCAAGCACGGCCGTGCCGTCCTGAAGATCGAACAGGTTGAACCGGCCAAGCACCGTGCCATCCTCGCTGACGAGCACGTGGAACACGCAGGTGCCAGCCTCCTGCTCCGCCAGCAGCGCCTTGTGCTGCTCGGTGAAGTGATCGAAGAACTCATCGCCCCGATCGGAGATGAAGGTGGCGAAGTAGGCGCGGTTGGCCAGTTCGAAAGCCAGGACGGCCGTGGCGTGGTCGGCGCGCAGTCGCTGCAACTCGGGCACCGGCCAACCCTACTCAGGTAGTGACGTGTGGTCCGACCCGCGGCGTCACTTGATTCGTGTCAGGGCGTCCCTTACAGTGTCAGGCGTAGTCTGACAAGGAAGTGGTGCCATGTCTGCCGTCACAGAGCAGCCCCCAATCGCCGCTTGCTCCTTCTGCCTGAAGCCAAATACCGAGGTAAGGAGGCTGGTGGCAGGGCCAGGCGTGTTCATCTGTGATGAATGCGTGGCGTTGTGCGCGCAACTGATTGACGGGCCGCCTGCCTCAGCGCCTCATCTTCCGGCCTGGGAGCACGCCGTCAGCCTTGACGAAGTGCTGTCGAGCCTGCCCTGGATAGCGGCCGCGGGCGCACAGGCCGAGGAGCATCTGGCGGGTTGGGTCCGCAAAGCCCGGGCGCTGGGCGCTACGTGGGCGCGGATCGGAGCGGCGCTCGGGATGACTCGCCAGTCGGCATGGGAGCGGTTCTCGGGCGAAGAGTAGGGCGGCGAGCCGACTCACCGGTCGTGGGTGCCGCTTGATCAAACCGGGCCGCTACCGTCACCTGGCCAGTCCGCCTGATACAACAAGCCCTCGTCATCGGCTCTGGTGATCAGGCTCGGCTCGGCTGCCGCGGTGCCTTCCATCAGCCCTGCGAATTGCTCCGGATGCATCTCTGCCATCGCCGTCTGTCCGTGCCTGGACTTGTCTTGTCGAGTTCCGTAGTCCATTGTCCGCACTTTTCTTCTTGTCGGCCTTCGCCAGCTCGTCTGACGTACTGGACGCATGCTGGTGATCTGGCGTAGCCGTGCGGCGACGACCCGAAGGTCGCCGTCGTCCAGGCGATAGGCGACCACGAAAAACGCGCTGATCGCACACGCCGCGGCCACGGCACCGACAACGCCGTACAACAGCTTGTGATGCACCGGGATCGCGATGCTGACGGCGACGCCGACCACGGCACCCACAGCCGCAGCGGCCCCGCCGGCCACGGTCGCGCGGCCTGTCCCCTCGACGGCCGCTCTGCCGCGGATCCGGCGAGTTACGATCACCAGCGGAATGGCCGCGCCCGTTGCGCCGATGGTCATGCCGAGCGCAAGCGCCCCGACAACCAGCCGAGGGGGCACAATCTCGGCTAGCACGACCTGCGCCACTAGCTGCAACAGCCCGCTGCCGGCCAGGGCAATGCCGGCCACCTTGAGCCGCCCGAGTGCGAGCAGCGCCCTTGTCAGGTTCGCGATCACTCCGGCACCGATAAGGCCAGGAGCGACTAGCGCAAACGCCAGCATCAGCTGCGAGACCTGGCCTGGCGTCTTGGCGAGCACGTGCGCAGCCGGCACCGTGACCGCGCCAGTAACGGCCACACCCAGGAAGGACATCAGCACGACCGCTCGCGTCGACCCGGCACAGGTCCGGTCGAATACCGACCCGTCGCGGGCAGACATCACGGGGAACGCGCTCAGTACGATCGACAGCGCCAGCACGGCATTCAGCGAGCTGAACACCTGCGACGCATAGCCAAGGATGACCAGGGCGCCTGTCTCCCCGCGCCCGTTGGCCAGCGCGATCACGGCAACACCTGAGATCTCCTGGACGACCATCTCAGCCAGGCCGACAGCTACCAGGCCACCGGCCCGGCGCGCGATGCCGGGCGGGAACCGCAGCGTCGGCCGGAGCCGGAGGCGCAGCCGCCAGGTGGGCACGATCCCGACCAGCACCATGGCGGCAATACCCAGGGTGGCACCCGCCGACAGCACAAGCTGCGCCGTCAGCGGCAGCCTGCCAAGCGGCAGCCCCTTGCTCAGCGGGGCGAACGCCAGGTAGGAGGTGATGAGCACGAGGCTGGAAACCAAGGGCGCGAGCGCATATCCAGCGAACCGGCGATAGGCCTGCAGCAGGCCAAACAGCACGACTGAGAGTCCGTAGAGCACAGCCTGCGGGGCGAATATGCGGAGCATGCTGGCAGTAGTCGCGACAACGTCCGCGTGCACGCACTGCGCACTTGAGTTGACCGGGTTAAGTACGACCGCGATCGGCCCGGCCAGCACTACCACGAGGAGGGCAAGCGGCACGAGGATGACGAGCGTCCAGGTAAGCAGCGCCGAGGCGATCTGGCTGACCTCGGTCTTTGCCTCCGGGTCAACGGCGGACCGCTCCGCCGCGCGGGCCAGCACGGGGACCATCACGCTGGCCATCGCGCCGCCGAGGACAAGCTCGTAGACAAGGTTGGGCACCTGGTTCGCGGTGTAGTACGCCGTGCCCAGGCAGGTGGCGCCGATGGTTTGCGAAAACACCAGCGTCCGCACGAGGCCAAGGATGCGAGCCAGCATCGTGATGCCAGCGAGGACACCAGCGCCGCGGGCGATGCCTGCGGCGTGCGAATAGCCGGTCTGCGAGTCGGTGACGGAACTCAGCTCGGTCACGTCGTATCCCTCGCGCTAGTCCGCGCGCGCATTTCCTGGTCTCCGCTGCTCGTGTGAGTAGCCGGTGCCGCCGACCGAGGGCCCAGCAGGCCGGAACCCAAAATGTCAGTCAAGCCATGCGCGGCAAAACGCGCGCACGCGCGTACAACTAAAGCATTGAGGGCCGCGACGGCCAGCAGTAATTTCTGATCTCCTCCCGCGAATCTCTCCAGACGCACGTGCCACTGAGCTCATTGCTCTGCATTTGCCCGTCTTATTGGTAAGTTGAGCTCTCCGGTGGAGGAGGGTCCCGTGAAGGCGCTTGTGTTCCGGCACAGCCTGGCCCGCGAGGCCGCCGCCACCATTGGTGGCCGCGTCAACCCGCGGGCCTTTGTCTCTCGATTTGCGCCGGCTCGGCTGGCGGACGTAGCGGAGCAGCCGCTTCCGTCGCCGGACTGGGTACGGGTCGAGACCACCTTCTCCGGCCTGTGCGGTTCGGATGTGAAGCAGATCCTCCTGAATGGCGCCCGCGACAATCCGCTCACAGCGCTGGTGTCGTTCCCGCACGTGCTCGGCCACGAGGTGGTCGGCCGCCGCGCGGATACAGGCGAGCGCGTCCTGCTGAACCCGTGGCTGTCATGCGGGCCCCGCGGCATCGATCCGCCGTGCGGAGCCTGCAAGGAGGGGCGCTACTCCTGGTGCCGCAACTTCCGCGGTGGTGACCTGCCGGTCTCGATCCACCTAGGGAACTGCGCAGCCGCCGCCGGGGCGCACGCCGAGCGCTTCGCTGCGCATTTCTCGCAGCTGTTTGCCATCCCCGACGCCGTCAGCGACGAAGCGGCGGTACTAGCGGATCCGGTCAGCGTCTCGCTGCGCTCGATCCTGCTCGCGCCGCCCCCTGGCGACGAGCCCGTCCTCGTCTACGGCTCGGGCACGCTCGCCTTCGCGGCAATCGCGCTGCTCCGCCACCTCTACCCGGCCACCGAGGTCTGGGCGGCGACACGGCCCGGCGCCCGCGCAGAGCTGGCGACGCGCCTCGGTGCGCACGCCGCCGTGTCATCTTCGCCCGACCAGCTCGTCGCGCAAGTGGCGCGTCGTGTCGGCACCACGCCGCTGCAGCCGTGGAGCAAGCGCGACTGGCTGCAGGACGGGCCAGCCGTCGTGTACGACACCATCGGCTCGACCGAGACTGTCGAGACCTCACTGCGGCTGCTCGCCACTGGCGGCACCCTCGTTGTCTCCGGCGTCGAGCCCCCTAAGCGCTTTGAGTGGACCCCCCTGTACTTCAAGGAGCTCCGGGTCATCGGCTCGAACGGCTTCGGCATTGAGGAAGTTGGCGGCGTGGCAAAGCACGCCATGCTGCACTACTTCGACTTCATCGCTGACGGTCTCGACCTGACACCCGTCATTACCCACCGGTTCCCGCTAGAACGCTGGGACGAGGCGGTCCTGGCAGTCAAGAACTCACGCCGCACCGGAGCGGTCAAGGTGCTGCTCCAGCCCTAGCACTGACAACCAGACGGCAGGTCACGCCCGGACCTCGGCGAATACCCCGCGGGCTTCGGTTCCATCGGGCGCACGCCAGGTCGCAGTCACGTATCCCGGGGATTGTGGCTCTTCCCGCATCGGCTCGAGAACACGTATGACTTTCAACGAGAGACTGGCCGCTGCACGCGGCCCGGCGAAGTGACTGCTGACGGTGCGATCGGGAGCGTTACTGACGCCCTGGGCCTGCGGCTCAGCCTCGCCCTGAATGAGGGCGAGAAGCTGACCGAAGAGCACGGGATCGCGCGGACCGTCGTAGACCCAGCGCGTCCCCAGGACGCCATGCTCCGTTGTACCGATGAGAGCGTCGTCCGCACCATCAAGCGGGGCGCCACGGTAAGAGAGCGGAACGTGGTAGATGCACGGCCGGTCACCGGAGCCGTCGGTGACAACCATGAACTCGATTCCGACCTCGCCATCCGGGTCATCGAGACGGAAGCCTCCGGCTCTCGACAGCTCTGGCTGTCGCCCAGTACGTGCGTACCAGGGCTGCGCCGGAAGCCAGGCCGCCAGCAATTCCAGCTTGCCGGGCGTCAGCGTGGTGTGGTGGATGACGGCCATCTGCATACCCTCCCCCTCCGCGGCTGGAACTGGCGAGCGACGCGCCGGTCGCGCCGCCGCGGTCAGTGCGCACTGGCAGGATGACAGCATGGCTGAATCATGGACGACCGTGGTGGCATCAGACGTGCGGGCGGGCGACCGCGTCCGGCTAGCGACCGGAATGGAGATGCAGGTATCCCGGATCGAGGCGCGGTTCATGGGCCGCGACGGGCTGATTGCCTTCATCGAGGACACTCCGGCCCGCTGGTACAAGCAACCGCTGCCAGAAGCCGCTGAAGTCGAGGTCGCGGACCGGGACCGCCAGTAGTGCAGCTCCGAATTGCGGTTCGCCGCTTTGTCGGCTGACACCAGGTCCGGTTAAGCCGGCAGCCCGGCGAAGCGCTCGTCGACCTGCTCGCCGGTGAGGCCGAAGTCCGCCAGCGCGTACTGGTGCGCTGGCCTGGCCGCGCCGTGCGAGGCCTCGGCATACAGCGCTCCCACGGCGTCCGCCGCGGCGCCGCCGTAGGGCAAGCCGAAGTAGGCGTAGACCGACTCGACAGTGCCGACCGGGTCGGCCGTGAACTCCGCATAGTCGATGTCCAGGAACTGCGCCTGGTCATATCGAGCCCGCGCAGCAGTGAACTCGGCCAGCCCGCGCGCCCATAGCTCCAGCTGGTCGTTGCCGATCACCGCGCCGCGGAACGTCTGCGACCAGCCGTCGGTCGCGTGCGCCGCGAGGCTGCACATGGACCCGATGACGGCGCGTGGCTCGCGGTGGGTCTGTATGACCAGCGCATCCGGGTAGGCGGCGAGAATGGCGTCCAGCGCGAACAGGTGACTCGGGTTCTTCAGCACCCACCGATAGCCAGGCTGGTTAAGCCCGATGAGCTGAAGATTGCGGCGGTGTCGCTGGTACGGGCCGGTCCAGTCCTGCTCGCGTAGCCAGGCCGAGTACGTCGGCAGATGCGCCAGGCATTCATACGACACCGATCGCAGGGTCTGCCGGAGCAGCTGCCAGCATTCCTCGACCGTGTCCGCAGCGATGTAGTGCACGCCCATGAACTCGGGATGCTCGATGTGATGCCGCTCGTAGCCGGCCTGAATGTGCCGGAAAACCGGGTTGTCGCCCCAAGTCTCGCGCGGCGGCCGCGGCTGCGGCATCTCGGCCAGCCACAGCTCCAGTCCCTGATGGCCCGGATCGGCAGTGAGCAGCCGGTGCAGCGCGGTCGTCCCGCTTCGCGGCAGGCCGGTGACGAAGATCGGCCGGTCGATGACAACGTCGGCGTGATCCGGATGCGCGGCCCAGCCCGCCTCGCTGAGCAGCCGGGCCGCAAGCGCGCCGCGCAACCCCACCCTGGCCACCTTCTGACCGAGCGAGGTGAGTGCGGCGTCACGCGCGTACGAATCCAGGATCACGGCGAGGCCGTCGCTGTAGTCGTCCGCGCCGAAATCGGTGAGGCCGGTTAGACGGCTTGCAGACTCACGAAGGTCGGCGACCGTGCCGACCCTGTCTCGGCTAGCGCTGTCTCTTTGCATGAACGTGCTCAGTGGTGGTATTCGCCACAGTTGACGTCGAGGCACTGACCGGTTATGGCGCGTGCCAGCGGTGAGGCGAGGAAGAGGACCGCGTCCGCAATCTCATCTGGCTCCGGTAGCCTGCCCAGGTCGATGTTCGCCGCCGTCTCCGCGTAGATCTCGCCTGCATCGACGCCGCGCTTCTTCGCGAGGTAGTTGAAGTACCACTTCAGCGACTCGCCCCAGATGTGGCCGGGCGCGACGGAGTTGACCCGGATGCCCTGCGGCCCGAGCTCGGTGGCCAGACTCTGCGCCATCGCCAGCAGCGAGGCCTTGGCCATCTTGTACGGCCCCATGGTCCGCTGCGAGAAGCGAACGACCATCGAGTTGACCATGACGACCGAGCCAGACGTCGCCGCGAGTGCGGGGATAAACAGCCGCGTCATCCGCAGGGCCGAGATCACGTTGTTGGTGAAGCCAGCCTGCACCGCGTCCAGGTCCACCTTGCCGAGGTCGGCGATTGGCGGCATCACGAGGGCGTTGTGCACCAGCGCGTCGACCTTGCCGAACTCCTCGACCGCCGCCGTCGCCAGCCGCTCCGCGTCCGCCTCGACGGTCATGTCGGTCGGCACTACGAGCGCCCGGCGGCCGAGTTCCTTGATCTCGGACGCGACGTCCTCGAGCCGGGCCACCGTGCGGGCGGCGAGCACGACGTCGGCGCCGGCGGCCGCGCCGCGGACCGCGATCTGGCGGCCGAGGTCGGGGCCAACCCCCGAGACGACGAGCACCTTATCCTGGAGATACATCAGCTCAGCTCCCCTCTGCACTAGCCTGCACGGCGCTAGCCCACCATCCGGTTCGCGACCGCGGCCTGCCGCGCGGCGATGCGTGCCCGGTACTCAGCCGGACTGATCCTGGCGTGCTCGTAGTGCGGCAGCTTGTCCGCCAGGTCCGCGAAATGGACCAGGCAGACCTGCGGGCCGTCGTCCGCGACGAGATCCCGGCTCAGCCCCTGCCAGCGAATCTGCACGTAGCCGCGCGTCCGTCCGGTCAGCTCCAGCCAGTTCCGGACGCCGGGGTCTTGCTCGCTGATCACGAATCGCAGCATGCCGTCGGCGTCAGCGCGGGCCTGGTCGGCGGTAAGGCTGGTCTGGTGATTGATGTAGTCGAGCGAGATGTACCACATGCTGCCCAGCTGAATGCCCTGGTACGGCGCCACGTCCTTGCTGGCGGCCGGTACCGTAACGATCATGGCCTGGTCCGGGGCCAGGTCGAAGTGGCCGGCCGAGGAGAACTGCGTCGCCAGGCCGCCCGGCGTCCGGCGTGGCGGCGTCATGGTGTTGACCGGCTCTTTCAGGTAGAACCACTCGGGAAATGCCAGGAAGGTTCGCAGCCGCGACAGCAGGATCTTGCCCGCCACGGTGTACCGCTTGGCCAGCAGCGCCGCATCGGGTGGCGGCGGCGCCGCGCCGATCTTGTCGGCGCGCTGGATCCGCAGCCGCCCGCGCCGCTCGCTCGCCCAGTCGCTGTACACCTCGCGCACGACAAGCATCGCCGAGCCCGTCCCGAGCGGGACGTAGCTAGCCGGCGCATCGCGCCTCGGCGGGCCGAGTCGCAGCTCGAAGTCGCCGTCCGGCCCGATGTCGAGACGGCGGTCGTCAAAGGCGGTGAGGCTGTCCGGCACATCGATGGGCGAGTAGTCGCCGTTGAGCACCTGGAAGCTGAGATCGGCGGTAGTCCCCCGCTGGCCGGTCACGATGTACTCGGCGTCGTCGCGCAGGTAAGCGTGCAGGTACAGGGTGTCGGGGTTGTCCAGGCCCAGCTTGGTGTACGGGCCGGTCGACTGCACGAAGTACGGGAAGTCGCGCTCGTAGGCCCAGGCCAGCCCCAATGACGCCTGGATGCTGCCGGCTAGGTAGTCGTACCCTTCCGCCAGATCCTGGGCGGTCTGCACGTGCGGGGCCGACGCGATGATCTGCTCGGCCTCGAGCACCGCGTCGGCGAACGACTGGGTGAGCACGGCTGCCTTTCCGGGTGCGACGTGGCTCGGCGCCGGGTCGGCGGCGATGGCGACCCGGCATCAGAACCGGCCCGACCAAGGTAGAACACGTTCTAAAAGGACGTCAATGACCGGCCTGGGCCGCCGCCCGGTCTCAGCTTGCCTTCTTGGGTGCCCACATGTTGTCGATGAAGCGCAGCGACGGGCTGTCGTCCAGTGAGCTCGTCGTCTCGTAGATCCGCTGGTAGCCGATGTGCGAGATCCGCCACCGGCCGTCATCGCCGCGCTCATAGGCGTCCTCATAGAACGCCGCCCCCTTGATCAGAACGCGGTATTCCATGGCGATGACGGTGTCCTCAAACGACCACGTTCCTGTTGCCTTATTGCCGTTGACGGAGATCTCTGGCTGCCCGCAGCGGTGCACCGTGATGATCTCGGGCCCCAGGTTGTCGCGCAGGTAGGAGACGATCTCGTCGCGGCCGCGCAGGTTCAGTGGCCGGCCTGCCGCGTGCGTGCCGTAGTCGGCGCTGGCGTCAGCAGTGAAGACGTCGGCGATCTCGTCCCACAGCTTCAGGTCGACGCAGCGCAGGTACCGGTACTTCACCTGGCGGATCTCTTCCAGCGCGACAAGGTCCATGTCATCCAGCTTTCAGATCTGATTGACTTCCAACAGGTGCATTCGACATTTGATCATTAGAACACGTTCTACCTTAAGAGCCAGCCTGCCGCATCGTCTCCGTGCGCACGCGGAACACGGCGGGACAGTTTCTGTACGGCCAGCGTTGGCACCGCCTCGTGAGGCCCGCTGCGGCGCAGCTCGACGGCCTCCAGAACCTCGGTGAATGACACGCCAGCCCGTTGGTTGACATCGGCGACGTCGCTGGCCGACTCTGCGCCGAAGACACAGACCGCACGCCCGGACCCGGGCAGGAAGAACCCGCCGAAGTACCTGACCTCCCGGTCGGCGGGGCTCGTCCGCTGGACCGCGTCGGCAATCGCGTCCTGGGCAGCCGAGTACTGATCCCTGGTCACACCGGGCAGGTCCCGCAAGACAAGGAACATGGCCACCGGCCGACCATAGGCAAGCGGATCTCGTAGGCGCATCGGTGGAAAGGCGTATCTGCGGTACCTAATTCGCGTGCGCAGATGAGGCGGGCTACACCGGCTCGCGGGATCTGCGGCTGGTCGCGACGATGGCGGCGACCTGGGCTCGGCTGGTGCAACCGAGCTTTGCGAGTATCCGCGCGACATGGGTGTCGACGGTGCGCTCCGAGATAAACAGGCGGCCGGCGATCTGGCGGTTGGTGAGACCCGCGGTGACCAGGTCGGCCACCTCGTGCTCGCGCGCGGTGAGGGGCCAGTCCGACGCGAGCGCAGTCTGCCGGGGCTCGGCCTCATCCGGCCACAGCGCGGTGGCGATGCCGTCGCTGCGCCCGATCGCCTGGCCGGCCCTGCGCGCGTCCGCGAAGGCCGCGCCGAGTTCTGCCTCGGCCCGCGCGGTCAGCTCGTCGAGCGAGCACTGCTGATGCGGGAACAACCGACCGCCGATGCGCTCCCCGAGGCTGTTGATCAACCCGGCCAGGGTCGCCACCATCGCCCAGTGGCCGGCCGCCGCCTCCGCCTCGGCCAGCATGTCGGCAACGACCAGCACGCCCCACCGCTCCGGCAGCTCGCTGAAGATGCACATGCTCTCGCGGAGCACCGGCACCGCCTCGGCCGTCTCGCCAGCCAGCATCATGGCGGTGCCGAGCCCGCCGAGGGCGTAGCCGACCCCCCGGCGATCACCAGTCCTGGCGAACAGGTCGCGGCTCCGCGTCACCAGCGGCCGCGCCGCCGCGGCATCGCCGCTCACCGTCGCGGCCCAGCCGCCCAGGTACAGCGCGAACGCGAGCTGCCAGTCATCTCCGGATTCATCCGCGACGGCCAGGCCCTCATCGAAGACGCGCCGCGAGCCCTGCGCGTCACCAGTGAGGGCCAGGCCGTTGCCAAGGTGGCTCAGGGCGCGCGATTGGCCGCGCAGATCGCCCAGCTCGGTAAAGAGGTTGATGCTCTGCCGGAACAGCTCCAGGCCACGGTCGTACTTGCCGCGCAGCATCTCGAGGACGCCCAGGCCATTGAGCGCGGCGGCGCGGGCGTCAGCAGGCTCCGCGGCGGCACTGAGCGCTTCCGCCAGCCAGCCGGACCCTTCATCGAGCCGGCCCCGGATGTGCCAGTACTCCCACAGACCTGAGGCGAGCCTGAGGCCAAGGCCGGCCCGGGCCGGATTCTCAGCGCACCACCGTCGCGCGGCACGCAGGTTCTCGGTCTCCTGATCGAGGTGCCGCGCGCGGTCCGCCTGCTGCGGCCCGATCAGCAGCGGCGCGGAACGCGCCCCGAACTCAGCGAAGTACTGAGCGTGGCGCATGCGCAAGTCGGTCTCCTCGCCCGATGCGGCCAGCCGCTCATGTGCGAACGCCCGGATCACCTCGAGCAGCCGGTATCTCGTGCCGTGGTCGGGCCGCTCCACCTGGACGAGGGACTTGTCGGCGAGAGCGGCCAGCAACCTCGCCACGTGGCCCGTAGGAACCGGCGCGCCGGCGCAAGCCGCCTCGGCCGCCTCGAGCGTCCAGCCGCCAGCGAAAATAGCCAAGCGGCGGAACAGGGCGCACTCGTCGTCGGCGAGCAACTGGTGGCTCCACTCGACCGAGGCTTGCAGCGTCTGGTGCCTCGCCGGTCCGCCGCCCGAGCGCGCGAGCAGCTCGAATGACCCGGTTAGGCGCCGAGCGATCGCCTCCAGGCCCATCGCGCCGACCCGCGCCGCGGCCAACTCGAGTGCGAGCGGGATGCCATCAAGGTGGAAACAAATCGACGTCACCGCAGCCACGTCGGCGGGGCCCAGCGAAAGGCCCGGCTGCGCCGCCCGGGCCCTGGCCAGGAACAGGGCCGCAGCCTCGAAATTCTCGAGTTCGTTCAACGCTGGCAGATGCTCGGGCCACGGAAAGGTCAGCGAGGGCACGCGCCAGGTGACCTCGCCCGGCACGGCCAGGCTCTCCCGGCTCGTCGCCAGCACCGAC
The DNA here is from genome assembly GCA_035484155.1 of Streptosporangiaceae bacterium. Taxonomy (GTDB): domain Bacteria; phylum Actinomycetota; class Actinomycetes; order Streptosporangiales; family Streptosporangiaceae; genus JAJYUU01. The sequence goes on from DATHPF010000261.1 coordinate 17,145, forward strand.
ATCTGCGGGCAGCGGCCGAGCAGGCCCGCGGCCAGGGCCGCGCATGCCTCCCGCAGATGCTCACAGTTGTCCAGCACGAGCAGCCGGTGCTGCGGTCGCAGCACGGCGGCGAGCCGGTCGGCGGATGCCGGTCCGGCGCGTTCCTCGATGCCGAGCGCCGCTGCGATCGTGCCCGGCAGCATCGGCGCAGCAGCCACCGCGCTCAAGTCGACCAGATCGACTCCGTCCGCGAAGACCGAGCGCACAGATACCGCAGCCTCGATTGCCAGCCGGGTCTTGCCGACGCCGCCCGCGCCGATCAGGGTGACCAGCCGCTCGGCCAGCACCAGCGCGGCAACCTCGGGGAGCTCGCGCTCGCGGCCGATGAACCCCGTCAGGGGCGCCGGCACGCCGCGAGGCCAATCCCGCAACCCGCCCACGACCCGGTTACGCCCGACGGCCTTGGCCATGGCCCTACGCCCCCTCCAGCAGAATTGGAGCAGTTCGGCGCGAAGCGGTCAAGTAGCATGCGGGCGACGGCCTACCACCCTGGCCACCGACAGGCCAGCGACGCCGGAGGTAACGTGCGCTTCTGCTACGCCGAATCGATGACCGAGCCGGCCTTCTACGCGCCGCTGGCGCGCGCGGCCGAGGAGGCCGGCTACGACTCGATGGTGATCCCGGACAGCATCTGCTACCCGGCGCGATCCGACAGCGTGTACCCGTTCAACCCCGACGGCACCCGCGAGTTCCTGGAGGACAAGCCGTTCCTCGAGCCGTTCTCGCTGATTCCGTACCTCGGTGCGGTCACGCAGCGCCTGCGGTTCATCACGTTCGTGCTCAAGCTGCCCGTCCGTCACCCGGTCCTGGTCGCCAAGCAGGCCAGCTCGACCGCGGTGCTGACCGGCAACAGGCTGGTGCTGGGCGTCGGCACCAGCCCGTGGCGGGAGGACTACGACGTGCTCGGGGTGCCCTGGCAGCGGCGCGGTCAGCGGATGGACGAAGCGCTCGCCATCGTCCGCGGCCTGACCGCGGGCGGCTACTTCGAGTTCCACGGCGAGATCTTCGACGTGCCGTCGATCAAGATCGCCCCGATACCGACAGAGCCGGTGCCCGTGCTGATCGGCGGGCACGGCGAGGCGGCGCTGCGCCGGGCCGCCGCAGCCGGTGACGGCTGGCTGCACGGCGGCGGCAACCCAGCCGACCTGCCCGGCCTGCTGGCCCGGCTCGCCGAGCTGCGGGCCGAGTACGGCACGGCCGGGCGGCCGTTCGAGATCCACGTGATCTCCATGGACGCGTACTCGCCCGACGGCATCCGCCGGCTGGAGGACGCGGGCGTCACCGAGGTCATCGTCGGCTTCCGCTGGCCCTACCACGTCGGCCCCGACACCGAGGCGCTCGCACCTAAGCTCGACAAACTGCGTCAGTACTCAGCTGACGTGATCGCAAAGACCCGCTAGCCAAGCTCGCCTACCAGCGACGTGACCAGCTCGCGGGGCAGTCCGTGCGTATCGTGCAGGAAGGCGTAGTCGTCCTCGGTGAGCACGCCCGTGGGATACAGCCGCCGCAGCAGCGAACGACCGCGAGTCAGCAGCTCGGAGAACTTCCGCTGTTCCGACGTCAGCACGTCAACCACGATCGCCGGGGAGATCGACTGGCCGAACCGCGCTCCGGTGTCGAGCACCAGCTCCGGTGGCAGGTCGCCCAAGGTCAGCGCGCCCTCCACGTGCCACAGCGCGGTCAGCGCCCGGCGCACCAGCCGGCGCAGCACATAGCCGCGCCCTGTGTTCGACGGCCGTACCCCGTCGCCGATGATCACCATCGAAGACCGCAGATGGTCGGTGATGATCCGCAGCGATCGCTCATCGGGGTGCCACAGGCCAGGAAGCATGGACCGCCACAGCGCGAACAGCTCCGTCTCGAACACCGTGGACGCCCCTTGCGCCGCCATGACCAGCCGTTCCAGGCCCATGCCAGTGTCGACGCTGGGCTGCGCCAGCGGCGACAAGCTCCCATCGGGATGCCGGTGATAGCGCATCGTCACGTGGTTCCAGAGCTCAAGCCACTGCGAATCGGTGCCAGGGGTGCCCTGTGGCGGCCCCGTTCCGGTCCAGACGAAGATCTCCGAATCGGGCCCGCACGGGCCGGTCGGCCCGTTGGACCACCAGTTGTCCTCCGCGCCCAGCAGCTCGACCGGCAGCCCGAGCTCCGACCACGCCGACAGGGCCTCGGAGTCCGGCCCAACCTGATCGTCGCCGCCAAACACCGTGGCATAGAGCGCCTCAACCTTCAGCCCGAAGTGGTCGCATAGCAGCTCGAGTCCCCACTGGAGGCTCTGCGGGCCGCCGTAGTCGCCAAGCGACCAGGAGCCCAGCATCTGGAACACGGTCAGGTGCGAGCTGTCGCCGACCTCATCCAGATCGGTCGTGCGCAAGCAGCGCTGGGTCCCGGTCAGCCGCCGGCCGAGCGGATGCGGTGCGCCCTCGAGATACGGCGTCAGCGGGTGCATGCCCGAGGTCGTGTACAGAACCGCGTCGCCCGCACGCGGCAGCAGCGAGCTCCCCTCGATCTGCCGATGGCCGCGGCTGCGGAAAAACTCGACAAATGTCGAGACTGTCGTATCAGTGTTCATTGGCGGTGGCGCCTCTCGGTGTCGGGCGCCGGGAACTACGCCGCGGGCGCAGCATCAAACCGAGGTACCAGAGCAAGCGCCGACGAGCCGTCCCCGGTCGCCAGCAGGAAATGAGGTCAGGTAGCGGCAACCGGCGAGCACATAGCTCGCGCGACCGCAACGATGCGTCGGCAACTGACCCTCATAACGATCACTCTATAAAGCGCCCGCAACCCATTAAGGGCAGGGAACGGGGCCGCCCGCCCCGGTCCGGTGCCGCAGGCTGCAGTCACGCCAGCGGACCGCACCCACGCCGCGCAGCCAAAACTACGAATAATCTTCCGGACTGCCCGCGATTTCCCGCAAGATATCTGTTGGTCCCAGGGTTGCTGGCGACTCCTTTATGCGCACCGCCACCCACCCGAAAGGATCCATCCGTGATGAAGCCGTTCCTCGTCGCGACCCTCGCCGCTGTCGGCCTGACCGCCTGCGCCTGCTCGGGCGGGTCGGGCGGGACACCGCAGGCGACCCACACGGTCATCGTCACCGCGCCAGCGTCGACCCCGGCCGCGGGCGCGACGACCCAGCCCGCAGTGAGCACGTCGTCGAGCGGCGCGAGCACGCCAGCCGGCTGTCTCACCAGGTACCTGAACGGCTCGATCGGGCTCACTCAGGGCACGGCCGGCGCGGTCGAGATCGAGGTCGTCTTCAAGAACCTCAACAACGTTCCGTGCACCCTGTACGGGTTCCCTGGCGTCGCCCAGGCGGCGGGCACGCCGGTGACCGACATCGGGCAGCCATCGACAGAGAACCCGACCACCGCGCGTGAGCTCGTCACTCTCCAGCCGGGAGGTTACGCCAACGCGACGCTCCAGATCTCCGATGCGGGCAACTACTCCGCCTCAGTCTGCAACCCCGTGCCGGCGACCTGGCTCGCCGTCATCCCGCCGAACCAGACGGTTCCTCTGTACATCAGCTATAGCTCGACCGCCTGCAAGGGATCGCCGAAGCTGCTCACCGTCACGGCAGTCCGGCCAGGTAACGGCGGCTGATCCGCGCTACTGCCTGGCTAAAACAGCGCAAGGAGCCGCTCGGCCTGCAGGCGCAGCGTGCCTGCCGGATTCCGCTGATTCGCTGCGCTGCCGGGCCGCAGGAGCAGGAGCCAGTGCAGGGCGGCCAGGCGGCGGCAGCCCGCTAGCCTGGCTCGCTCGGCGCGCGTGAGGTCGAACGCCTGGGTGAACTGATCCCCGCGAAGCCCTGCGCCAAGCCACGCCGAGATGTGCTCGACGAGCACGGCGAGCTCAAAGGCTCGGTCGCTGGTACCGGAGTCCTCGAAATCGACGATTCGCACTCGCTCGCCGTCCCAGAGGAAGTTGGCCAGGTTGGCGTCGCCCTGACCGAGCACGGGCTGACGCCCGGCCGCGTCGCCGGTGACCGCGCCTGCCCAGGTCAGCCAGTCCGCACCGGCGGAATAGGCAGCCTGCACCAGCGGATCCTCGCCCATATCCGGCCCGGCGCCGGCGAGTTCGCTCACGGCGCGCACAAGCTGAGCCTCGTTGCCGTGCTCACCCGCGACGGCGATCACTCGCTCGACGGGCACCGACTGCCAGAGCTGGCCAAGCGCACGGACGAGCGCTGACTCCTGCTCCTGCGTCAGCGGCGCGCCGCCGAGCGGCTGGCCCGGCAGCAGCGACATCTCCACGACAGGCGGAACTGCGTCCAGATCAGCCCGCAACGGCTCGGGCGCGAGGCCAGGGGCGTGCCGAGCCAGCAGCCGCAGCGCGCGCCACTCGCGGGCCGGCTCACCGCGGCCGTACTGCACGTAGCGCTTGACCACTACCCCGCGCTCGGAGTCGAAGCTGAGCTCGTGCGTCATCACCCGGGCTCGATCTCACCGCTCCGGCCGCGCTGGCCAGGGCACGTCGACTTCGACCGGCTGGCCGTAGTCGACGCCAGGCACATCGAAGCCGTAGAGCTGCCAGATCTGCGTCCTGAACCAGTCCAGATCAGCGAGCCCGTCCGTCAAGTCCTCGGTCTTCGCCTGCCACCGCTCGCCCAGTGCGCGCTGCACGTCAGCGCCCAGCTCAGCGTCGTCCAGCCGAAGCCGACCCTGGCCGTCGGTTGAGCTGCCGCCGAGCCCGGCGAGGTAGTCCCACAGCCGGATCGACTGGCGCACCGGCGACTGCGCCGCATCGGCGGCCACATTGTGCAGCAAGCTCAGGTACAGCGAGATGCCGGGAATCGCCAGTGACGAGAGCGTGACCGCAGCGCTGTGCACCGAGGTGAGAGCCGTGCCGCCCGCTTGCCTCAGGACGCCGCCGGTCAGCTCGCCTGCGGTGGCCTCCAGATGGTCCTTGGCCCGGCCGATCGTGCCCTGCCTGTAGATCGGCGCCGTCAGCTCGGAGCCGACATACGTCAGCGCGGCGGTCTGGAAGCCCGGCGCCAGCATGCCCCGCGCGGCCAGGTCCGTGACCCAGGCCGTCCAGTCCTCGCCGCCCATGACCTTGACGGTGGCCTCGATCTCCGTATCCGTGGCCGGCTCATGACTCGACTCGCGCAGGATAACGCCGTCAGCAAAGGCGACGTTCCGGGTGCGGTAAGCGGCGCCGATCGGCTTGACCGCCGAATGGTAGACCGTGCCAGATTGCGGGTCGGTCCGGCGCGGCGCGGCGATGCTGTAGATCAGCACGTCGATGGTCCCCAGGGCTGTTACGGCCCGGTCGAGCACCTGCGCGCGCACCGCCGGATCGAAGCAGTCCCCGTTGACCGCGTCGAACTGGAGCCCGGCCGCAGCGGCGCGGCTGGCCAGGGCCGCGATGCGGTACCAGCCAGCCGACGCCGATCGCCTCGCTG
>DATHPF010000262.1:0-14214 GCA_035484155.1 Streptosporangiaceae bacterium
TTGCCGCTGATCAGGTGGTAGGCGAGCAGCAGGATGGCCGCCCCGGCGATGGCGGTGAGCCAGGTGGACACGTTGAAGAACCCCTGCACGCTGTGGATGTGGAACAGCTTGGTGGCGAGCCAGCCGCCGAGCAGTGCCCCGACGATGCCGATGACGCAGGTGAGGATGAGGCCCTGCTGTCTGCGGCCGGGGATCAGCATGTTGGCGATCAGGCCTGCGGCCAGACCTAAGACGATCCACGCGATGATGCTCATGACTGATTCCTTAGCCAGATGGTCAGATCGAGATGGGCGGAAAGTAAGGGACGCGGCACCGGCGGGGCACAGACAGAAAAACTCCGGGCCGCCAGTGCGCATTCACGAAAACTGCGAATGCGGCTACCGAGGTCCGGAGCAACCCGTTCAGGCTACGCGCCTTTTCCCGCGCGCGCAAAGCGCTCAGTAGTAGTGCCTGCGGCCGCCAACCGCGTGGCCCGCCATCCCGAGCAAGGCCAGGATCGCGCCGGCGATAACGACGATGATGCCGATCGTCCAGATAATGGCGGCCCCGGTGACGAAGCCGATGATGAGGAGTATTACGCCGAGAATGATCATCTGGTGCTCCTGGGTGTAGGTGCCGTCGTCCTGGACGACGGCACGGGGGCGTTCTGGGTTCTGAGTCAGGCAGGGTCTCCTGCGGCGAGCAGCTCGCGAGGCGGTTGCGATGTCATGGCCAGCAGCGCGGCCTTCCCGGACGCCGGTGCCTTCGCGCCGGGGATAGGTCCGGCGATGCCTGCTGCCTCCTCGACACGCGCATGGACTGTGAAGACATCGAGCAGTCGGGTGATGGCCAGCATCCGCCGCACCTGCTGCTGGGGCGCGGCGAGCAGCAGGTCCCGCCCGGCGCGGCGGGCGTGCTGCCGGGCGCGTACTAGGGCTGCCAGGCCGCTGGAGTCGATGAACTCCAGGCCTTCCAGGTCGACAATGACAGTGCGTCCGCTAGTCGCCACCACCGCCAGCGACGCCGCGACCTGGGCTGCTTCTGCTACGTCGAGCTCTCCGCGCAGCATTACGACAACCTGGCCGTCGCCTTCGCGGGTCCTCAGTTCTACGCTGACCATCTCGGGGTCGCCTTTCCGCTTCAGCAGCAAAGGCAGGGTCTGGACCCGTCGCGGCTCGTGTCGCCAGTGGTCAGGTTGAACTGTACGCCGGTTACCTGAAGCTGTCTCTTCTCGTCCTCCCGGCCACCGCATGGGCTTGGCGGTGTGGCGGACCATGGCCGCGTGACGGTCTGAGGCGACCACGCCCTGTCGCAAGCTGATCGCCGCGAGCGCCCGGCATTCCGCCGCCATCGCGCCACGCACATGGCGGCGGCGGTCCGGCGGGCCAGACCACTTCCGTAGTCGTGTCACGCGGCTGCCCGGTCAGTCCTGGGTCGCGGTTTTGCGGCCGTCCTTCTCACCCTGGCTGCTGCCTGTTATCTCTAGGCGCGAGTGCAAAACACAGGTAATGTCGGCAACGTTGCTCTGGACCCTGGCAGCTGCACCGCGCGTGACTTAAGCCGCTGCGGCGCAGCACCGGGCATTCTCCTCCGGTCTGCGCGGACGCATCGATCTGTGCCTGCCGGAAGGAGCCGTTAGTGCGTTCACATTCCGCCGATCTGCCCTCGCGCGACGCGGCCGCGGTAGCAGTCCCTGCGCTGAGGTCCGGACTGGCAGCCGAGCTGCCTGCATTGCCTGGCCTCACTGCCGCCGGGAACGGCGGCGACGACCGTACCGTGACGGCAGTGCTGCAGTCCCCAGCTACCGCAGCGGACGCGGGCGACGTTCCAGGAGAGACGGCCAGCACCAGCTTCGCCTACATCTACGGCTATGACGCCGCCGGAAACCCCACGCTCACAGACGCCGGCGGCTACTCCTCCTCCGACCGCAGGCCACCGGACTGATGGCGCACCCGGCCGCAACCGCCTCGGTCTGCCTAGACGAGCCCTCTCGGCTCTTCGTCCCGCGTCGGGGGCACGAAGAGCCGAGAGGCGCACCAAGCGCCGGAGGCGCGCGGAAGAGCGGAGGGGCTCCTTTCCGCGCGCCTCCGGGCCAGCTCAGGCGGGCTGCCTCCGGGCCAGCTCAGGCGGGCTGCCCGGGCCGTCTGAGCTCGCCCCGGCGCTGACCGGAGGCACTGCAGCCGCCGGGCCACTCGTCGCAGAGGCCTGCCGATGTAACTGGCCGGGCAACGCGGCACGTGGTCGGCACGGTCGCCTCAGGGCTACGGCGACGCGCCCTCTTCGGGATGCTGCGCCCAACCGGGTGCGGGTTCCTCCCGGCCCGCAATACTGGTCAGCCGACGCGGGCATTGCCGTAACGGTGATCCGGGCCTAACCTCATGACAGGCTGAAGCATCGTTGCGCGGCGTCCGCGCGGGTGTTGACGGCCTTCTAGTTGCCCTGGACCTCGGCGTCCGTATCCGGTGTTTACGTGAGCCGAGGCCCCCAATGGCAATGTGTCAATGAACGAGTCCGCCGCAGAGCATCTGCGGGTTCTGCCTGACCAGGCAGCCAAGCTCCGCCGGGATCTGCCAGGGCTGGAGGACGGGGAACTGCTGGCCCTGACGAGTTCGCTGCCGCGGTCCAGCCAGGTGCGCGCGGCGGCGCTGGATCTTCTGGTCGCCCGCTACGGCAAGCTCGTGCGGTCATTCGTGCAGCGGTACTCGCGCAGCTCTGTGTCGGCGGAAGACCTGACGCAGGTGGGGTATGTCGGCTTGCTCAAGGCGATCAATAACTTCGACCCTGCGCTCGGCTTCAGCCTGGCTGCTTACGCCGAGCCCTGCATCACGGGGGAGATCAAACGGCACTTCCGCGACAGGATCTGGCAGGTGCGTGTCGGGCGGCCCCTGCAGGAGCGGGTACTGGAAGTCCGGCAAGCGGAGCAACGCCTGACCCACGACCTCGGCCGCGCGCCGGCGGACTCCGAGTTGGCCAGCGACCTGCGAATCAGTGCTGCCGACGTCCGCGAGGCGCGGCAGGCGGAACTGGTGCTCCAGCCACTGTCTTTGGATGCGCCGCTGCGCGGCCAGCCTGACGCGGCCAGCCTGGCTGATCGTCTCGGTGCGGAAGACCCCCGCCTCGAGCACATCCTCGGCATGCAGGCCATCGCTACGCACTGGGCCGAACTTCCGGTGCGTGATCAGAAGATCTTGGTACTGCGTTACTACCACGGCATGACCCAGTCCCAGATCGGCCAGCAAGTCGGCATATCCCAGATGCAGGTCTCCCGCCTGCTGGCCCGCGCTCTCGGCTACCTGCGGCCGCGCATTATCGGTCAGCCCGAGTACGTCACCGGAGCCCTTGGGGATCTGGTGCCTCGCACGGACCTGAACGGCGCGGCATCGCACCCACGGCGGGGCGTCGCGGTCCGCCAGCAACGGGCCTTCAGTGTCGAGGTCTGACGAGTCTCAGGCTAGAGCCAGCTGATGTCGGCTAGTCGGCCCAGTAGCAGCTGGCTGGCCCAGAAGCCGGGCTGCTGCCTGCAACGTCAGGTGGCCAGACGGGGCCAGGCTGGCCGCCAAAGCGGGCCGGGGGAGACCAGGAAGTTCGGCTGGCTGCGGCGGTCGGCTGCTGGCGGTCCGCTGTGCAGTCGTGATCGTGATCTTCAGCCGTGTTAGCGTCAACTGAACCGCCGCTCCGGACCCCGGTGGCCACGGCTGTCGCTGACGCCAGGTGCCGCCCAGATGCCCAGGAGCTTTCATGCTGACATTCGCGAAGCCGGATGACGTGCGCGGCATTGTGCCCGGCGCTGTCGTCGCTAGACGGACGAGGACATCTACGACCGCCATGCCGGCAATCTGTACTGGCAGGCTCTGTTCACCCTCGACGACTGTGCGATGGCCGAGCAGGTCGTTGGCGACGTCCTCGTCGAGGAGTGCGTGCGGCCCGGTGCCGCCATTTGCGGCCAGGACTCGAGGGGCCGGCTGGCGGTCGCTGCCTACCGGCGGTGCATGGAACTAACTGGCAGCCCGCCGGCACGGTCGCCCCGAGCCCCGGCGTGCCGCACCGCAGGCTGTGCGGGTCCGGGCGGGCTGACCGCCAGGGAGCGCGGCGTCCTCGGGCTGGTGCTTTTCGGCGGCCTGGGGCACCGGCAGGCTGGCCCCGATCTGGGCATCTTCGCGTCAGACACAGCTGCACTGCCGCGAGCCGCACTCGGCAGCGCCGCGGCCGCTATGAGCCGGAGTTCGCGACCGTAACGAAGGACTCATCGGACGCCACCCGACCTTCGTGCGGCAATTCACCCCGCTGTTGTCAACGCCGCTCCAAAGTTGACCCCCTGGCGCCGGAAAACTGACCCCCTGCGTGTTCATCCTTCGGTTGTCCCGGCCGCCGGGGCGCGGCCGAGGTCGCGGTTTCTGAGCCGGTAGGAGTCGCTTGGCCGGTCCAGCGGCCTGCCGTGCGGTGGAAATGACCAGGACGTCCCTCGTTTCGCTTTCGTGAAGAGCCGCTTGCGGGCTCGCGCCCCGAGCGGACCGGCGAGAGATGTTTTAAATTAGTTTGTCCCATCAAGCACGGGCGAAATCGTTTACTTGCAGTGAAGGCACCCGTTAATTACCGACATAGACCGTAGACGCGGGGTTCATCATTGGATAACCTGAGATCGCTCCGGACCCCGGCAGCTGCGCCGCATATTTGCGGAACGGCCAGGTCCGGTTTTTTGATGCCCGGAACGGCCGGTGAGGCATAAGTGGCTGCGCAACTGGTGGGCCTTGAATTCAGACACCCGACAGAGGCAGATCATTATGAGCATCATCAGATGACCATTCCTAACGTGGCCGAAGGCCGGCCGGCCGGCGTGGCCGGAACCGGCACGTGCATGGCCGGCGGGGCAGGACGATGAGCGGGCCGGCCGCGGGCCAGCCCGTCGGCGGACGGGTGATGAGCACCGGCACGTGCATCGCGCTGATCGCCCTCGGCGCCATCCTGCGTTACGCGGTGACGACCAATCAGACGCACGGTATCAACGTGCATGTAGTAGGTCTCATCGTGCTGCTCGCCGGCGTGCTGGGGCTTCTGCTATCGCTGCTCGCGTGGAGCCCGCTGAACCCGAACCGCCGCCGCGCAGCTCGCGCCGCCGGTTACGACGACGGCAGGCGCGGGCCGCAACTCCTCGAGGAACGCCGGACTTACCGCGACGAGGCGCCGCACGACGTCCAGGAGAGCACCCTGTACCGGGACGATCCGCCGCGGTAGCGATCGCGGATCGGAACACAGCCCCAGCCGTGCCAGGGGCTGGCGGCGAGCGGGCACGCGTCAGTACTTCGCCAACGCGACATCCACGCCCACCATCACCGTCTTGTCGCCGATGAGCTTGCTGCTGGCCGGGCTGGCCTGCCTCGCCCTGCGTCGCGGGCATCGGCACCGGCTGGTCAGTACCGCGCCGGTAAGCGCCGGCCGCTGCCGGATCGGTCTCAAAGGAAGAGGCGATCGCCCGACTCCCGGACCGGAGGAGCGCGGAGTGAGTTCAGCCCATCCCGGCCTCGTCGAGGACGACGCCGACCAGACATCTAACAACGCAAGGAGCCAACGAGATGACCTCCCAAACCTACGCGACCCGGCGCGGCGACCGCATGCAGCAAGACCGGCCGGAGCTTGAGCGGCTGCTAACCCCGGCAGAGGTAGCCGCAATGTTCCGGGTTGACCCTAAGACAGTGACCCGCTGGGCCAGAGCCGGCAAGCTCTCGTACATCAGGACACTGGGCGGCCACCGCCGGTACCGCGAAACCGAAGTTCACGCGTTCCTCGCCGTAGACCGCATGCCTCCGCCAGACCTCGCCCAGTAACTAAGGCATACAGCGCTGATGCGGCCGTGGCCTACTGCGACCGTGACGCGGAGCGCAGATCAGCCAGTTGGGGAGGCCCGGTGGGGAGCGGGGGAGATGATCGCCTGGCCGCGTTAGCTGCAGTCTTACCCCTTCTGTTTGCTCGCGATGCTAGGCGCTTGGGTCACCAAGACGGCTGCTGCCAGTTCCCTGGGATCCCTGTGGGGGACGGGGATCAGGCCGTCGGGTGGCGCGGATTCCCGGTCTGGCGGGCGATGCTGGCCGGGGTGCCTCGGTGCCTGGCGGTAGCCGAGTGCGAGGCCGACGCCGGCCAGGATGAGAGCGAAGCCGAGGAGCTGGCCGAGGGGCGGCCATTGGTGGCGGGCGAGGTAGACGTAGACGTAGCCGGATACGGTCTCGACGTTGATCAGCAGCCCGGCGGTGGTGGTCGGCACCCGGGCGGAGGCGGTGTTCCACAGCCAGGTCCCGCCCCAGGAGACAACGACGCCGAGCAGGGCAGTGCCTGCTAAAAACATTGCGGCGTCGCGTCGGCTGACGGCTGGCCAGCTCGTGTGGCCCAGGAGGGCAACCGGGAGGAGGGCGGCGAGGGTGATGACGAGTGTGGCGAGGCCCACGACGCTGGACCACGAGCCCGCCGGGATTCCAGGGTGGGCCGCGAGGAACCTGGCGTTGGCCAGCGCGTACCAGGCCCACAGCGCCACGGCACCAACGCCGGCGGCCAGGCCGATGAGCCTGCCGCCGAGCGGAGTAGCCGCTGCCGGGTGCACTCCGGTGAACTCCACGATGTTGATGAGCGCCAGCCCGGCCAGGCTCAGTGCCACTGGCAGGACCAGCCGCCGCCACGGCAGCGCCGGGGCACGCCGGTTGCCGGCGACGGCCACGACGACCGGGATGGATCCGATGATCGTGTCCGTGACCGGGGCGCCGATCTTCTGGATGCCGATGACGAGCAGCAGGTAATAGCCGACGTTGCCGGTGACCGCGAAGGCCAGCGCGGCCCCCCAGTGATCCCGGGCGAGGCGCCGCGCTGCCTGGCCCTCATACGCAAGCAGCGCCAGCGACAGCATCCCGTAGGCGAGGTAGCGTCCGGCGGTGACCGCGACCGCGCTCCAGCCGGGAAGCAGCACCGGAATCAGGAAGGCTAGCCCCCACACCAGGCCGGCTCCGGTACCTGCCAGCAGGCCGACCGTGAGCCGCGGTGGACGGGACATGATCACCTCCTGAGGGGTGGACTGCGTCGCCACCCTGACTGTAACATTATGTGCGTGAGCTACGCACTTAATCGGCGGATGAACCTTCTGGGGGCGGCGGTCCTCGCGCTCAGCGACGACATGAACGCCGCGGCAGCTCGTGCCGCCGGGCAGGCAGGCCAGGCACCCGCCGCGCTCATGGAGCTCGCCGGGCACCCGGGACTCACCGTGGACGGCCTGCGCCGCCGGCTGAAGCTGACTCATCCCGCTGTCGTCCGGCTACTCGACCGGCTCGACGAGCGCGGCCTCATTCGCCGCCGCCGCGGCGGCGCGGACGCCCGCGTCACCTCGATCACGCTGACCGGACAGGGGCAGGCAATAGCGACCGAGATCACCGCGGCCCGGGGCGCCGTGCTCGAGAAGGCATTGCTCGGCATGACCGACGACCAGCAGCAACACCTCGAGCAGCTGCTCGAGACACTGCTCGCCGACTGGCCCAGAACCCTCGACCACAGCTGCCAGATATGCCGCCTGTGCGACCTCTCTGCCTGCCCCGCCGACCGATGCCCCGTCGAACAGCGCTACCAACAGTTCGCCGGGCAGGACAGCCACACGCCGTAGAGAATCACCGCAGCTACGCAGGCTCCTGCCAAAGGCCAGCGTTGTACCCGGCGCGTGCTGAGTTAGCAGCCGACTATCTGGCGTCCGCGCGAGATGCCGAGACCAAGTTTCTCGGGCACCGTTCGATACACAACAGAACGATTGTTCGGGTGCGCCTTGACAGCCAGGGCGCCAAGCCGAAATAGCGCACCTAACGGCGGATATCGCACGTCGGTGTTATCCCGTCCGTCACGACGCGCGACCGTGATAGCCGTCACCGGGCTGTCCGTGACGCCGCGACTGTGCAAGTTGCGATGACCGCCGGCCAGTCAGGGCGGCGAGCGTTACAGCAGTGCTCATGATCAAGCGCTGACGAACCGTCCTCACGGAGCGCTGGCGCGAGCGTCCGGCGCGCTCAGCCGTAGTGGCGCAGGCGCGGCCACATCTGGCCCCATTCATGGCGTGGCCCGGTGCACAGGTAGACGTGGCCGCCCCACTCGATGTTGTGGATGCCGTAGGGGTTGGACAGCGTGGCCACGGTCCGCACGCTGGTGAAGAACCGGCTGAGGTAGGCGGCGTAGCCGCCGGCGTGATCAGGTCCTGGAGCGACCGCGAGCACCGTGGTGGCTCGCGGGTTGCCAGGGCCCCACCACCAGTAGGTGTTGTGCCCGCTCACTGCGGCCGGGAGCCCGGTTCCCCGGCTGAGCTCGTTGATTGCCGCGGCTTCGCTGTAGTCGGCGGTGAAGATCACCGCGCTGGCCCGCTGCCGGGCCGGGATCGATTGCCAGGCCGCGCGGACGGTGCTGACGAGCTGCGGCCAGCCGACGGACTCGCCGGACACGGCGCTGAGGTGGTAGGTCCACCCGATATCTGCGGGCGGAAGCACGGGCAGCGCGACGAGCACCGGCACGACGGTGGTGAGGGCGGTCGCCACCGCCAGCCGTCGCAGCCGGACCGGGTGCTCGTGCAGCCACCGGTCCGCGGACACCAGCCCGGCCGCGAGCAGGGGCACGTACAGGCCGGCCAGATAGTAGATCTGCTTGCCGGTAGTGAGCATGAAGATCACGAACAGCAGCCCGAATGCCCATGCCACCGCGCGCCACGCCGGCCGCCCGGACCGCCACAGGAACCGCAGGCCGACCGGCCAGACCCAGACCATGGCCAGCGCGGTGATGCCGAGCTGGCCGAAGATCCAGGTGCCGATGCCGGCGATGCCCCCGTTCTCACTGTTGAGGGCATGGGTCATGGCGATCGTCGCCCACCCGTGCTGGGCCTGCCACCGCAGGTCGGGAATCATCAGGGCGACGGCGACCGCCGCGCCGGCGGCGAACCAGCGGTTCAGTACCAGGCGGTGCCCGCCGCTGAGCAGCACGCCGATGACCAGCGCGAGGGCGACGATGCCCACCAGGTGGTTGTCTTCCGCGCCGACGCCAGCGACCGCGCCGGCGGCCAGCCACCAGCGGGCGTTGCCGGTCCGCCCGATCCTGGCCACGACAAGGCCGAGGCCAGCGCATCCCAGGATCATGCAGGGCGTCGTGTTCGCCACATGCCCGCTGCCCAGCACGGCGGGCATGGTCGCGACCGCCACGGCGGCCAGCACCTGCGCGCGGGCGCCTCCGCCGAACTCGCGCGCGGTCAGCCCGCCCACGACCACCGTGGTGCCGGACGCGAGCGCCGCCCACAGCCGCAGCCCTGGCAGCGACAGGCCGAACAACGCCACCGAGGCCCGCGCGAGCAGCGGCGCCAGCACCGGCTGGTCGACGTAACTAGCCTGCAGGTGCCGCCCGCATTCCACCATGTACAGTTCGTCGCGCTGGAACCCGTACCGGTCCGACAGGGCCATCAGGACCGCGAAGACGATCCCGCCGACGACTACCACATACCTGCTGAACGGCCGAGAGTCCGCTGTGCCGCCGAACGTCGAGGCATCGCGCCCCTCGGCAGAAGCGTTACGGGCGACAGAAGCGTCATTGGTCATGGCGAGCCTCCTGGGCCGCAGAGTTTTGGCTGTCGCGCGCGAACGCGGCCACGACCAGGTACCGCACCGTCGCGCGCGCCTGGTCGCCGCTGATCATCGCCGAAGCTGGGTCGCCCTTGCGGTGCCAGGCAAACCTCGCGATGGATTCCACGATGAAGCGGGCGGCGTGGCCACGTCGGGTACTGGCCGCAGCACGCCGGACTCGATTCGCCGCTGGAGACAGGTTGGTGAACGGGTCGGCATGCTCGTCCCACACTTGCTCGAGGAGGTCCTCGGCGCTGTGGAAGTCGGGAGTGGCCCGCAGGAGAGCTTCGAGCACGTCGAACTAGCGGGCTGGCTTGCGCGGTTCGCGTCGGCTGGTACGGGCGATGCGCAGGGCGACGATGATTACCGCCACAAGGAGTATGGCGATTGCCGCTGGCGTTATCGTGCCGGCCCAGTCGAAGCCGGGGGCTGGGGGGACCGGGGGAATCGGGACTTTCAGGCCCATGCGCGCCAGGATTTCCCGGGCGAGCTGACGATTGTAGTGGTCGGGGGCGGCATGGCTGAAGGCGTTCGTGACGGCGAGCGCGGCGAGGGCGGCGGCGGCTGCTGCGGATGTGCCAATGACCATGCGGGTGGCGAGCTCGCGGTGGGCCGGCCAGTGCGCGGTGGTGTCAGCGCAGGCGCAATCGCGCGGCAGGTCGGCGAGTAGGCCCGTCAGTTCTTTCCCGGTGCGGGCGCCCAGGGCCTGCTCGGATCGCGCGTCGAACTCGTCGGCTGTGATCCGGCCGGCCTGAAAGGCTTCGCTCAGCTCGCGGAGTGCCCGGTCGCGATCAGCGTCGGAGACCCGCAGGTCACCGGCCGGATAGTTCCTTATGGCCGTGTTCATGACACCAGCGTGTCGCGACGCGCCCGCGCGGAGTAGTGCCACCGGTCACCGGCTCACGATGACAAATGTCAACAGCCCTGGCACCGGTGTTATCCCGTCGGTCACAACGCGCGACCGTGATAGCCGTCACCGGGCAGGACCGAGGTGGTCAGGCGGCTAGCTGATCACAATCGGGGGCGGGCCGCTCGGCGAGCTTGCCGCAGCTTGAACGCCATCGCCAGCCTGGCGGCCTTCGACCCGTGGCCCTTGGTGACCTTCGTCCGCAGCCTGACCGTCGAGAACGTAGACGACGGGTTGGTCGTGCGCAGGTGCACCCAGTGCTCGGCCGGGAAGGTTTGCTCGGCCGTTCGCGGTTCAAATCCCAGCGACCCAGATAGGGGACCGCTATGGCGCTTGCCGCCCACTCGTAAATGACTCCTCGCACCGGGTCCGGACGCGTATGGGAATGGGTCCGATGCACGGTGCCGCACGAGATGTCACCAGCTCTTATGCGACATGCATTCCGCTACCGTCTCCAGCGGATAGCCCGGCCGCATCGCACTTGTCGCATACTCGATGGCCAAATTCGAAATATCATAGGTCGTCCTGGCTGTCCGCAGTACCGGATCGCCGCGCCGTAGCCTCAGCAGCGTCGCGTCTGGCACACCGGCCGCAGCAATGGTGATCTTCAGCCTGGCCCGGACTATGCGGACCCCATAGCGGTCTTCAAGCATTGCGTACAGCGACCCGTTCAGCAGAGGGTCTGTATCCAGCCCGGCGAAGCGCGCAAACGGCAGCCACGAGGTCTGCACAAGGATCGGGCTGCTGCCTAGCGCGCATACACGCCGGACCAGCACCGCTGCCGCGGATTCCCCCAGCCGGAGCGCCTCGCGGGCAGCCGGGGCTGGCCGGCCGACTGACGCTTTAAGGAGCTCGGTATGAACATCGCGGCCCTGCCCACGCTGGGCCGCGGCAAAGTTCATTAGATCGTCCGTGCACCGGGTGGGGAGCTGCTCGGCGGCGAAGGTCCCCAGCCCCTGCCGGCGGACCACGGCTCCCGCCGATGCCAGGGCCTCGACGGCCTGCCGGACGGTCATGCGGGAGACGCCATATCGAGCAGCGAGATCAGTCTCGGACGGCAGCCTCTCTCCGGCGCGCCATTCACCGGTGGACAGCTTCAACCAAAGATCTTCGCGAATACTCATATGAACGGGTCTGCTCATCGGAGCCCCGTCATTTGCCCATATTGTCGGTACGGCATACCCGCTGTCCGATCGAGCATCACGTGCTCAACTGTTCTGATAAAAGCACTAGGCGCAGATAGTGTTACCCACTCGGCAATTTTGACGTCGCCTCCAGGCACCCGACAGGCTACTCAGCCTGAATGAAGGATGCCTCGGGATTCCCTAACTACTCAAGTGGCAAGGACCCGACTTCCTGGATTTGATCTCGAATGATCGCGGTGTGCTAAGGCCGACAGGCAAAGCGGTACGGTGGCCGCCTGCAGCTATGAGTGCAGCGGCCACCTCTAAGATGACGAGGATTCGCAGTCCCAGAACTGTCCGCACCGAGCCCTCGTCCTTGCGTATCTGCGCAGCCTCGTCAATAGTGCCGACCGCGATACACCGGACATTCGCGGGCCCGTGAGAAGTACCAGGAAGACGTTGTTCGTCCGGCAGTTATGCCAGCGCGGCGGTCCTGCGGCGCCGGACCAGGAACCAGCCGAGCCCCAACAGCCCCGAGATTCCGGCCGTGACAGCGATTCCGGGCAGCGATGCCAGTGGGGTCCCTACCGTCGTCTGGCAGGTCGGGGCGGTGACCGTGTCGTCGTCGAGTGTCACCGCGCCATTGCGGGCCAGCACGCTGCCATTGACGGTGTCACCGGTCGTCACGGTGATCGAGGTGAGGGCCAGGATGCTGCCCGCGAAGCTGGAACCGGTACCGATGGTCGCAGAACTGCCTACCTGCCAGAATACGTTGCAGGCCTGGGCGCCGTTGATCAGCGCGATGGTACTGGCTGATGCGGTGGTCAGGGCCGAGCCGACCTGGAAGATGAAGACCGCATTCGGGTCGCCCTGGGCGTCGAGGGTGACGGTGCCGTTGACGAGCATCGAAGACGCCGAGTTGTAGACGCCCGGCGTGAGTGTCTGATTAGCGATGCTGTTGACGCCGGTGGTCGTGGGCGGCTGCCCGGCAGCGTTGTTGTACGCGGTGGTCAGGTCTGTCTCGGCGGCTGCGGCAGCGGGATCGTTGATGTCCTCGGCGCCGTTCACTGTGCCCGGCCCGAACCCGGTGACCGAAGTGCCCGGCGACAGCCCGAGGTTGCCGTTGACTACGGTCAGGCCGGTGTTGGTGACCGTGGTGGCCGCCAGGACCGCGAAGCTGCCTGCGGTGCCTAGCGGTGGCGCCGTTGCGGCCATTGCGGGGCCTTGCATGGCGATGAGCATCGCACCGGAAGTGAGCAGGATGAGGCCGGCGGTCAGCCGGGCGCTTCCGGTGCGCCCGTGCCAGCCACGGCCGCTGATAACGGTCATTGATCGATCCTTTCTCTGCTGACGCGAAATCAATGCCAGTCACCTGGGCCGCGAAGCGCGGTGCCCTGAAAGGCCACGCAGGTGACTGGACGGACGTTACATCAGGCCACGGCGCATTCTCGGCAGCGCGCTTTTGCCGTCAGGTAATTTCTCTGTCAAGTAATGGTGTTCAGCTTGCAGCTTTCAATCATCTATACAACTAGTCATCCGCCCTGAGGTGGCTGTTCGCGCGATGCGAGCGCGGCAGCATCAATTTCAATGCAGGTCCGACATGCACGCTAATAAACACACGACAACCGGACTGCCAAAGAACGGAGCGCTTGCCGCGGCGCAATAATTCTCGGCATCACGGAACACTACTTTTTGTTCGTCAGTCTGTACGCTGCGTAACCAATCATGGATCGAGGCCGCGCGGCACGGTAGACGGCCTCACGAACGGCCCGGACTAGGCCTGGGCCAAGGGGGAGAATGATCATGCGAAGATCACTAACTGTTGCACTCGCCGCCGGAGCGGTAATCGGGGCGACGCTGGCTCCGGCGGCCGCATTCGCCAGCACGGGCCCGGTGTCGCACCGCGCAGCCAGGACCGCGCCGAACAGCGCGGGCGGCGACCCGAATACCACCATGACCTTCACGGTCACCGTCGGCGGGCTCACGATGACCGCGCCGGGCGCGGCCAACATTGGCTCGGGCGCACCCGGCACCACCATCTCCGGCCCGCTGGGGACGGTCACAGTGACCGACGCTCGGGCCCTGATCAGCGCCTCCTGGACCGCCACGGCGTCCTCGACTAACTTCACCACCGGCGGCGGCACCCCGGCCGAGACGATCCCGGCTACTGACGCTAACTACAATCCCGGCCCGATCACGACCACCGGGACGATCACAGCCACGGGGAGCGACATAACCCTGTCCAACGCCGCGCAGACCGTCGTAGCCGGCACCGCGGGCAGCGGCGACAACACCGCCTCATGGGATCCGACGATCGCCGTAGCCGTGCCGGCCACGGCTGTCGGCGGCCTCTACACGGCCACGCTCACCCAGTCAGTTTCATAGCGAGCCGGGTTCCGCCGACCAGCCAGCCGGGCCGGATCCCTGCCCGGCTGCCTGGCGGGCGTGACCAGGCTCAAGAACGGGAGGAACAGATGCGCCGCATGCTCAGCATGCTGTTACTACTGACGGCAGCCTGGACGCTGGTCCCGGCAGCTACCGCGTTCGCCGCGACACCGGGTACGCAGCGATTCGGCGTCCGGCTCTTCGA
>DATHPF010000263.1:0-6196 GCA_035484155.1 Streptosporangiaceae bacterium
GTGGCCGCGCGGACGGTGTCGGTCGGGCCCGGGGTGACGGAGACTTTCGAGCTCGCCGACTACGCCCAGTGGCGCCTGCTCGAGGGGCTGGACGACATCGGCCTCACGCTGCAGCACGAGGACGCGATCGCGGCCTATGAAGGCCAGCGGAACCGCTGGCTGCCCGCGCTGAGCAGCTAGCCGCCGGGCGGCATCAGAACGCCGAGCGGGCTCGGCGCCGAGTACTCGAGCCGGAGAACCGTTACACCGGCCCCCTCCTGCACGTTCTCTACTCTGATGGGCCGGAAGGCGGCCGGCAGGCCGTTAGCGGCCGAGCGCAGCCACTGCACGTACGCCGGACTGCTCATGTGCGCCGCCGCGTCCTGCTCGGCCAAGTCCGCGTAACGCAGGGGCACGCCCGCACTCGCCCCAGAGCCAAGGTTGCCGAAGCTCACGATGCTAACCGGGTGGTCGTCTGTGGCCAGCCCAACGATCCCGATCATCAGGCGCGTGTCCACCAGGCCGGCCGACAGCTGAGCCCTCGCCGACGGCGACGCGGCGATCTGGCTGCTGGCGATGAGGTCGGCGCCAACTTGCTTCCGGTTGGCCAGGTCCGCCGCGAGCGACTTCTGGTAGGCAGCGACTCCGTGCGGCGCGATCACACGCACGGCTATCTGGGCCCCGCCCTTGCCGAAGGTCGCTACCACGACCGGGGCGACGTCGTTCCCGAGGGCCTGGCCGAACAGGCTCCGGACGTACGCGGTCTGAAGGACCAGGGCGCAGCCGTACGGATACTGCGAGGTGGAGCTCAGCACCGTCAGGTTCCTTGCCGGGAAGCCGCGCCCGGCGAGCGCGCTGCACGTCGGCTGATCGCACGCGATCTTCGAGGTCGTGCTGACCTGCTGGGCGACCCAGCCGGCCACCTGACCTCGGGCGACGTTCTCCTGGCGCTGCAATGCGCTGAGCTTGTACGGGCCGGCCCCCGATGAGCCGTGCAAGACGAGACCGACGGCGATGGCAGCGGCGATCACGACCACAACGGCCGGTCCAACCACGCGTGCCCCCAGGGAGCGCCGGCGCGGCGAACTCGGGACCGCGCCGCCAGGCCGGGCCGAACGCGGACCAGGCCCGCCTGGCCGTCGGCGTCCTGGCTGGCCCGCTGCTGCCGGCCGCGAGGACTTCTTGTCCCGTGCCGGCGCTCGCGGCGGGGTCACGGCTGGCCGGGCCGGTGCCGACGTTGGCGTCGTGGCCGGCCGGGCGGCCGCTGGCCGACTCGCGGTCGGCGACGGCCCTGCTGACGGCGGCGGTGCTGACGAGGGTCCTGCTGACGACGGCGGTGCTGACGACGGCGGTGGCGCGGTTGCGCGGCGCTGGGGCAGGGCCGGTGGTGCTGAGCCTGCCGGTGACCTCGGCACGGCCGTCGGGTTTGCGGTCGCCGCTGCCGGCGACGCCGCCACCCACTGCGGAAGCGGCGTGCCGCCATCGGGTGCGGGACGCGTGCCGGACGGCGACGCGGTTGCGCTCGATGCGTCGGCGGTCGGCGGCGAGGCCGGTACCCGGCGGGGCAGGACCGGTCCGGTGCCCTTCGCAGTGTCGCTGGGCTTGGAGCGTCGAGGAAGCGCCGGCGCGTCAGCCGAGTGTGTGTCAGCCGGCCCTGCGTCGACCCCCGGTGCGGGGTCGGTGCGACGCGGCGGTGGCTGTCCGCTCGGGCTCGTTACTTCGGGGGACTGGCGCCGCTCCGAGCGCGGAGCGCCGTCAGCTGCGGGGCTGCCTCGTTCCCGTCTCCGCGTCGTGCGATCGGACCGCGCCGGGCTTGACGACGTCGGACCGCGGTCGCGCTTCGCCGACCGCTTCGACTTCCCGGCCCGGTCCGCCGGTACTTTGGCCGTCGTCGCAGCGGCATCACCGCTGGCCGACGCGGATGCGCTAATTCGGGGAATCGGCTCGGTCGCAGGCTCCTGCTCCTGCTTGGCCGACTCGGATTTGGCGGCATCGACTGCCGCCTGCATGCGCGAAATCAACGAGTCCGGCAGCACCGGCACGGATGCGGACGCGGACGCGGCTCGCGCCGCGCCTGGCACCCGCCGACGGAGCGGCAGACTCTCCTCTTCAATCACCGAACCCCCCCACGGGGCACCCAAAAAACCAGTTGCGCTCCCCAAGCTAAGGGCACCACAAGATCAACATGTATTCAAGGGAATTGACCCAGTGTCGTGGGCTAGTTATACAAATATCCACTCAGATCGGACTGTTACGGCCGGTTGACCTCGGGAAATTTGTGGAATGCCCTGCCGGCCGTCGAACGGCCCAGTACCTTCTGGTACGTAGTTTACCTTCTGTGGGGTATGACTACGCTAAGTGACGCTGCGCGTACAAGGTACCGGGGCAGCGTGGGGGTGGGGTCTGTCTGCCTTCGCATGCCCTTAAATGCAGGCAGGGTGGGACATGGACAACGGCCTAGACCCCGAGCAGCGGGCGAGAGCTTCCACGCTCGCCCCCAGGGATGAGGCCGCGACTACCGCAGCGCACAAGCAAGCGCGAGGGCGGCTTCGCGTGCCCAGTGGCTGGCCGCTTATCGCGATACTGATAGCCCAGGCCGTGCTCTCGGCGCGGCTGATCCGCGCGGATACCGCATTTCAGGACGAGGCGGCGTATCTGTGGGCAGGACATCTCGAATGGGCGAGTTTGCTCCACGGCACGTCGATACCGCCGTTCGCGTCGTATTTTTCCGGCGCCCCGGTGATCTATCCGCCGATCGCTGCTCTGGCTGACTCCATTGGCGGCCTGACCGCGGCCCGGATCCTGTCCCTGGCCTTCATGCTCGGCGCCACGGCCCTGCTGTGGAGCGTGACCAGGGAGCTCTTCGGGCGGCGGGCCGCGTTCTTCGGCGCCGCATTGTTCGCGGTCCTCGGACCTACCCTGCACCTGGGCGTGTTCGCAACTTACGACGCTATGTCGGTCTTCCTCGTCGGGCTGTCCGCCTGGCTCGTGGTAGTCCGCGCCGGTCCGCGCCCCGACACGACTCGGTGGCTGGTCGCTGCCGGAGTGGTTCTGGCCGTGGCTAACGCCACGGCGTACTCCACGATTCTCGCCGACCTCGTCGTCATTCTCCTGGCTCTCCTGATCGCGCTGCCCGAGCTGGGCGCGAAGCTGGCGGCCGCGCGCTGCCTCACCGTGCTCATCGTGGCCGCCGTCCTCCTCGGCCTGGGCTGCCTGCTCGGCGGCAGTTCCTATGTCAACGGCTTCGAGATCACGACGCTGGATCGGGCTCAGGGCGCCGCGCCCGCGTCGACGGTGCTCTCCGACGCCTGGTCGTGGACGGGCGTCGTCGTCGTCGCCGCTGCGGCCGGCCTCGTCATCAGCGCAGTCCAGCGGGACCGGCTCGGCCGAACCGTTCTGATCGCGATCCTGGCGGCCTCGGCCTTGCTCGGCCCGTTCGAGCAGGCCTACCTGCACACCACGGCGTCGCTCGACAAGCATGTGGGGCTCGGCGCCTGGTTCGCCGCGATCGCGGCCGGCTACGCCGTCGACCGGCTCATTGCCGCAGCATCCGATCCGAAGGCGCAGGCCATCACCTGCGGTGCGTGCGCGGTCGCGCTGGCGCTCCCGATATCGCTGGGGGTCAGCCAGTCGTGGCAGTTCTCCTCCAACTGGCCCAAGTCGTCCGGCTTTGTTGCAATCCTCCGGCCGCTGGTCGAGCGCGGCACCGGCCGTCTGCTGGTGGAGGATCCGTCGATCCCCGAGTACTACCTCCATGCCGAGGGTCAGTGGATGCGCTGGTCGAGCACACGCAACATCGTGCTCCCATCGGGTGCCAGCAGCGGCGGACCCAGTAGCCACGCGGGCATCGTTGGTCCGGGCAACGCCGGCACCTTCGGGACGAAGATTGAGGAGGGCTACTTTTCCCTGGTAGCGCTGAATTTCGCCGACACGACAACCCTCGACAAGCAAATCGCCGCCGACCTGGCGCTGAACCCGCACTACAAGAAGATCCTGGTCGTGCCCTACGGGCCGGCTCCCGGCACTTACGTGATCTGGCAATATGAGCCGAACCGCTGAGCCGCGACCAGACGCATTCCCGGCCCAACCGGTGAGCGTGCTCGTCGCTGCGGGGGCCCCGGCCGGAGAGCCGAGACTCGTGCCGCCGCGCCCCCCGGACGACGACGAGAAGTACAGCTACATCGAGCGGAACCTCGGCTACCTGACCACGATCCTCGTAATCGGGAGCGGCTGCCTGATCGTCAGCCAGCTCAGGTTCGAGCTGCATGACCTGGTGCTGTGGCCGTTCATCCTCTTCACCGCGACGTACTTCGCCTATCAGGCGATCAGCCTGCCGGTCAACTTCACCGGGCCCGGATTCGATCTGCCGGCGCACCAGGAGTACATCGCGGCGTGGCGGCCGGACTCGTACCCCTCGGTGGACATCCTGCTTCCCATCTGCGGTGAGCCTCTCGAGGTGCTGCGCAACACGTGGCTGGCGGTCGCCGATCTCACGCGCCGCTACGAGGGCATCACTCAGCCCTACGTCCTCGACGACGGCGGGTCCGATGACGCTCGGTCGATGGCCGAGTCCTTCGGTTTCAGCTACCTGCGCCGCCCTGACCGGCCTTCCTACAAGAAGGCCGGCAACCTGCGGTACGCGTTCGCCCGCACCTCCGGTGAGTATGTCGTCGTCCTGGACGCCGATTTCGCCCCGCGCTCGGACTTCCTGGCCGAGACGCTTCCCTACCTGAACCGGCCGAGGGTTGCCATCGTGCAAACCCCGCAGTTCTTCCGTGAGAGCGGCAGCCAGACCTGGATCGAGAATGCCGCCGGAGCAGTTCAGGAGGTCTTCTACCGGTCGATCCAGGTGGCGCGCAACCGGTTCGACGCCGCCATCTGCGTCGGCACTTCCGCGGTCTACCGCCGTGCTGCGCTCGAGCCGTTCGGCGGCCCGACGCTCATCCCGTACGCGGAGGACGTGCATACCGGGCTCGACGTTCGCCGCGCCGGATGGTCTCTCGTCTACCTGCCGGTCGTCCTGTCCACGGGCATCTGCCCGGACAATCTTGATGCGTTCGTACGCCAGCAGTACCGCTGGTGCTCGGGAAACGCCGGGATTGTGTTCTCGTGGCGGCTGTGGGCCACCCCGATGTCTCTGCCCGCGCGGCTCACCTACATCTCGGGCTTCTGTTACTACGCCTACACCGCGCTGCTCATCTTCTTCGGGCCGGTCATCCCGATCGTGATGCTGGGACTCCTGCCTGGCCAGGTTCAGCTACGCAACTTTCTCGTCCTCATCCCGTCGATGTTCACCGGGTTCGTGCTGTACCCGCTCTGGCATCGCGCCCGGTACGGCCCCTCGACGTGGCCACTGGGCATCGCCCGCGGCTGGGCCCATGTGTTCGCTATCTGGGACGGGGCCAGGGGAACGAGCATGAGCTGGCATCCATCCCGGACGCCGGGCAGCTCGCTGCGTCGTTTCCGGCTCGGCGTCCGCTGGTGGAGCGGGACGGCGGCGCTGCTGTGGCTGGTGCTTGCAATCTGGCGGACGGCGACCACGGGCTCGCTGCGTTTCGGAGTCTTGCTGCTGTTCGGCGTCCTCAACGTCGCAGTCGTTGGCCGCGTTATCTTTCCTGGGGGCAGAGCCGCATGAGGTCCCGCCTGGTGATGCTCCTTTCCGTTGCGATCGCGACCCTCTCCGTCGTGATCACGGCCGGCCGGTTCACCCTGGTCCCGAGCAAGCCCACGCCAGTTCACGCCATGCTGCAGCCGGTACTGGGCTCTTACCTGGGCGTCTACGAGCCGGGATCCCAGGCCGGCTACCGGCCGATCGCGGAGTTCGCCGCGACCGCGGGCCGGGAGCCGAACATCGCCGAGTACTTCAGCGGCTGGGCGGAGCAGTTCGACACTTCATTCGCCATGACCCTGCATGCCCATGGCGTCACCCCGTTCGTCGAGATCGACCCGACCGACGCGTCTATGGCCGCGATCGCAGCCGGGGATTACGACGACTACCTGCGTTCCTATGCCGACGCGGTGGCTGACTACGGGCACCCGGTCGTCATCGGGTTCGCCCACGAGATGAACGCGACCTGGTATCCGTGGGGTTACCAGCACGTCTCCCCGGCGACGTTTGTGGCCGCCTGGCGGCACCTGGTCACCGTCTTCCGGCAGGAGGGCGCGGACAACGTCACCTGGCTGTGGACCGTCCAGGCTGACGGCAAGGGGACAGGAC
>DATHPF010000264.1:0-9821 GCA_035484155.1 Streptosporangiaceae bacterium
GGCGAAGCGGTCGCGCAGCGCGAATGCGACCTGGCCGGTACCGCAGGCCAGGTCGAGCAGCCGCCCGGTGCCGTCCGCGCCGGCCCGGTCCGCCAGCTCGTTGATCAGCTCCGGCGGGTAGGGCGGGCGATAGGCGTCGTACCACCCGGCGGTCCCCCGGTACAGGTCAGCGCGGAAGCGCGGATCAGCCACGTCGCTATCTTGCTCCGGTTCCGGCCAGGCCTGCCGGGCGGTCGGTTAGGCCCGACGGGTTCCCTACGATGGAGCGGTGCCAGAGCAGACTTCCGACGCCCCTCCGGAACGGGTCGAGGCCGGCCCCGTAGTGATCCGCCGGGTCCGCGCCACCGACGCGGACGCCATCGCCGCGGCAGTGAGCTCGAGCCTGGAGTACCTGCGGCCGTGGATGCCCTGGGCAACGTCGGACTCGGCCGGGCGGGCCAGCCAGCTAGCGCGTGTGGCCGAGGCTGATCACAACTGGGAGTCGGGGATCGGCTACGTCTACTCGGTGCTGACTGCCGATCAGGGCACTCTCGTCGGCGAGATCGCGCTGCACCGGCGGCCCGCTGACAGCAGCGTCGAGATGGGCTACTGGATCGCGGCGAGCCAGGCTGGGCGCGGGTACGCGACATCGGCTGGGCGGGCGCTGACCGCCGTCGCGCTGGCGCTGCCTGGCGTCGAGCGGGTCGAGATCCACTGCGACGCAGCCAATTCCGCCAGCGCGGCGATCGCCCGCAAGCTCCGCTACAAGCTCGACCGGATCGAGGAGCGGCACCCCGAGGCGCCAGGCGAGAGTGGCCAGCTCATGATCTGGGTACGGCGCCGGCTCGCGCACTAGCCTGGCGGGCCGTGCCGGGCTCGCGGGCGGGGCGGGCTGGCGGGCGGGCCGGGCTAGCGGGCGTGCCGACTGCAGGTCCTGGCCAGGACGGCAACCGTGGACTCGGCACCGTCGAGATCGGCGTAGCAGCCCTGGAGGTGCCGCTCGCCACTCGCGGCGAAGCCTGTGCGCGAATGCATGACGCGCGTGTTGTCGAAGACCACGCAGTCGCCGGGCCCGAGCTCGAACCTGACCGTGAGATACGGGCGGACCAGGATGGACGCGAACGCCCGGTAGGCAAGGTAGAACTCGCGCATCTCCTCGGCCGCCCGCACGGGCGTAGCTCCGGCCCGCGGACGCATCGGCTGCATCGAGCGGCTGTTGTACCGGACGCCGCGAATCAGCCCGACCGAGTTGACCTCGATCATGGGCCTGTTCGCACGGAGGTCCGCGGTGGCGTCGGCGTAGGCGAAGGTGACCGGGGTGCGGGTCAGGCACTCGAACGCGGCTGGGTCTTCCGCTCGCAGCTGCGCGGCAGCCCGGAAGCCGTCCAGAAGTCCGGACTGGCCGCCGCTGGCTGCGTTTGCCAGGCAGTGCAATAGCTGGATCGTCGGGACCGGGTCACGGTAGGGGTTGTCGGTGTGCGGGCCGATCGGCAGGCCAGTAAACGCGAGGTTCGACGGGGCAGCCTCGGCTCGGACGTCGAACAGGCGGCCGTAGTTGGTCTCGCGTACGTAGCCGAGGGTGGCGGCGACGTCAAGGACGGCGCCGGCCTCGGCTGGAACCCCCGTCAGCAGCATGAACCCGGTAGCGAGCAGCTCGCGCAGGCAGCGGAGGCGGACAGTGTCGCTGGTCAGGTACGACTGCCAGGGCGTGGCCTGCGGCCCGGCCGGGAAGTCCCGTGCCGACCAGAGCCGCTTGGCGTCCTCACTGCGGGCGTCCGGCTCGGCGATCGTATGGCCAGTCAGCCACGTCCTGGTGAAGACCGCTTCGTGACCGTCAGGACCAA
The DNA here is from genome assembly GCA_035484155.1 of Streptosporangiaceae bacterium. Lineage (GTDB taxonomy): Bacteria > Actinomycetota > Actinomycetes > Streptosporangiales > Streptosporangiaceae > JAJYUU01. The sequence goes on from DATHPF010000264.1 coordinate 1,824, forward strand.
AGGTGACGTGCACGCCGTCGGGCGCCTCGACGGCGCCGGCGACGGTCACGTCGGGAGCCTGCTCGGTGATCACGGTGAGCCGCTGTCCACTCGCCGGGTCGCGGCAGAGGACGCACTGGCAGTTGTCGCGCAGCCAGGCGGGTTCGAATCCGTGCACGGCCGCGGCGTCAATGGCTAGCTCCCCGTTCTCTGGCGTGTCATCGAGACCACTGCCCCCGCCTGGCAGGATCTGCTGTGTATCAAGCCTGAACCGCTGGCGCCGGCCGCGCAATGCGGCGCGCGCAGAGTTCGGATACATGCCTTGTAGCTGGCAGGAAGTGTTCACCCGGGGCAGGGGCGATTGCCACCAGGGCGGCGCCCCGGCCGGTCCTGCGGGCCTGGGGTCCGCCGGCCGGTCGCGCGCCGGCCTGACTCTGGCGCGCCGACTGGGCTAGCGTCGGAGCGTGTGCCTCCTTATCGCGATGTTCCAGGTCGTGCCGGACGCGCCGCTGATCGTGGCGGCGAACCGAGACGAGCGCCTCGACCGGCCTGCCGTGCCGATGACAGTGCTCCGCGAGCGCGAGCCGCGGATCCTCGGCGGCCGGGATGACCTGGCGGGCGGGACCTGGCTGGCCGTCAACGAGCACGGCGTGATCGCGGGACTGACCAATCAGCCGTCGGCCGATGGCCGCGACCCGACCAAGCGGTCGCGTGGCGAGCTGCCACTGGCCTTCGCCGCCTACCGGAGCGCCGCCGATGCCGTGGCGGCTGTGCGCGGCGAGCTCGATCCTGCGGCGTACAACCCGTGCTGGATGCTGGTCGGGGACCGGGAGTCGCTGTTCTCAATCGGTGTCTCCGGTGTCTCCGGCTCCCCGCTGGAAGTCGAGCAGCTCGGCCCCGGACTGCACGTGCTGGAGAACGCGCCACTGCGATCGGCCTCGGCCAAAGCGGAATTCGTCCGCGGGCTAGTAGCCGACGCGCTGGCGGCCCGCACGGCGGACGACTCCGCGGCGACGATCGCCGCGCTGGAGGTGGTCCTCGGCAATCACGAGCCCGCGCTGCCGCAGCCTCGGACAGATGCGAACGGCCGGGTCTGGCCGGCGTCGCTGTCAGCCGCATGCGTGCACGCCGATGGCTACGGCACGAGGTCTGCGATGATCGCCAGCGTCCCGGCGGCCGCGGCCGGCGTCCCCCAGGTGCTGGTTGCCGACGGGCGTCCGTGCGAGGTGCCGATGCAGGACATGACCGGCCTCTGGGCCCGCGCCGTGCGCGGCTAACCAGACGGCGGGTGACAGAATTGTCCGTCTATGCGTGGTTAGCTTGAGCCTGCGACCCGAGCCCGTCGTCAACGCGTGTACCTGCGGTACGAAGGCTTCGTACCGCAGGTACACCCGTTAGTGGCGAGAGCCGATCGCAGTCTCTGTCGCGTGTCACCAGGGTGTCTACTGCGCTCGCTAGTACTGACCAGCGCGGCGCCGACAGCTAGCATCCGGGTCATGGGTCTGCTCAGAAAGCTCAAGGCGCCACCGTCAGCGGCCCAGTCATCGGCGCCGCCGACCGTCGCGGACAACCTGCAACAGCTGATCACCACGTCGGGCAACGCGTCACTGTTCGCGTATACCGAGTTTGTCAAGAAGGTCGATTGCTCGCGCTGCGGGGCGCCTAAGCGACTGCCATCCAAGACGGCGTACCTGTATTGCGACCATTGCGGCTCGCTGGTCGACTACGACTTCCGGCTCGCCAACATGGGCACGAACGCCGGGTATACCAACACCGTCTATCGCCAGATCGTCGCGCCTGTGCAGCCCGAGATTGATCGCGCCCGGGCGTTCCAGGACAAGGACCGGTACCGCGAACTGACCAAGGGCGTCTACCTCGAATGGCTGCGGCAGTGCCCGCAGGCGGCGTCGCCGCGGGCCTCCTCCGACGAGGATTTCCGCGAGCGGATGGCTGGCTATCTCGCGGAGTGCATGGTGGTACGGGATTTCGACGCGAATCTGGCCATGCTCGACGTGCAGTTCAACATGGCCGTCCGGGGGCTGCAGCGGCGGCCCATGCCGGGTGGCCAGCCCTGGCTGGTCAGTGACGGCATCTGGCAGGTCGCTGAACTGTTCAAGCAGCAGATGGAAGCTGCCTACAAACTGCTGGACCAGACCGGCGTGCTCGCCATGGATCCGGACGAAGCACCACCTGGGGTGCCGATCAGGATGGAGTACTCGACCTTCTGCCAGGGCTGGGTCCCGCACCTAGTGCCCGCGCAGGCCGATCACTTGCTGGCGATGTTCGGGCTGAGCAGTGAGTACGCACGGGTGAACGTCACCGATGCGGAGACGAGGAAATGCGGCGGCTGCGGTGACGAGCTCAAGGTCCTGCCGGAAGCGCAGGCAGTCGTGTGTGAGTCGTGCGGCCGAAAGCTGGATATCGCCGGCGGCGAGACGCCGTGCCAGACCTGCGGCGCGCCGTTGTCTTTCCCAGTCGGCGTCAGCCGGATCGAGTGCCCATACTGCCAGAGCGAGACGCACCGGATCTGATTCGGCCGCCCGCATCTAGCTTCGACGGGCGGCCGAATCAGCAGCGTCAGGCCAGGGAACGTCAGGCCAGGGAACGTCAGGCCAGGGAACGGGCGACGTTCTCGAGCTTGTCCATGGCTTCCTGCATGCCGCCTTCCATGCCCGAGTTGATGTGCGCGTCGCGGTTTTCCTGGCTGGAGTGCTGGACCAGCGTCGAGAGCGTCGTGCGGCCGGCGTTCTCCGTGAAAGTCGTGGTCGTCAGCGCCGCCGCGTCCGGCATGCCCTCGAAGATGTCGGTGGTGACGATGCGCTCGTCCGGCACGATCTCTTGGTACTCGCCGTGGAAGGCGACCTCGAAGCCGCCGTTGGCGATCATTACGTAGCGCCACGTGCCGCCAGGGCGCAGATCGACATCTGCGGTGGTGACCTCGCCGCGCTCGCCGCTCCACCAGCGCCTGATCAGTTCCGGCGTCGTGTACGCGCGGTACACCAGGTGCCGGGGCGCGTCGAACTCCCTGGTGATCAGGATCTGGGTGTCACTCGGAAGCGTCACCACGGCCGACTTGCTCGTCGTCTTCTGAACCATCTTCGTCCTCCAATTCCATGAGCTCTGCCAGCACGATGTCCATCCGGGCGAACCGCTCCGACCACAGCTGCTGGAAGTCCTTCACCCAGTCATAGACGGGCTTGAGCGCGCGACCGTCGAGCCGGTACAGCCGCTGCCGGCCATCCTGGCGCGCCGTCACGATGCCGACCTCCCTGAGAACGCGCAGATGCCCGGAGACCAGGGGCTGCGGTATGTCGAGGATGGCGACAAGCTCATTCACCGAGAGCTGGCCGCCTCCGATCGCATCGAGAATCTGCCGCCGCCTGGGCTCGGCTATCGCGTTGAAGGCGTCCGTCGTAGTCGCCGCTCGTGCCATGGCTCAATCATATAGGCATATGGAGATACGTCAAGCCAGGCAAGTTCCCGCGGCGGCGCGTGAGCGGCCTCGCTCACATGCAGTAGTCGGCTGACGCGTCGTGGGCCTGAGCGTCGTCGCGGCCGGCGTCCTTGGTGGCCGCTGGCGGAGCGACCTGCGCCGGGGCGGGAGCCGGAGCCGCGGCCGGGGCCGGGGCCGGGGCTGGAGCCGCGGCCGGGGCCGGAGCCGGATGCGCCTGGGTTGGTTGCACCGGCATTGGTTGCACCGGGATTGGTTGCACCGTGGCCGGTTGTGCTGGGGCCGGTTGCGCCGCCAGCGCCGCGGGCTGGTCGGGCGCGAAGCGCGGCCGGACCAGGGCAGCATCGGCCGCGTCAGTGATGGCGGCCGCGGCTGCGCCGGCCACCACCGCAGCTGCGTCCGCGACCGCGGCCTCAGCCGCTTCCGCTGCGCCGGCGACGACAGCAGTCGCGGTCGCCACTGCGGCCTCGGCGGCGTCAGCGGCGTCGGTTGGCCCCGTTCCCATGGTGGTGGGTTGTCTGTCTCTACTCGCGGTGCTAGTGCGGCGGTCGTCTGAGCAGGGCTGCGCCCCGACGGCGGCCAGCGCGTCCATGGCCAGCGGGAGCTTCTCGTAGACGAACAGCACCGGGCCACCGTCGGCTAGCTCCAGGGCCGTGCGCAGCGCGTCGGCCGGGTTCTCCGCTGCGCGGCAGACGATGCCGGACCTGGCTGCCTGCAGGGCGTTGCCAATGAGGGTCAGCATCTCGCCGCTACGCCGGCCGCGCCTGTCGCTGTCCTCGTACAGGACCACGGCCGGGAACCAGCGCGCGATGGCTTCCGCGGTTGCCACTAGCAAGTCGTCACGCCGGTCACCCGGCAACGTCACGGCTGCGACCGGCTGTCCGGGCCAGACCTCGTGGACGAGGCGTCCAGTCGCCTCAAGCGCCGCCGCGTTGTGCCCGTAGTCGACGATGACCGGGCTGCTCTTGGCCTGGAACACGCTGGCCCGGCCCGGGTTGTCGGCACCGGGCGCGAAGGCGGCCAGACCGCGGGCGATGTCCTTGGCGCTGATCCCGGCTGAGCGGCACGCGGCGATGGCCGCGAGCGCGTTGGCCACGACGTGCGCCGCCCGCCCGCCGAACGCGCCGGGCAGGTCGTCGACGGCCAGGACAGCGCGCCGTTCGCCGGCCACCGTCTCGGTGAGCAGCCCGTCGGCGACCTCGTAACACGCGCCGCCGGCCGTCCGGTGCTTCGCCAGCACCGGATTGTCCGGGCTCAGGCTGAACATCCGGATGACCGGGGCGTGCGCGCGTACCGCAGGCCGGTCCGCCAACGCCGCCGTCGCCGGATCGTCCGCGTTCAGCACGACCGATCCGCCGTCGCAGATCGCCTCGGCGACTAGCGCCTTGACGTGGATCAGCTCGTCGAGATCGTCGATGTCGTCATCGCCGAGGTGGTCGGCGGCGATGTTCGTCACGACGGCGACGTCGGCCCGGTCGTAGCCGAGACCCCGGCGGACAATGCCGCCGCGCGCCGTCTCGAGCACGGCGGCCTCGACAGTCGGATCGTCGAGCACCATCTCGGCTGACCTCGGCCCGGATGCGTCGGCCGCATAGACCAGGTGGCCGCCGACGTAGACGCCATCAGTGCAAGCCACGCCGACTCGCATCCCGGCGTGCTGGAGTACCTGGCCGATCATCCGCACGGTACTGGTTTTGCCGTTGGTCCCGGTCACCGAGATCACCGGGATCCGTGCCGGGGCCCCTGGCGGGTACAGGCTGTCGACCACGGCCGCCGCCACGTCGCGCGGCCTGCCCTCGGTGGGCGACAGGTGCATCCGCAGGCCGGGACAGGCGTTGAGCTCCAGTACGGCACACGGCTGGGCCGAGCCATGGCCGGACGGATCGTGCAACGGGGCAGCGATGTCGGCCAAGCGCAGGTCGATGCCGCAGATGTCCAGGCCGGATATGGCCGCGGCCCGGCGGCAGACCTCGGCGACCTCGGCGTGGACCAGGTCGGTGACGTCCTTGCTCGTTCCGCCGGTCGACAGGTTCGCGTTGCGGCGCAGCGTCACGACCTGGCCCGCGGCGGGTACGGAGTGATCGTCGAGGCCGAGTGTGACCAGGTGACTCAGGGCGTCCGCGTCGAGCCTGATCATCGTGAGTTCCCGGGAGTGGCCAACACCGCGCCGGGGGTCGGTGTTCGCGGCCGCCACCAGCTGCCCGATCGAGTGCCGGCCGTCGCCGGTGACCGAGGCTGGGCGTACCTGGGCGGCGGCCGCGATCTTGCCGTCGATCACGAGCACCCGGTAGTCGGTGCCGGGCACTAGCGCCTCGACCAGGACCGCCTCGCTGACCGAGGAAGCCTTGCCGTACGCGGCCGCTGCCTCGGCGGCGGTGCGCACGCCGACGGTGATGCTCGCCCCCTGGCTGCCGCCGAGCGGCTTGATCACCACTGGGCCGCCAATCTCGGCCAGCGCCGCCGCCGCCTCCAGCGGGCTCCGCACCGTGACGCCGTCGGCGACGGGGATGCCGGCTCCCGCCAGCAACTGCTTGGTGAGCTGCTTGTCAGCCGCGACGTCGACGCCGACTGCCGAGGTCTGGCTGGTCAGGGCCGCCCAGACGAGCTGTCGATGGGTCCCGTAGCCAAGACGCAGCAAGCTGAGTCCGGCCATCCGGCGAACGGGGATGTCGCGTTGCCGGGCCGCGGCCGCGATGGCGGCAGTGGTGACGCCGAGCCGTTCCCGTTCGCAGATCCCGGCAATCAGCTCCAGGTCAGCCGTGAAGTCCGGCGTGGCGTCGTGGTCGCTCAGCAGTTCGAGCACGATCCGCATCGCCAGCCGGAGCAGCTCCGCGGGCACGACGGAGTCAGCCGGCTCGTCTTGCGGACATTCGGTCATCACGTCATAGCGGCCGTCGGCTCCGGCCCACATGGTCCGGCCGAGATACACCGGACGGCCGGCGAGACCGGAAAGCTCCAGCATGACGTGCTCGGTGACGTGCCCGAAGTAGGTGCCGTTCGCCATCGCCGACAGGAACCCGCCGGGCTGCCCTGCCGCGCAGTGGTGCGTTGCCAGGCCAGGCAGCACGTCGGTCAGGCGTTCGGCAAACCCGCCGAAGTCGCTGGTCTCCTTGCACGTTAGGTCGTCGAGTTCAAGCCGCGCGACGGCGACCGGGCTCCCCGTGAACACGTTCGGCCCGCTCAGGTGGCGCAGGTCAATGAAACGCACGTCCGCTCCCTCGGCTGTCTGGGTCGTGTCTGGGTCGTGTCTGGGTCGTGTCTGGGTCGTGTCTGGGTCGTGTCCGGGTCGTGCCACGACGAATCAGTACCGGTCGTCGGACCGGCACTGGTGGCGGGATCAGTAGCGGTCGTGCGCGGGCCCGATCGTCGGCGTCCGCGTATCGAAGTCGAACAGGCAACCGGCGGGCAGAAGGTGCAGCCGCACGCCGAACAGCGTGATCGGATCGCAGTCTCCGGCCGGATGCACGACCGTCGCGTCCTCGGCGTCCACCACCGTCGCCACACCGCTGCCGATGACCTCGAAGCTGTTGCCCTCTACCAGGACGCCGGTGTTCTCGTCGAGGCCGATGCCGAGGTGCTCGGGATCCAGCGCGACGGCGCTGAGCAGCCGCGGCAGCCGCCCGCGCTCGCCGAAGTGCATGTCGATCAGCGCCTTCGGGATCAGCCCGAGGCCAGGGCCGGTCCGGACCGCGGCCGCGGACACGCCAGGCCCGGCGCCGCCCAGGATCATGGTGCGGCCCATCGCCGTGGCGCCCGCGCTGGTGCCAGCCACGACGAGGCCCTGGCCGGCCAGGCGGTCGCTGACGATGTCGTTGGCGCGCGAGCCCACCAGGGTGCGCAGCTTGGACTGGTCGCCGCCACTGAAGAACACGCCAGTGGCATCCGACAGCAAGGTGGCGGCGTCCTCGCCGTCCGCGTCGCTACGCCCGCGCAGGCGCAACTCGCTTGTCTGGTCGACGCCTAGCTTCCGGAAGACCCGCTCGTAATCGGCGAGTACCTCTTCGGGCATGTTTGTCGCGGTCGTGACGAGCACGATCCGGGCCTCGTCGCCGCCCGACAGCTCGACGAACCGCTCAAGCAGGCCTGCCCCGCAGCATCGGTCCTCGGCGCCGCCGATGATGAGCAGCCGACCTGGCGATGCCCCGTCGTCCACGTCCTCCGCCCTCGTCCCGGACCTCCCGCGGTCCACGAACGGCTAGTTACCCCCGGTCACATCGGGTCAACCCCAAGGCATAGCCGGGTCGGCGCTGGGTCGCCGCTGGCCGCCGTGGCCGCCGTCGGGCGCCGTGGCCGCCGCCAAGGGGCACCAGTTAGCTACTGCTGCCCCTAGAGAGGCACCAGTAGCGAACTGGTGCCCCATCGGAGCGCCGGGTGAGCCGTGCGGGGCGGTGTTCCCGGCCGCGATAGGGCGTGGAGTTGGAGATGCTGCCTAACTAAGGGCAGTACATCCAACCTCGCGCCCAATGGCGGCTATTCGGCGGCGAGGGCAGCCAGCATAAGCCCGGCAAAAGGCCTGAAGGGGACGAGTGTTACTGAGCGCCAGACGGCTGGTGTGCGCCTCGGCGCGG
>DATHPF010000265.1:0-14304 GCA_035484155.1 Streptosporangiaceae bacterium
ATGGGCTCTTCGAGAACGATTCGGCTCAGATCCGGAATCCGCGCCTCTCTCCGAGGCGGTACCTGGACTCCAGACCGACCTGCCCAGATTGCGACGTGGCCGCGTGGGAGCACAGTTCTGGTCCGTCTACGTGCCGGGGACATTGGCCGGCGACGGGGCCGTGACGGCGACGCTGGAGCAGATCGATCTCGTCCGCCAGCTCATCCATCGCTATGGCGACGATCTTGAACTCGCGCTCACCGCTGACGATGTGGAGCGTATCTTCGCGAGCGGGAAGATCGCATCGCTGCTTGGCGCCGAGGGCGGTCACTCCATTGCGAGCTCCCTAAGCGTGCTGCGGGCGTTCCATGCCCTGGGGGTCAGATACCTGACGCTGACGCATAACCACAATGTGCCCTGGGCCGATGCCGCGACGGATGTACCAGCCTGCGGAGGCCTGACTCCGTTCGGAGCTGAGGTGGTCCGTGAGATGCAGCGCCTGGGCATGCTCGTCGACCTCTCGCATGTCTCGGCCGACACTGCACGCGCCACGCTGCGGATCGCCGAGGCACCGGTCATGTTCTCGCACTCATCTGCCAGGGAACTCTGCGATCATCCTCGCAATGTCCCCGATGATGTCCTGGCTGAGCTGGCCGGAAACGACGGGATCTGCATGGTGACTTTCGTTCCCGAATTCATATCGCCCGCCTCTCGCGCCTGGGATCTGGACCTGGCCGCCGAGATGGAGCGGCAGGGAATCGATTACAAGGACCTCAGTGCGCGGGTCCGGGTGCGAGAGGACCTGACGGCTCGCCGCCGGCCGCCGGTGGCAACGCTCGCTCAGGTTGCCGACCACATCGAGCACATTAGGGCTGTGGCCGGCATCGAGCGCGTCGGCATCGGCGGTGACTACGACGGCACGGAGCAGCCTGAGGGCCTGCAGGATGTGTCGTGCTATCCGGCGCTCATCGCTGAGCTGATGGACCGTGGCTGGACCGAGTACGAATGCGCTCTGCTGGCAGGCGGCAACCTGCTGCGTGTGCTACGCGAAGCCGAGTCCGCCGCGCGCAAGCTCTCCAGCCTGCGCGGGCCCTCGACGGCTCGCATCGAGGAACTCGACCGAGGGGTAACTGCCACCTAGTGGGCAGCGGGTCCGGGCTCGGCGGATTCGCCGGTGCCAGGCGGCGACTGCGGTTCTCGCTGGACCGGGACATCCGGGCTGGTGAGCGGCTTATCTGGACCGGTAGGCCCGTCCGGGGTCTGCCAGGCGCGGATCCAACGATCGGCGATGCCGCCGAATCGCTCGAAGTGCGCGCGCGCATCGTCCCCTAGGACGTCCGCGACCGCTGTCAGCAGGGTCTCGACCACGGCGATCGTCGGCGCGAAGGACTCGAAGGGGGACGGCCCGTCAACCTCGGCGGGCAGCAGCGCATCGGCGATATCGGCGATCGGAGATAGCCAGGGATCCGTGAAGAGCACGATTCGTGCCCCAGCCGAGTGTGCCGCCATGGCGAACTCGTGCGTGTCGCGCTCGTAGCGGCGGAAGTCGAAGACGCTGACGACGTCTTTCCTGGCGATGTCGGCGAGCGCGGCGGCCCGCTCAGCCGGGACTGGCTGCACCAGGCGCACGCCGGGCCGGATCTCCCGCAGGACGCTGACCAGGTAAGCGGCCGCCAGGTGGCTGAACCATCCGCCAATTGCCAGGGCGTGGTAGCGGCGGTCTGCCAGCAGGTCCGCGGCGCGCAGGAACTCGTCGCGGTCAAGGTTGTGGACCGTCGATGTGACGGCCTCGCCCAGGGCGCTGCCGGTGCGAGTAAGCAGGGTTGCCGAGTCGGGCTCGATGGCCTGGTACTGGCGGTAGACCTCAACCGGGGATAGGACGCGGGCACTTATCTCGTCCCTGAGAGCCTGCTGGAACGCCGCGTAGTTCCCATAGCCGAGCTGGTGCGTCACGAAGCGGCTGATGGTGGGGCCACTCACTCCCGCGTGCCGGGCCAGCCGAGCGGACGACTCCAGCCCCAGCGTGGGTGACCCGGATAGCAGCACCCTGGCCACGCGGCGCTCCGACGGGGAGAGCACACCTAGGCGCTGGCGAATGCGCTCCGATACCCGCATCGGCGGCGGCTCGGCCACTCGCGCCTCCTTGAATGATTTCGTTCATTGAAGCACCTTGACACCATTTTGTGAATCATGCTGTACTCCTAGCCGTGCTAGGACACGATAATGAGTCATTGCATGACATAGTTCGACTCGACCGTTCCCTGCTGGACGCGGCGGAGCGGTTCGGCACGCCCGCGTACGTGATGGATGTGGCTGCGATCGCCAGCGCCGCGTCTGCGCTCGAGTCGGCTTTCCGCCCGCCCTGGGTGCTCCAGTACTCGCTCAAGGCCAATGACCTGCCCGCCATCACCGCGTTCCTGCACCAGCGCGGCTGGGGGGCGAACGTGGTGTCAACCGGCGAGTGGCAGTTCGCGCGCCAGGTCGGAGTGCCGAACCGGGCAACGACCTTCGAGGGGATCGGCAAGACCGACGCACAGCTTGAGCACGCGGTACTCGAGGCCGCGGCCGGCCGGCCGCTTCGCTGGCTGGCGGTCGAGTCGGCGGCAGAGGCCGAGCTGCTGGCCGAGCTCAGTGACCGGCACCAGCTCGGCCGCGGCGGCAGGCTCCCGATCGATGTCCTGCTGCGACTCAATCCGCAGGTCAGCCCCGAAACTCGGGCCGAGTTCGCGGTCGGCCGGGCGGCCAGCAAGTTCGGCATGACCGACGCGGAGATCCTCACCCTGGCGGGCGGGAGCACGTTTGGTCGGCCGGGGTTGCGGGTGCGCGGCGTACACGTTCATACCGGATCCGACCTTCAGGACGTAGGGGCGTGGACCTCCGCCGGCGTGCGCGCTACCAAGCTTCTGCACAAGATCGCCGTGCTGCATGACAGCGCCGACACGGTCGACTTCGGCGGCGGCTTCCCGCTGCCTGCCGATGCAGCACCGTCCCCGGCGCAGTTCCTGGAAGCGCTGATGTCCGCTCTAGACGAAGCGGGCCTGCCGCTTCCCGCGCGGCCTGCCATCGAGCCGGGTCGCTACCTGGTGGGCCAGGCCGGCTGGCTGGTAACCAGCGTGCTGCACGCCAAGCCCCCACACGAAGGTGCCGGACTGGCGCAGGCCGTACTGGATGCCGGGATGACGGAATTCATCCGCCCCGCGCTGTATGGGAGCCATCACTCTGCGCACGCGCTGGGACCGGACGACCATCGGCCGGACTCGATCAGCAGCACCGCTCTCGAGGGGCCGGTGTGCGAATCGACCGACAGCTTCGGCGTTCACAGGCTGCCGCCGCTGCGCCGGGGAGATGTCATCGCGATCGAGAATGCCGGCGCCTACGCGGCGTCATTTACCTCCCGCTACAACGGCCGGCCCGCGCCAGCCGAGGCACTCCTCTGGCCCGACGGCGCGCTGGAGCTGTGTTCGCGGCCCGAGATCGCCCGGCTGGGACCGGCATCCCAGCCTTCGCCTGCCATCGCTCGTCGCCCGAGCGCCGGCGATCGGCCGACTCGTGTCACTCAATGCACTGCGGCTAACTAGGAGTAACCACACATGAAGATTCCCCAACTAGCGCTGGAGCCGGCCCGCCGGACAGCGCGTAACATCGCCGGCGCAGTGCTCGGGCTAACCCTCGCCGGCGGACTGGCTGTCGCCGCGGTGGCTCCGGCCGCTCAAGCGTCGCCGTCATCGGACTCGACGCTGCGAGTCGAGGCAGATACCGCGTTCTCCACCTTCAACCCGTTCCTTGCCTATTTCGACGCCGACCTCAACGTGATCGGCAACATCTACCCAACCCTTACGACCCTCAATCAGCAGGGCGTGGCGGAGCCGTACCTGGCGACGTCCTGGACGAACTCGGCCAACAAGCTGACCTGGACCTTCAAGATCCGGTCCGGGCTCAATTGGAGCGACGGCGTCCCGATCACTGCCGGGGACGCCGCCTGGACCTTCAACCTGATCATGCACAACTCGACGGCTGCGACGGCGAACGGCGCGCTGGTTGGGAACTTCGCCAGCGTCACCGCGCCCAACGCGACCACGCTGGTCATCACGACCAAGCAGCCCGAGGCCAACATGCTCTACGTGAGCGACCCGATCACGGGCATCCCGATCGTGCCTGAGCACATCTGGACCAAGGAAGTCTCCAACCTCGGCAACTTCAAGAACATGACCTTCCCGGTGGTCGGCTACGGCCCGTGGATCGCGACCGGCTACGTGACCAACCAGTACGCGACGCTCACCGCCAACAAGAGCTTCTTCATGGGAGCGCCGAAGTTCCACACGCTGATCATGCAGTACTTCAGCAACGGCGACGCCGCCGTCGCAGCGCTGCGCAGCGGGCAGATCAGCGAGATCGACGACCTCACCGCCACCCAGTACGAGGCGCTGAAGAGCAACAAGGACATCCAGCTTGTCCCGTCGGTGTCCAACGGCTGGACCGCCATCGAGCTCAACCCCGGCGCACAGACGCAGTCCGGCAAGCACTTCGGCAACGGCAACCCGGCCCTGCAGGACCCGCGCGTCCGCGACGCCATCGAGATGGCAATCAACAAGCAGGAGCTGGTGACCAAGATCTGGGACGGGCTGGCCGTCGCCGGCGCCGGTTACCTGCCGCCCGCCTATCCGCAGTTCCAGTGGACGCCTCCTGCCTCGGGATCTCTGGCCTACGACCCGGCGAAGGCCAACGCCCTGCTGACTTCGGCCGGGTACAAGATGGGCCCGAACGGCATCCGGATCGACCCCAAGACGCACCAGCCGGTCGTACTGCGGCTGGGCATCCACTCCGACGAGACCAGCGACGCCCAGATGGCGCCGTACCTGCAGGAGTGGCTCCACGCCATCGGCATCGGCGTGGACGTGCAGTCCATGAGCTTCAACGAGCTCAACGCTGAGCTGCCCAAGGGCGACTGGGACATGCTGTCGGACGGCTGGGGCACCGGCCCGGACCCGACCTACCTGCTGTCCATCCAGACCTGCGGCGACCTGCCGACTAGCACCACGGCGGCGGGCAACACGGACGCATTCTTCTGCAATAAGTCCTACGACAACCTGTTCAGCCAGCAGTCGACGGAGTTCGCCCCCGCTCAGCGGGAGCAGACCATCGACCAGATGCAGCAGATCCTGTACCAGAACGCGGTAGATGTGGTCCTCTACTACCCCGACAACCTGGGCGCCGTGCGGACTACTGATGCCAAGGACTTCTTCTACGGCAAGCCGAACGCGCAGGGCTTCTACCCGCAGCAGAACCTGTTCATCAACTGGAGCAGTGCGACCCCGCTGGCAAGCGCGGACGCCAGCTCCTCGTCCAGTGCGGCCGTGTGGATCGTGATCGCCATCGTGGTGGTCGCGGCACTGGCCGGAGCAGCCATCGTGATCCGGCGCCGGTCGACCGCAACGGAGCGGGAGTAGCGCCGCCTTGTTTAGCACTGCTGCGCCACTGTCGCCGCAGGAACTCGTCGCGCTGGAGTCCCCGCCCACGGGCGGGGGCTCCGGCGGGCGGGACTTCCTGAGCTATCTCGCCCGCAAGCTGGCCGCTGCCGTGGTCAGTTTCGGCGGCCTGCTGGTCGTCGGCTTCGTCATCTTCAGTCTCATGCCGTCCGACCCGGTCGCGGCGCTGACGAGGGGGCATGTCACCAGCGCCAAGCAGATGGCGTTCCTGATAAAACAGCTCGGGCTGAACCAGCCCGTGTGGGAACGGTTCGGTCACTTCGTGACCAACACGCTGACCGGCAACCTTGGCTACTCGTGGCAGTTCCAGACGCCGGTCTCAACGTTGATCGCGCAGCGGCTCTGGCCGACGCTGCTGCTGATGGGCAGTTCCACGATCGTGTCCGTCTTCCTCGGCATGTGGCTGGGCATCCGCAGCGGCTGGCGGCCTGGCAGCCTGCTGGACCGGACGTCGACCGGCGCAGCGATCACGCTCTGGTCGGTGCCGACGTTCTGGCTCGGGATCATCCTGCTCGTCGTGTTCAGCACCGGACTCGGGCCGATCCCCTCCCTATTTCCGGCCGGGGGCATGTCGACGCCGGGCACTGCTGGCGGCCTCACGCCCGCACACGTCCTGGACATCGCACGGCACCTGGTGCTGCCCTGCCTCACCCTGGTGCTGGTGATCTTCGCCCAGTACCAGATGATCATGCGCTCCTCGATGATCGACGAACAGGGCAACGCGTACCTGCTGACCGCCAAGGCGAAGGGACTGCGGGACGACGACGTGCGCCGCAAGCACGTCGTGCCCAACGCCCTCCTGCCGTCCGTCACCCTGATCTTCCTGCAGGTCGGGGGCATGATCAGCGGGGCCATCACGGTCGAGACCGTGTATTCGTGGCCCGGTCTTGGCTACCTCACCTACCAGGCACTGCAGATCCCTGACCTGCCGCTGCTGGAGGGCACGTTTATCGTCTTCAGCGCCTCGGTCATCATCTTCAACCTGTTGGCGGACCTGGTGTACCGCTACCTCGACCCGAGAGTCAGGCGAGCATGACCGCGACCAGCCAGGTGCCCGCCGTCACCCCGACCGCTCCACCGCGACTCCTGGCGTTCCGCCGGTTCGCCCGGACGTTCGCCGCCAACCGCACGGCGATGGCAGGCCTCGTGATCCTTATCGCGGTCACAGTGCTGGCATTGGCCGCGCCGTTGTTTATCCATCCGAGCGACCTCAACGTGATCAGTGCGACGGGGCCGTCTCTGGCACCGCCGTCGGCGCACTTCCCGCTCGGCACCGATCAGGCCGGCCGGTCCGTGCTCGCCCTGCTGATCTGGGGAACCCGCCCGTCGCTAGCGATCGGCGTCATCGCGACGGTGCTAACGATGGTCCTCGGGAGCCTCATCGGCCTGCTGGCTGGCCACTACGGCGGCGTGACTTCGCGGATCCTGATGGCCGTCACCGACTGGTTCATCGCGCTGCCCGCCCTGCCGCTGGCCATCGCACTGGCGGCGGTGCTCGGCCAGGGTGACTCGTCGATCACGATCGCGATCGCGGTCACCTCATGGCCGGGCACGGCACGCCTCATCCGGGCGCAGACCATGGCGGTGGGGGCACGGCCCTATATTGAGCGCGCTAAGGCCCTCGGCGCCAAGGACAGCCAGCTGATGGTGCGCCAGGTGCTGCCCAACGTCATGCCGTTCATCCTGGTCTCGGGCACCCTGACGATCGCAAGCGCGATCCTCTCCGAGACGACACTGACCTTCCTCGGGCTCGGCAACCCGACCGACGTCTCCTGGGGCTCGATGATCAACCAGGCCTTCAACCAGGGCGCCGTTACTGCCGGCGCCTGGTGGTACATCCTGCCACCCGGCTTCGCGATCCTGATCGTCGTACTCGGCTTCACGCTGATCGGCAGAGCAGTGGAGAACATCCTGAACCCGAGGATGACGAGGTAACAGTGACCAGCCCCCTTCTCCAAGTGCGCGACCTCGCGGTCACCTACCGCAGCGGCGACCAGATCGTTCGGGCCGTGCGCGGTGTCGACTTCACGCTCGAGGCTGGCCAGACGCTCGGCATGGCCGGGGAGTCGGGCTGCGGCAAGACCACGGTGGCGCTCAGCCTGCTGCGCCTGCTGCCCGGGACCGCGGAGCTCAGCGGCCAGATCCTGTTCAAGGGCGACGACGTCATCTCCATGGGCTGGTCGAAGCTCCGTGCGGTGCGCTGGGCTGGTGCCTCGGTCGTGTTCCAGGGCGCGATGAGCTCGCTCAACCCGGTTCGCACCGTCGGCGACCAGATTCGCGAGCCGATCGTGCTGCACGAGAAGGTGACCAAGCAGCAAGCGGACCGGCGCGCAGCCGAGCTACTCGACAGCGTTGGCGTATCGGCCAGCCGGCGGGCGAGTTACCCGCACGAGCTATCCGGAGGCCAGCGGCAGCGGGTGATGATCGCGATGGCCCTGGCCTGTCGGCCAGATCTGATCATCGCCGACGAGCCGACGACCGCGCTGGACGTGATCGTGCAGGCGCAGGTACTCAAGCTGCTGACCGACCTCGTGCGCGAGCGCCAGATCGGCATGATCATGATCAGCCATGACCTGTCGGTCCTCGCCGATACTTGCGAACGGCTCGCGATCATGTATGCCGGCCGGGTCGCCGAGATCGGCCCGTCGCGAGATCTGCTGAGCTCGCCCGAGCATCCGTACACCGGGATCCTGTCTCGGGCGTTCCCGCAGACCGGCGATCCCGCGTCTCGATTCGCCCCGGCTGGCCTGCCGGGAGAGCCGCCTGACCTACGCCAGGAGCTGACTGGCTGCCCGTTCGCGCCGCGCTGCCCCGAGGTCATGGACCAGTGCCGAACCCGCGAAGTCGAGCTATGGCCGGCGGGTGACCGGCGGCAGTCTGCCTGCATCAAGGTGCTGGAATCCGCTGGCGCGTCCAGCCGCGCCAGCGCGGCAGCGGCAACGACGGCGACCGACCGCGAAAGCCGGGATGAGGGCGCCGACAGGTTGACTGCACCGTCCGACCCTGAGCTCGAAGTGCGTGACCTCAGCGTGGTCTATCCGGCCACCCGCGGCCGCGGGCCGGCCCGCGCGGTGGATGACGTCAACCTCAGCATCGGGCGCGGCGAGATCGTCGCGCTGATCGGCGAGTCTGGCTGCGGCAAGAGCACGCTGGCCAGGGCGCTGGTCGGATTGGTCAAGCCAACGAGCGGCGAGGTCGCCTATGACGGCCAGGGGCTGCGGTACTCCAGTGCGGCACTCCGGGAGTACCGGCGCCACGTCCAGCTGATACTGCAGGATCCGGCGGGCGCACTGAACCCGCGGCAGAACGTCTACGACAGCGTCGCCGAGGGGCCGCGGCTGCACGGCATGCGCGCGCAGCTCGACGAACGCGTTCACTCGGCACTGTCTCGTTCCGGCTTGCGCCCGCCGGAGAACTTCATCAGCCGCTATCCCCATGAGCTCTCTGGCGGCCAGCAGCAGCGAGTCGTGATCGCTGGTGCGCTCGCGCTCGACCCGTCGGTGATCATCGCCGACGAGCCGGTGTCATCGCTGGACGCCTCGGTTCGGGGCGAGATACTCAAGCTGATCCTGGACCTGCGAGATCAGCTGTCGCTGTCAGCGCTCATCGTCAGTCACGACCTCGGCGTCGCCTGGAACATCGCCGACCGGGTGGCGGTGATGTACCTCGGCCGGATCGTGGAGGTGGGCACGGTCGCCGACGTGCTGCTGCGACCTCAGCACCCCTACACCAGGGCACTGATCTCAGTTCTGCCGGACGGGCAGCATGCTGGCCCGCGCACCATCTTGTCCGGTGAGCCGCCCGACCCGACGAGGATCCCGTCGGCGTGCCGGTTCCACCCGCGCTGCCCCCGTCTAGCCGCACTCGCCCCCGGTGACCCGCGCGGCGAACTGTGCCGCAGCCATGGCGTACCGGTGCTGGCGGCCGGCACCGCGGGTCAAAGACTGATCGCGTGCCACCTGGCCGACATGGCGGACGAGGCCGAGCCGCGGCAGCTCGTTACCGACCAAAAGGAGATGTTCTAGATTGACTCTGCCAGACAGCGTCGTCCGGCCCACATCCCTGGCACGGCCTCCTGCGCTGCGGCCGGGCGACCGCGTTGCCGTGCTGTCAATCAGCAGCCCGGCTGACCAGACTGACCTCGCCATCGGGCTCGACACGCTGCGGTTTGCCGGCATCGAGCCGGTTGTCTACCCCTCCGCGCGCGACAACGGCAGCATGCGGCCGTACCTCGCCGGCGATGATGCCATGCGGGCGGGGGATCTGCACGCCGCGCTGACCGACCCCAGCATCGCCGGCATCATCTTCGCGACCGGCGGGTCCGGCTCGCAGCGAACCCTCGAGGCGTTCGACTTCAGCGGCATCGCAGGCCAGCCGCCGAAGGTGCTCGCCGGCTACTCCGACGTGACTGGCGTGCTCGAGGCCGTCGGCCGCAAGCTCGGCTGGGCGTCGCTGATGAGCCCCATGGTTACCTCGGGAGGTCCTACCGGGCACTACTCCTTCGCCTCGATGCTGCGAGCTCTCATGCACCCGGAGCGGTCCACCCAGATCAGCTACCCCGAGGCAACAACCCTCGTCGGAGGGGTCGCCGCGGGCAGGACGATGGGTGGCAACCTGACGCTGATAGCCGCTTCGATCGGCACCGCCACTTCATGGCCCGCCGAAGGCGGCATTCTGCTGGTCGAGGACATTGACGAGCAGGAGTTCCGGCTTGACCGGATGCTCACTCAGTTGCGTCGCTCCGGCTATCTCAACGGAGTCGCCGGGGTTGTGGCCGGGACGTTCGTTAACTGCGGCTCGTCCGAACTCATTCAGCAGATCCTGCTCGAGCGGCTTGGAGATCTCGGAGTGCCGATGATCGCCTGGGCGAACGTCGGTCACGGTGGCTATTTCCAGACCTTCCCGATCGGCGTCGCAGCCGACCTGGACGCCGACGCTAAGACGCTGCTCCTCCTCGACCCGCCGCTTCGGTCGGCCGACGAGCCGGGCCACTGACGAAAGGCGAACGACGATGAAGATCTTGATTTCGGCTGATATGGAAGGCGCGACCGGCGTCACCTGGCCAGCCGACGTGGATCCGGGGACCGATGAGTGGCAGCGGTGCCGACGCATGTTCACCTCGGACGTCAACGCTGCCGTGGTCGGGTTCCTCGAAGCGGGCGCCGACACCGTTGTGATCAACGAGGCCCACTCGACGATGCGGAACCTGCTGCTCGAGGAGCTTGATGAGCGGGCTGTCATGCTCACGGGGCGCCACAAGGATCTCAGCATGGTCGAGGGGATCCAGCACGGCGACATTGACGGAGTCGCTTTCGTGGGCTATCACGCCGCTGCCGGTGCGGAGGGCGTGCTTGCGCATACGTACCTGGCGAATTCCATCACCGCAGTGCGGCTGAACGGCGCCAGGGCGAGCGAAGGACTGCTGAACGCACACGTCGCTGGTCAGTACGGAACTCCGGTGATCCTGATTACCGGGGACGACCGCACCTGCGCGGACGCTGCCGGGTATGCGCCGGATGCGCCGGCGGTGGCGGTGAAGGACTGCGTCAGCCGCTACGCGGCGTACTGCCGGCCGCCGGCGGTGACCTCCGCAGCGATCAGCAAGGCCGCGGCGGATGCGGTCAGGCTGGCGATCCGAACCGAGCCGCGGCCCGCGGACGAGCTCCGGGTCGAGGTTGAGGTGGACGCGGCGCAGCTCGCCCAGGCTGCGGCGATCGTGCCGGGCGTACGGCGGACCGGGGACCGCACCGTCGAGTACGACAGCACCTCGGCCTATCAGATGATTCGCACCTTCAAGACGGTCTGCACCATGATCACGGCGGCAATGGAGGAGAAATTTGGCTGAGTCAGTCACGCTTGCCCAGCTGGAGGTAACGAGGTTCGCCTCGGAACTGATCCAGTTCGACACGACCAACCGCGGCGGTGGCGATTGCCGCGAGCGGAAGGCTGCCGAGTACGTCGCCGCCTTGCTGGCAGAGGCAGGCCTCGACCCGGAACTACTGGAGTCAGCCCCTGGCCGGTCGAATGTGGTCGCGCGGGTCAGCGGCACTGACCCTGACCTTCCGGCGCTGCTGTTGCATGGCCACCTCGATGTCGTCCCGGCCGATCCTGCTGCCTGGTCGGTCGATCCGTTCAGTGGCGAGGTGCGCGACGGCGTCGTCTGGGGTCGCGGTGCCGTGGACATGAAGAACGCCGTTGCCGTACTCATCGCGCTAGCGAGAGAGTGGGCGCGGACTGGACGTCAGCCACAACGCGACGTGGTGCTCGCCTTCACCGCGGACGAGGAGGACACAGCCGTCTACGGCGCCCGGTGGCTGGTTGACAACCACGCGGACCTGTTCGATGGCTGCACCGAGGCGATCGGAGAATCAGGCGGTTACACGTTTCATGTCAATCCTGGGCTGCGCCTGTATCCGGTCGCATCGGCTGAACGCGGTACCGCCTGGATGAAGCTCACCGCCCGCGGGACGGCGGGCCACGGTTCCAAGACTCGCAAGGACAACGCGGTGGTCCGGCTGGCAGAGGCGATCGCCAGGATCGGCGCCTATCAGTGGCCAGTCCGCCTCACTCCGACCGTGCGCGCCGCAATACATGCGATTGCGGCTGCGTCTGGCACGGCCGATGCCGCCGGTTCGGCGACCGCTGACGCGACGGAACGGCTGCTGGCACAGCTTGGCCCGGCAGCATCCCTGGTCGCGAGCACCGTCAGGAACAGTGCGAACCCAACCATGCTGCAGGCCGGCTACAAGGTCAACGTCATCCCCGGCGAGGCGGTCGCGTATGTGGACGGACGGGTGCTGCCTGGCTTTGAGTCGGAGTTCGTGGCCACCATGGATGAGCTGACCGGCTCTGCCGTGAGCTGGGAGTATGCACACCGTGAACCGCCAGTGGAGGGCCCGCTCGAAAGCCCCCTGGTTGCCGCAATGACGCGGGCACTGCTTGCGGAGGACCCGACTGCGACCGTCGTGCCGTACTGCATGAGTGGCGGGACCGACGCCAAGCAGTTCGCCAGGCTCGGCATGGACTGCTACGGCTACACCCCGCTGGTACTCCCGCCGGGCTACGACTACAACGCGATGTTCCACGGTGTTGACGAGCGCGTTCCGGTATCTGGGTTGCATGCCAGCCTGCGCGTCATGGATCGGCTGCTGACGGCTGCACCACGGCAGTGAGCGCCGGTCACAACGGTGAACTTCCGGCGGAATTGTTCCGCCAGCTGACCGCGGTTGTCGGCAAGCCGCACATGCTAATCGGCGACGCGGCGGCTGGCTATGCCGTCGACTGGACCGGCAGGTTTCGCGGCCACACCCCTGCTGTCATCCGGCCGCATAACACCGCCGAGGTGGCCGCGGCCCTGGCCCTCTGCAACAAAGCCGGCGTTCCGGTCGTACCGCAAGGCGGTAACACCGGTCTGGTCGGAAGCGGCATCCCGCTCCGGGGCGAAGTCGTGCTCAGCCTTAGCCGGGTGAATCAGCTGGAGCCCGTCGACGTCGACGCCGCCCAGGTAACCGCTGGTGCTGGCGTCGCGCTCCAGCAGGTCGCCGATGCACATGCCGATTACGACTTCGGCGTGCACATCGCCAGCAGGGCCAGTGCCACGGTGGGCGGCGCTGTGGCTACTAACGCCGGGGGAGTCCGGGTACTGCGCTACGGGCCAATGCGGAACCAGCTACGCGGAGTGGAGGCCGTACTGGCCGACGGCACCGTGGTGTCGCACCTGTCCGGGCCGGTGAAGGACAACACGGGCTACGACTACGCTTCGCTGCTGGCGGGCTCAGAAGGAACGCTGGCGGTCATAACCAGGGCTCGTCTCCAGCTCGTGACCAGGCCGCGCAACCTGGTTGCCGTCATCGCGGGACTGGAGGGCCTCGCCGAAGTACGGAGTCTGGCCCGGCGCGCAGTGCGGGAAGTGTCCGGCCTGCTGTCCGCAGAATTCTTCACCAGTTACGGCCTGGATCTGCTCACCAAACACGCTGGACTTGCGTCGCCACTGCCAGGCCGGGCGGAGGCCTATCTCTTGCTCGAGGCATCGGGCGCGGATGCGCTCGGCGAGTTTGCCGCGCTCGTCGGCGATCTGCCGGCCGCGGTTGCGCAGACAGATGCGGACAGGGCGAAACTCTGGGCGTATAGGGAGCGGCAGCCGGAGGTGTCCCGCTTCCTGGGCACGCCGATCAAGCTGGATCTGTCTGTCCCGCCCACCCAGTGGCTGACGCTGGCCGAAGCTGCTCCCAGGGTCGTGGCTAACGTCGACCCGGCCGCGCACGTCATCATTTTCGGCCACGTCGCTGATAGCAGCGTGCACGTGAATATCGTCCCTGGCGCCAACGCTGACGGGCGACACGAGGACGCCATCTTCTCCTACGTGGCTAGCCTCGGCGGATCGATTTCAGCCGAGCACGGGATCGGCGCCTTGAAGGCGCCGTGGTTGCGTCTTGTGCGTTCGGAGTCTGAACGCGACTTGTTTGCCAGAATCCGCTCAGCTCTCGACCCGCTCGGCACCCTTAACCCCCACGTCCTGCCTCGCTGACATCAGGCGACGATCTCAGCGAGTGCCATTCCGGCGCCTGAGGCTCTGCGGGTGGTCCGGCCGACCGAAGTCGGCACGTACCCGATCAGCGTGGTCGCGATGGGCCGGGGTAAGGAGCACCGCGCGGGCGTTCCCGCTTGTCGTCCGGGGGCAGAGCGGCAGCGTCATCGCGAGCCGGCTGCGGCCAGCGCTATTCCGAGCCGACTGCGGCCAGCGCTGCAGCGAGGGGCTCGAGGTCGGCGATCAGCTGGTCGAGCTCGGTCGGGGTCAGGATGTCGTAGGGCGGTGCCGCGAGGTCGTCGGTGAGGGCCT
>DATHPF010000266.1:0-23033 GCA_035484155.1 Streptosporangiaceae bacterium
TGCTCGGTGATCGTCGAGCCGCCCTGCAGCCCGCCGCTGCCGAACAGGTCGTCCTTGGCAGCGCGGGCGATGCCCGATACCGAGATGCCGCCCTCGTGGTAGAAGTTCCGGTCCTCCGCGGCGATGATCGCGTCATTGACGTTCTGCGGGATCTGCGAAGTGGTCAGCAGCTGCCGGTTGATGTCCTGGCTGTTGGTGAAGGTGCCGAGCAGCTGGCCGTTGCCGAAGTAGACCGACGACGACTGCCAGGTGGCATCTGCTGTCACGTCGGTAGGGATGGGCGTCATCGAGTAGAGGACGGCGATGCCGATGATCGCGAGCAATACAAACGCAGCGAAGGCACCGCACAGGACGAGAAGAGCCTTCTTCAACGTCCAGCGGCGCCACCAGTCGCCGTAGAGCAGCCAGTCCGTAAAGCGCTCGCTGCGGCTGCGCGGGCCGCCGTCCCGTCCGGCGCGGCCACCACGACCGCCACCACGACCGCCGCCGCTACCGCCACCGTGGCCGTTGCCACCGTGGCCATTGCTGCCGTCGCCGTTACCACCGTGGCGAATGCCGGGCCGGTCGGTAATCCTCGACCGGCCATTGCGGCCCGGACGGTCGTCATCGGACCAGTATTCGTCCGGGTGATCATGCAGCGCGGTGCGGCTGCGGCCGCCGCCCGGTCCGTTGTCGCTGTAGTCGCCGTAGTCCCCGTAGTCGCCGGCGCTTGACCGCAGGCCGCCGGCCCGGGCCGCAGCGCGGCCGGTCTCCCGGCCCGCAGCGCGACCACCGGCCCAGCCACCCCTGGCTTGGTCGGCCGAGGACCCGGCAGCTCCGGCTTCGTCCCGGCCAGCGCCCGCACTCCGGATGCCGAGCCTGCTCCGCAGGTCATCAGCCGTCTGGCTGAACCTGCCGCTACGGCCAGTGGCACCGTCGCCAGCCCAGTCGTCGGCCGCCTGAGATCCGCGCTCCGACCGCCGCGGCGATGCATGCCTCGACCGCCCGGCGAGCATGTCCTGCCAGGAATTGCCTTGCGCCGCCGGCGGGCCGTCAGCCCGCGACCCGTCAGCCCGGCGCGATCCGCGCCCGGAGCTCGCCTGTGCGCCGTTCTCGTACCTAGCGTCCTTACCTTCTGAACGGCGGCCTTCTGAACGGCGGCCTTCTGAATGCCTGCCTTCTGACCGCCGGCCGGCCGAGCGCTGATCGGCATCCCCGCCACCGCGGCCATCACGACTGTCACGGCTGTCGCGCGTGCTAGCGCGATCGTCGCGCCAGAAACCCGCGCCGTCGTCCCACGGCGAGTCCGCGCCCTGCGGGCCACCGAAGCCGCCGCGCGGCCCGGCGCCATAGCCGACGCCGCCCTGATCCTGCCAGTACGGCCCGGGCAACTCTGGGTTACTCACGCGTCCTCGCTGGTCGGGGGTCAAGAGGCGGTCGCAAGCGAGCGGGGGTCCCGCCAGGAAGACACGTTACCTGGCGATACCAACTATCCCGGCACGTATTGCGTCACTCGCACGCCTGCACTGAGCTGCCCGCTTACTCGCTGGCCCTGGCTCGCCGACTGCGCCGGGTAGTTGGCTCGCCAGTGCCCAGTACGTAGGAGGACGCGAGGTGGTTCCACGCACAACTCTGGCAGACCTCGACTACGTAGACCTGGAACTCCGCATATTCGGCGGCCATTTCGTCCAGTTCTGGACCCCGCTTGACCCTGCCTTCATACCGGCCAAGCTCGTCGCCGTACACGTAGGTCACGTGCCTCAGCTTCACCCGGCGGCAGATCGGGCACGTGATGTCGGTGTCCTCGCCGTGGAACTTGGCGGCCCTCAGGAGGTAGGGGTGAGCGTCGCAGACATCGGTCACGGTCGTCCGCCCGGAGAGCACGGCGGCGAGGGTCGCCCGCCGGGCTAGTCCGTAGTCAACGACCGATCGCCTCATGCCCGACAGGTTACGACGGAACTGCCCGCAGGAGGAGACCCGGCTGGTCATCGTCGTGCGACAGCGCCACCCATGACGATCGCAAAGCGCTCGCCATTTCCTGCGGACTTGCGCCAAAACTGCGCGCCGCATATCGTGGCGATGTATCAGCTCGATACATCGAGTTGACACTCTAGCGCCAGACCGGCCCCTGCGGTGGAAGACCAGCCCGTGGTGCGAGCTAGTAACCCAGATGGTAACTGTGTGCGGAATGCGAGGTGCGAGCGGGTATGAGCAGCCAGCGCTCTGGTGTCCTCGAGCTCGCCGTCCTCGGCATCCTGCACGAGACCCCGATGCACGGGTACGAACTGCGCAAGCGGCTCAACTCACTGCTCGGCGCGTTCCGCGCGTTCGGTTACGGCTCGCTCTACCCGGCACTCAAGGACATGCTCGGCAAGGGGCTCGTGACCCAGGACGCGATTCCCGAAGCTGGCAAGGCACTGGACCGCCCGCGCCGCTCCAAGATCGTCTACCGGCTGACGGCTGACGGCAAGGAGCGGCTGAACGACCTGCTCGGGCAGTCGGGCCCGGCGTCCTGGGAGGACGACGGCTTCGGCGTGCACTTCGCCTTCTTCGGCCTCACGCAGGCCGACATCCGGATGCGGATTCTCGAGGGCCGGCGCAGCAGGCTCGAGGAGCGCCTCGAGGGATTCCGGGCCGCGGCGACCCGGAAGCGCGAGCGAGTCGACAGCTACACGCTTGAGCTGCAACGCCATGGCCTGGAGTCAGTAGAACGCGAAGTCCGCTGGCTGAATGAGCTGATCGCCTCGGAGCGGCAGTCGGGCACGCAGCCCGGCGGCCAGGCCGGGGAAACCACAGAGAGCGGCGGAGCGACCACCGTCGTGTAGAGACAGGCGAGCGATCGTCGCTACGCAGCACAAGATAAGGAGCAATCCTCATGGGTTCGGTACGGGTAGCCATCGTGGGCGTTGGGAACTGCGCAAGTTCCCTCGTTCAGGGGGTTGAGTACTACAAGGACGCCGACCCGGCGAGCCGGGTACCGGGCCTTATGCACGTCCAGTTCGGTCCGTATCACGTCCGCGACATCGAGTTCGTTGCCGCGTTCGACGTGGACGCCAAGAAGGTTGGCAGGGACATCGCCGAGGCGATCGTCGCCAGCGAGAACAACACCATCAAAATCTGCGACGTGCCGCCGTCCGGGATCACCGTGCAGCGGGGCCCGACGATGGATGGCCTCGGCGAGTATTACCGCGAGATCATCACTGAGTCGGACGAGCAGCCAGTGGACGTGGTGCAGGCTCTGCGCGAAGTGCGTGCCGACGTCCTGGTCTCCTACCTCCCGGTCGGCTCGGAGCAGGCGGACCGCTACTACGCTCAGTGCGCGATCGACGCAGGCGTGGCCTTTGTCAACGCGCTGCCAGTTTTCATCGCCTCCGACCCGGTCTGGGCGGCCAAGTTCACGGACGCGGGCGTCCCGATCGTGGGCGACGACATCAAGTCCCAGGTAGGCGCCACGATCACGCACCGCGTGCTGGCAAAGCTGTTCGAGGACCGCGGCGTGGAGTTGCTGCGGACCTACCAGCTCAACTTCGGCGGCAACATGGACTTCATGAACATGCTGGAGCGCAAGCGCCTGCAGTCCAAGAAGATCTCCAAGACCCAGTCGGTGACCTCGCAGATTCCGCACGAGATGGCCAAGGCCGACGTCCACATCGGCCCGTCCGACCACGTGCCGTGGCTGGACGACCGCAAGTGGGCTTATGTCCGGCTTGAGGGCCGCTCGTTCGGTGACACCCCGCTGAGCCTGGAGTACAAGCTCGAGGTGTGGGACTCACCGAACTCGGCGGGCGTCATCATCGACGCGGTCCGCGCCGCGAAGATCGCCAAGGACCGCGGCATCGGCGGCCCCATCCTGTCCGCCTCCTCGTACTTCATGAAGTCGCCGCCCGAGCAGTACAGCGACGACGTGGCGCGCGAGGCCGTCGACAAGTTCATTCGCGGCGAACTCGACCGCTAAGCAGGCAACAGCAGCGCGACGGGAAGCCCGGGCTCAGACCGGGCTCCCGTCGTGACGTACCGGGCAGCTCGC
Organism: Streptosporangiaceae bacterium; assembly: GCA_035484155.1. Taxonomy (GTDB): domain Bacteria; phylum Actinomycetota; class Actinomycetes; order Streptosporangiales; family Streptosporangiaceae; genus JAJYUU01. Next base: position 4,007 of record DATHPF010000266.1, read on the forward strand.
CCGCGCCGCCAAGATCAACAACCATAAGACCGGGAACGGGGCCGTCGCACACGCCGCAGCCCGTTCGCTCGGGCCTAGGCACGCGCCATAGGCTAACCACGTGTCCCGGCAGGAACCACTTCCACCGATGCCAGCGACGTCGGCCATGCCCGGCGATGGCGGGAAGCCCGCGCCGGTACAGCGCACATCGTTCCTGCGTGACCTGCGCGTCGTGTGGGGCGAGCACGACTTCCGGCGCCTGTTGTCTACCCGGCTCATCTCGCAGACTGGCGATGGCATCTTCACCGCCGGCCTCGGCACCTACGTGTTCTTCAACGCCGCGACATTCCCCAACCCGGCGAAGGGGGCCGCGGCGTTCGCCGTCCTCTACGCGCCATACTCGCTGATCGGGCCGTTCGCTGGCGTCTTCATCGATCGCTGGTCACGGCGCCAGATCCTCGTCTACTCCGCGTTGCTCCGGTCAGTCTTCGTGGCCCTGGCGGCCGGCCTGATGGCGTCAGGCAACCTCGGGCCGCCGCTCTATGTCGCCGTGCTGCTCGTCCTCGGCGTGAACAGGTTCTTCCTGGCGTCGTTGTCGGCCGCGCTGCCGCATGTTGTCGCTGGCGACAAGCTGGTCATGGGGAACTCGGTGTCACCGACTGCCGGCGGGACGCTGGCCGCGATCGGCGGGCTGATCGGCCTCGGCGTGAACGCGGCTACCGGCGATACCGAAGGCGGGGCCGCGATCACGCTGCTTGTCGCCGGCGCCTGCTATATCGCCGCCAGCCTGGTCGCCAGGACCATGGGCCGGGACCTGCTCGGTCCGGTGCGGCAGCCTGGCCAGGCTGGGCCGCGCAAGATCTCGACGGAACTCGGCCTGGTGGTTGTCGGACTGGCAGCCGGTGTGCGGTACCTCAGCAGGCGGCGCGGCCCGGCGGCCGCGCTAGGCGCCACCGGCGGCAACAGGGTTCTCTACGGGATCTTGTTCCTGATGTCGATCTTGCTCTACCGGAACTTCTTCTACCACGGAGCCGCCCCCAGCACCGCGGAGACCCACTACGGCTATCTGGTTGCCGCGGTGGCCGTCGGTTACTTCTGCGCGGCGCTGGTGACCCCGCAAGTGACAAGACAGCTGACCAAGACAGCTTTCATCGCGTTGCTGATCGCCGGCAGCGCAGTGGTGATCGGCAGCCTCGGCGAGACGTTCAGCCAGGTTGCTTACCTGTTCATGGGATTCTGCCTTGGCCTGGCTGGGCAGGGCGTCGCAATCTGCGCCACCACGATCCTGCAGGAGCAGGTCGGCGATGAGTACCGCGGCCGGGCGTTCTCGCTGTACGACATGATGTTCAACATCACCTTCGCGGTCGGCGCCCTGATCAGCGTCCCGTTCATGCCGCTGAACGGGAAGTCCCACGCGCTCATCGCGGTCATCGCCGTCGGCTACGCCGTGGTGGCCGCTGGTTACTGGCTAGCCGCGCGTCACTCGGCGGGGTCGGTCGGTGGCGGACTTGACGGTGGCACGCTCAGCCCTTCCGACGCGGCCCAGCGCAGCAGTTCCTGAACCGCCGCTTCGTGCCCCAGCGGCCCGGCCTCCATCCGGAGCTCGCGCAGATGCGTGGACGCCCGGCCAACCAGCCGCCCCGGCGGGATGCCGAGTATGGCCATGATCTCGTTGCCATCCAGGTCCGGCCGGATGCGGTTCAGCTCTTCCCGAGCGGAAAGCTCGTCGATCCGCGCCTCGAGGCTGTCATAGGTGGCGGCGAGCCGCTGCGCCTTGGCCTTGTTCCTGGTCGTGCAGTCCGCTCTGGTGAGCGCGTGCAGCCGGCTCAGCAGCGGACCGGCGTCGGTGACATACCTGCGTACGGCGGAGTCGGTCCAGTCGCCGTCGCCGTAGCCGTGGAATCGCAGGTGCAGCTCGATGAGCTTGCTGACGTCGGCGACGATCTCCTTGCGATAGCGCAGCTGCGTGAGCCGCTTGCTGGCCATCTTGGCGCCGACCATCTCGTGATGGTGGAAAGCGACCCGGCCGCCCGGCAGTAGCGACCTAGTGCGCGGCTTGCCGATGTCGTGCAGCAGGGCGGCCAGGCGAAGCACTATGTCCGGCTCGAGGTCATACCGGGCTTCCAGGTCGATCGCCTGGGTCAGCACGGTTAGCGAGTGCTCGTACACGTCCTTGTGCCGATGGTGCTCGTCAGTCTCCAGCCGGAGCCGCGGGATCTCGGGCAGTACCTGGTCGGCGACTCCGGTCTCGGCCAGCAACCGGATGCCGGCCGCCGGACCACCCGGCAGTGGCGACAGCAGCAGCTTGGTCAGCTCACCCTCGATCCGCTCGGCGGACACCTTGGGCGGGGCAAGCAGACCGGCCAGGTCCCTCATCGCGGACCGGACCGCCGGCGTCGCAGTGAACCCCAGCTGGGCAGTGAACCGGGCCGCGCGCAAGATCCGCAGCGGGTCGTCGGTGAACGAGGCCTCTGGTGCCCCGGGCGTCCGCAGCACTCTGGCCTGAAGGTCGGCCAGGCCGCCGAACGGGTCTACCAGCTCATGCCCGGGCAGCCGCACGGCCATCGCGTTCACCGTGAAATCACGCCTGGCCAGATCGTCCTCAAGCGAGCCGCCGTAGGACACCTCGGGCTTGCGCGAGGTCCGGTCGTAGTGCTCGGTCCGGTAGGTGGTGATCTCGAAGGTGGTGCCGCCCTTGCGCAGCCCCACGGTGCCGAAGTCGATCCCGATCTCCCAGACCTTGTCGGCCCAGTCGGCCACGAGGGCCAGAATCCGATCGGGCGGCGCATCCGTGGTGAGGTCGATATCACCGGACTGCCGGCCGAGGAAGGGATCCCGAACGGCCCCGCCGACCAGGGCAAGCTCAAAACCGGCCGCGGCGAACAGCTCGCCGAGCTCATCGGCGAACAGCGCGGCGGCCGCGGGCAGCGAATCTGAATCTGGCACGGGCATTGACAATAGATTGCGGGCGTACCCTGTGGGAAACGGGAAGCCGGGGCCCCCGAGCGATGAGTCGCAGGATACTGCCCGGTAGCAGCCGGCCACGACAGTGCCCATGGTTCAGGTGCCCATGGTTCAGGTGCCCATGGTTCAGGTGCCCGTGGTTCAGCCTCGGCACTCAGCTGGCCGCAATAGCATTCTCGGCATGCCGCTGCCCGGACTCCGTAAATCGCCGGGCCGGCAGCCTGCGACACGGCGCGGCGACGGCACCTGGAGCAGGGCGACAGGCGGGTGGGAGATGGCGCGACGGCCGGCCAGCGTCCTGATTGCCATGCTCGGCGTCGCCATGCTGGCGCTGCCAGCCGTCCTGCTCGCCACCCAGCAGCCAGCCGCGGCGGCAGCCGGAGCCGGGCAGCAGCCGAGCCAGTCCCTGGCGAGTATCACGATCTCGGCTATGACGCCGCAATGGGCGGCTCCGACCTCGACCATCACCGTCTCCGGCACCGTACGCAACTCTTCTGGCCAGCAGGACTCGCGCGTGACCGTGCAACTGCTTGGCTCGAGCACGCCAGTCACCAGTGTGGCGCAGCTTGAGCTGAACGCCAGCCAGGCCTACAGCCCCGCGACCACCACGCTGCCCGGCGCGGTCTGGGAGTCCAGCGGCCCGCTCGCACCAGGCGCTACGGCTGACTGGTCGATCCGGGTACCTGCCAGCGCGCTCGGCATGACCGCCTTCGGCGTCTACCCGCTGGCAGCTCAGGCCGAGAGTGTTTACGGCTCCCCGCTGGCCACGACCACGACCTACCTGCCCTACGAGCCAGCCAGGAGGGGACCGTACGCCAGCACGCGGCCGTCTCCGGCTCAGACCGCCTGGCTCTGGCCCCTGATTGACGAGCCGCTGCTCAACCAGCCATGGCAGTACAACTGCAGCGGTTCGCAAGCCAGCGCCCTAGCGCAGAGCCTCAGCAACGGGCGGCTCAGCGAGCTGGTCGGGGCCGGGGCACTGACGCAGACAACCGAATCCCTGGCCGCAGCGGCAGCGCGCAGCCGCGCCGCCGCGCATACCGGGGTTGAGCCGCCGCAGAGCCTGGCCGACTACGACGGCGTCACCTGGGTTGTGGATCCAGCCCTGCTGGCCAACGTCCAGGCGCTGACAGCGTGTGGTGCCGTGCAGCCACAGTGGGCGAAGGCCGCATCGGCCTGGCTGGCCGAGCTCAAGACGGTCACCGCTGGACGCCCGCTGACCGTCACGCCGTATGGCGACCCGAACGTCGTGGCTCTGCTGGCCGTCGGCCACGGGGCTGATCTCAGCCGGTCCTTCGAGTTCGGCCAGAGCCTCGCCGGGCAAATCCTGCACCGCAACGTGAGCCCGACCGTGTCGAGCGGGGCTCAGTCCAGTGGTACTCAGTCCAGTGGGACTCAGGGCACGCTCACCCAGGCCGCGGGGATCGCCTGGCCAGCTGGCGGAGTGCCCGGCTACGGCACCCTGGAGAGCCTGGCCAACGTCGACGGGGTCGGCACCCTGGTGCTCAGCAGCGCGGCGTTTCCCGGCGTGCAAAGCTCGGTGCTCAAGACGCTAGACGGTGGCGGCAGCTACATGACGGCGATGCTCGCCAGCCAGTCCCTCACCCAGCTACTCGCCTCGTCGGGGGCGACAGCTGGCCCTGCCTTCGCCACGGCGCAGCAGTTCCTCGCCGAGACGGCGCTGCTGGCGCAGCGCGTGCCGACGCAGCCCATCGTGGTGGCACCGCCACAGCGCTGGGACCCGTCGGCCGGCCTGGCCGCCGACCTGCTCGCCGACACGGCAACCGCTCCCTGGCTGAGCCCGGTCAGCCTGACGTCGCTGGCCAGCGCCAAAGGCATCCAGACCGTGCCGACCCAGGACTGGCCAACGGGTCGTATCGGCCCGACCCCAATCAGCGGCGGATACGAGTTGCACGAACTCCGCGTGCTCGACCGCGGCATCACCCAGCTGGAGAGCATCAGGGCCAGTCCGGATAACGACCTGTACCTGGCCATCTCGGCGGTGGAATCGTCGGCCTGGCTGGGCACGTCGGCAGACGTGGCGCAGGCCATGCTCGCGACGATGACCCAGCGCATCACCTACCAGCAGCAGGCCGTCCAGATCATCGCGGAGAAACGGATCACCCTCGGCGGTCTCAAGGGCAGCGTGCCCGTCTCGATCGACAACAAGCTTGGTTACGCGGTCAAGGTCCAGCTCCAGCTCCAGTACAGCCAGGCCAGCGGGACCAGGATTACCCCGGTCGCCCACGGCCTCATCACCGTCCCGCCGCACACGGCTCAGACGGTCAGGCTGCGAGTTCAGGCAGCGCAGGTGGGCTCGACGACGGTGACCCTGCTCCTGGCGAGCCCGGACGGCCAGCTGCTGTCGAGTTCGCAGCGCGTCACGATCCAGACGACCCGGGTCGGGGTGCTCGGGATCATCATCTGCGCCGCGGCGCTGGGCGTTTTCCTGCTCGCGTCGGCGGCGCGCGCGATGCGGCGCGGCAGGCCTGTGACCGGCCCTGAGCAGCCAGGAGACGGCCAGCCATCCGATGACCATGACGGTGAGGGGGGCGCCGAACGCCTCGAACCGGATACCGTCAATGCAGCGCGCAGTGAGCTAGGAGCGGCCGGAGAGCCTGGACCGTGATTGAGGAGCCCGATGACCACGCCCGAGTCTGACCCCTACGCCGATTCCGGCGGGTCAGATTGGGAAGTCAGGCCCGCCGTGCCCGGCTGGAACGTGGGACAGGACTTCCTCACCGGCCCCATCTTCGACGACACCGGCTGGCACATCGACCTCTCCAACGTCGACTGGGCCGGCAGTTCTGCTGACCAGCGCCAGGCCGAACCGGCCGACCCGGCCGACTGGGCCGGCGGCTACGGACCGCCCGTTGCCTCCTCGCGGCCCGAAAGATCCTCACGATCTGAAAGGCGAGACCGTCAGGCCGGGAACGGGGTAGCTTCCTACTCCGCCGGACCAGGTCCGCAGGACGAGCGCACGGTGGCCCGGCCGAAGCGTCCACGCAGCCCCGACCGGCTCGACTCGCCAGACCGCCCGGCTGGCCGGCACGCGCGTCACGCCCGGCCCGCGCTCGATGGCGAGCCAATCGCACGACCAGACCGGCGGCCGGGCCCTGGTAACCAGCGCCGGAGCGGCCTGCCGCCGACGCGTCCGCCCGGCTCGACCGAGGCCTGGCGGGAGGAGCCCGGATACCAGCCGCCGCAGGATTACGACCCCTCCGGCCCTCGCACCGGCGACCTCGCGCCAGCCTACGGGCCACCTGTTTACGGGCCACCCGTTTATGAGCCGCCCGTTTATGAGCCGCCCGTTTATGAGCCGCCGCGCGGGCGGCAGCCTCTCCCGCCGCCGAGTGCGCCGGGTCCGGAGCGACCGCGAGTAGCTGACCCCAGGCCGGCCGGGACCCGCCCGCCGGGACCGCCAGGCGGACTAGGTGTCGGCGGGCAGCAGGGCCCGCCAGATCCGGCTACCGGCCGGGGCTCAGCCTCCATTGTCAGGTCGAGCGGCGTCATGGCGGTGGGCACGCTCGGCTCCCGGATGACTGGCTTCCTGCGCCAGATCGCGCAGTCTTACGCCCTCGGTGTCACCGGTGTCTCCGCCGGCATCGCGGCTGCCTACAACTTGTCCAACACGCTGCCCAATGTGGTCTACAACCTGGCCCTGGGCGGCATCCTGACTAGCGTCATCGTGCCGCTGATCGTGAACGCCGCCAAGCGCGACTCCGATCGTGGCGAAGGCTACGACCAGCGAATGTTCACCCTGGTTACGGCAGCACTGGCGGCGGTCACGCTAGTAGCCACGGTCGCGGCGGTGCCGATCGTGCACCTCTACGCCGGGAGCAAGATCACGGGCTCGCCCGCAACGCTGCACCTGGCGATCATCCTTGCCCTCTTCTTCATCCCGCAGATCTTCTTCTACGGCGTGAGCTCGCTGATCGGCGCCATCCTGAACGCACGCGGCAGCTTCGCGGCGCCCATGTGGACGCCCATGATCAACAACATCGTCGTCATTGCCGTCCTGGGCTTCTACGTCGCCGTCGCGGGTCTGCACAAATCGCCCGGCACGATCTCCGGCTTTGACGTCCAGCTACTCGGCTTCGGGACCACGCTCGGCATCGTCGCCCAGACCGTTGCGCTGGTCCCCGCGCTGCGCCGGGTCGCGTTCCGCTGGCGCCCGCGCACGGACTTCCGCCGCACGGAGGTCGCGGAGATCGGCCGGATGGCCGGGTGGATGTTCGGCTACATCGCGGCCACCCAGGTCGCGTTCCTGGTCACCACGAAGATCGCCGGTGACGCCACCCTGTACGGCGTCACCGAGTACAACAACGCGTGGCTGCTCTTCCAACTGCCATATGCGGTCGTCGGCATCTCGGTGATCACCGCGCTGCTGCCCCGCATGAGCGCACACGCCTCCGAGCGGCGCTACGGGCTAGTCCGGCAGGACTTCTCGGTAGGCATCCGGCTCGCGGCGGCCATCGTGGTGCCATGCTCGCTCGTGCTGGCCGTGCTAGGCCCGAAGCTGGCTCAGGTCTTCCTGGGCCATGGCGGTACCACGCCTGCCGCCGCGCGGTATATCGGCGTGGTGTTCGCCGTGTTCTGCCTCGGCCTGCTGCCGTACATGATCTTCCAGCTCCAGCTGCGGGTGTTCTACTCGCTGCACGACAGCAAAACGCCCGCTCTTATCGGCTTCGCCACGATGACGGTTAACATCGCGACAAACCTGATCGCGCTGAGCGTGCTGCCCCCGCGTGACGTGGTGGCCGGCCTTGGCGTCGGCTTTGGGCTGGCGAACCTAGTCGGCACCGTGCTCGCGTGGCGGATCCTGACCCGGCGCCTCCGCGGCCTAGACGGCTACCGGATCGGCCGCTCGCTGGTCCGGATGCACGCCGCCACCTTGCCAGCGGCCCTGATCGCTGTCCTCGTGGGGATAGTTTCCGGCAGCGCGATCGTGGACGTAATCATCGGCGGCGGCCTTGCGCTGGCAATGTACCTGCTATTTGCCAGGGCCTTGCGGATCGAGGAGATGACCGCCCTCAGCCGGACAGTCCTGTCCCGGCTCGGCCGTTGAGTTGCGCGCACCCGCCGATATCTCGCGCCGCGACGTCTCCTGCGGGTAACGGTTTGCTGCCGCCTTGGGTCACTCCAGCCGGCGGGCGCCGACGCGGCCTAGCATGGTGTGCAGCATCATTGTCTTATCTGGGACCGTTGATCACCTACTGCCCGCGAGGGGAGGTTCGAGGGACCGCGCGCCCTTGAACCGCGACCATGAGCACCTTTACGTCAGAGCCGGGCACGAGGCTCGGCGGCCGGTACCGCCTCGAGGACCGGCTCGCCGCGGCCGCTGGCTGGTCTGCCTGGAAGGCGATCGACGAGATCCTGGCCCGGCCGGTCAGCGTGATCACCTTCGCCGCCGGATTTCCGCGGCTTGAGCAGGTAGTCACTGCAGCGCGCGCGGCGAGCAGGCTGACTGACACCAGGCTGACCCAGGTCTTCGACGTGGAGGACAACTGGGACCACGGATATATCGTCCTCGAATGGCCGGTCGGTGACACGCTCGGCGACCTGCTGGCTACTGGCTCACTGGAGCCAGTGACCGCGGCGCGGATCGTCGCTGAGGCCGCCGCGGCGCTGTCTGGTGCGCACGCGGCGGGCCTGGCGCACTTGTGCCTGCGCCCCGATGCCGTCCGGTGGACTACCGGTGGCGGCGTGAAAGTCACCGGCCTCGGCATCGACGCCGCCCTGACGGGGACGTCGAACGATGATCCAGAGCTCGCCGACACTCGGGGCCTCGGGTGCCTGCTCTACGCCGCGCTGACCGGCTTGTGGCCGGGGCCGGATGATTCCGGCCTCCCTCCCGCTCCGGAGTCTGACGGACGCGCCAGGCGCCCGCGGCAGGTACGGGCCGGTGTGCCAACAGTCCTCGATGAAATTGCGGCTCGCGCCCTCGCGTTGCCGGGCCGGGACGAGCAGGCAGCGTTTCGGTCCCCGGCTGAAATGGCCGCGGCCCTTGCCGCGTCGATCCCGCCGCTTCAAGTGCCGCTAGCCGCCACCGCCACCTCGGTCCGTAGCCCCCGCAAGGACGCGGACCGGCTGACCCAGACGCAGCGTGCACCGCGACCCAGCGAGCGGCCCGCGCCGCCGGATAGCCCGCCGGTCCGCCGACGCAGCGCCGGGCGGACGGCTGTGGTCGGCCTCCTGGTCCTGGTCGTAGTCGCAGGGGCCAGCGCCGCCGCCGTGCACCTGCTGCACAAGCCGGCGGCGGCCAGCCCAACGGGCGGTTCATCCAGCGCCGGTGTGACGGCGCCTGCCAGCGCCGCGGTCATCACACCACTGTCTGCCCATGGCTTTGACGCACTGAACCCAGCCGACGCCGGTGACGAGAACTCGAACACCGCGGCAAATATCTTGGACCGTAATCCGGCCGGCTGGGCAACCCAGCAGTACTTCACTCAGTATTTTGGCGATCTCAAGGCCGGCACCGGGTTGATCCTCGACCTGGGCAAGCCTGCCCGGGTTAGCTCCATCACGGTTACTTTCGGCTCGATACCGGGTGCAAACGTGCAGGTCAAGATGGGCGACTCCGATGCCAGAAGCGCCGCCAACCTTGCATCGATGACCACCGTTGCGAGCAAGAACGACGTCTCGGGAAGCACCACCTTTACCGTTCAGCGGGCGGTCACCGACCGGTATCTGGTGATCTGGTTCACCAAGCTGCCGCCGATGCCGCAACCGGGCAATAGGTACATGGCGCAGATCTTCGGGGTCGTGATCCACGGCGCTTCCTGACCGTCACTAGCATCGGGTCGCGAGGCCGCGGGGGCGCGTGACGCCGTCCTGCGGCGTGGTCACTACCACGGCGGGGGGAGGAAGCGACGGAATCGGACGACCAGTCTCCGGGCCGCTACCCCTTGCCCGGGCCACGTCAGCCTGCCGACCACCGGCCGCCGTCGCGAGCCGGCAGTGACGCCGGCACCGACGACGGCGGCCCGTCCGACGAGGAACTGCTGCGCCGGCACATCGACGGCGACCCGGACGCGTTCGGCGTACTGTTCCAACGGCATCGGGACCGGCTGTGGGCCGTCGCCATCCGAACGCTTGGCGATCCGGAGGAAGCCGCTGACGCGCTCCAGGATGCGATGATCGCGGCGTTCCGGCGTGCATCCAGCTTCCGCGGCGATTCCGCTGTCACGACCTGGCTGCACCGGATCGTCGTCAACGCCGCCCTGGACCGCATGCGGCGACGAGCTTCCCGCCCGACTACGGGCGGCCAGGACGACGAGGCGCTTGATGCGCTCGCAACCAGCGGACGGCCGCTGTCCGATCCGTCCGGTACGTCGGATACCGCCATGGATGTGCGCGCGGCACTACGACGGCTTGTGCCCGATCAGCAAGCCGCGCTGGTCCTGGTAGACATGCTCGGGTATTCGATTTCCGACGCCGCCGACGTCCTTGGCGTCTCCGAGGGCACGGTCAAGAGCCGGGCCGCACGCGGACGGGCCCGGCTGCTGCCGAGGCTCGCACACCTGAGGCCAGCGGGTGCGCCGGCCCAGGAAAAAATCTCCGGGGCGGAACAACGGAACCAATCGCCCAGCCAGCGCGTCCTACCTGCGCAAGAGGGGGGTGACGAAACGTCTTGAGCCGTCATGCAAGCGCCGAGGAACTTGCCATGCTGGATCTGGATGGCCTGAAGCCACGAAAGGCCGCAAGGGTCCGAACTCACGTGGCCGGCTGTTCTCGCTGCACCCAGCTGACCAGCCAGATGTCCGCCGTGCCGACGACGCTCGCCAGTGTCTCCTACCCGGCGATGCCCGAGCAGTTGACCACCCGGCTTGACACGGCGCTAGCCACGGAGTCGGCCAACCGCCTGGCCAGCGCGCCAGCGAGCGAGGCGGGCCGCCGCGATCTCCCTGCGCGCCCTCGTCGCGCCCCCAAGCGAGATGGCTGGAAACTTCCGGGGTTCTCTGTGCGGGCCACTCGACTTGTGGCCGCCGGCAGCGCGGTCGTGGTCGTCGGCGTTGGCGGCTTCGCGATTGCCTCGAACGTCGGCGGCGATTCGCCAAGCACAGGAGCAAGCAGCAGCGGTTCAGTGGCAGCGCCGAGCGCCGAGGCCCAGATGATGACCCCCGGTGCCGATATCCATTACGGCGAGCCGGCGGCGACCAAGTCCGTTCGGATGGTGGATTCGGATACGAACTTCACCTCGTCGGAGTTTGGTGCGGAGGTGGCCGCAGCCGTGCAGGGTGCGAAGCTGCGCGGTACGCTCGGCGCCCAGGCCAATGCAGGCCCGGCTCCGACCACTCGGGCCAACTCCTCGAGCAGCGCGGGCGGCACGACTGGGCCGGGCGCGTCCCAGCTGTCGAGCTGCCTCGACGGCCTTGCGGGCAATCAGTCGGTCCTGCTCGTCGACCAGGCCAAGTACAACGGTAAGCCGGCCACGATCATCGTCACAGCTCCGACTGCCACTCGCGATTCCCAGGTATGGGCAGTCGGCTCGACTTGCTCGGCCTCGCATCCGGATGTGCTCGATCACCTAACGCTGGGCCGGGCCTAGGCTCGACGCTGGGAATCTCCACGCTCGGCCGATGGTTGATGCCGGTGCATTCGAGAGGGGCAGGACACCTGTGACCGACGTTCGGGACGTAATCATCATCGGCTCCGGGCCGTCTGGTTATACGGCGGCGCTCTACGCCGCGAGGGCACGGCTGAGCCCGCTCGTTTTCGAGGGCTCGGTGACATCGGGCGGCGCGCTGATGAACACAACCGACGTCGAGAACTTTCCCGGCTTCCCCGACGGTGTTCTCGGGCCTGACCTGATGGACCAGCTGCGCAAGCAGGCCGAGCGGTTCGGCGCCGAGCTTGTTGCCGATGACGTCACCGAAGTAGACCTGCGGGCGACGCCCAAGCAGGTCAAGGCTGGCGAGGACACGTACTACGCCAGGACCGTCATCATCGCGAGCGGGTCCGGTTACCGAGAGCTCGGCGTGCCCGGTGAGAAGCGACTGTCCGGTCATGGCGTGTCCTGGTGTGCCACGTGCGACGGATTCTTCTTCCGCGAGCAGGACATCGCGGTCATTGGCGGCGGCGACTCGGCGATGGAAGAGGCCACGTTCCTCACCAGGTTCGCCCGCAGCGTGACGATCGTGCATCGCCGCGATACTTTGCGGGCTTCCAAGATCATGCAGGACCGCGCCGCCAGCAATCCCAAGATTAAGTTCGCCTGGGACAGCGAGGTCGCGGAGGTGCTGGGCGAGGATCGGGTGACGGGCCTGCTGCTGCGCAACCTCAAGACTGGCGAGGAGAGCACTCTCGAGGTCTCCGGCATGTTCGTGGCCATCGGCCACGATCCGCGCAGTGAGCTCGTTGTCGGTCAGCTTTCCACCGACGCTGAGGGCTACATCCAGGTCGATCATCCCTCGACGCGGACGGCGATCGATGGCGTGTTCGCGGCGGGCGACGTGGTCGATCGCATCTACCGGCAGGCCGTGACGGCCGCGGGCACCGGCTGCGCCGCTGCGCTGGACGCCGAGCGCTGGCTGGCCGACCACGAGGAATGACGCCGCTGTCCTGGCCCGCTCACGACGGGCCACGCCGAGGCAGAATCGACCGCACGGCCAGACCGGCCGCCCGGCATCAAGGAGAGGGAAGGAAGTCCCGCAAGTGGGCGCAACCAAGGCAGTGACTGACGCAACGTTCGAGGCCGAGGTGCTGAACTCAGCCAAGCCAGTCATCGTTGACTACTGGGCCGAGTGGTGCGGGCCATGCCGCCAGGTGGCCCCGGTGCTGGAGGAGATCGCGAGCGAGCACGGCGAAAAGATCGACGTCGTCAAGCTCAACGTCGACGACAACCCTGTCATCACCCAGCGCTACGGGATTATGAACATCCCGACCATGAGTGTTTTCAAGGATGGTCAGGTCGTCAAGGAGATCGTCGGCGCCAAGCCGAAGTCTGCGCTACTGCGCGACCTTGCCGAGTTCATCTGATCCGATAGCAGTACGCGCGGCCGGATCGCGCCTGACGGGCACGGTCCGGCGGGCACGGTCCGGCGGGCACGGTCCGGCGGGCACGCGAGCACAAGGGCGTGCTCATGGGTGCTCCTACTCAGTCGTCCTGGTCGTCCCGCCAGCGCTGATACAGCTCGGTCAGATCCGTCGGCAGTAACCCAGCATGTCGCCGACTGAGCGTCGCCGGCCGCTGCCAGCTCCGCGACGGTGCCCGTCGCATGCAACTCGAAGGTGGCGAGCTCGTTTGTCCCGGCTTCAGCGATGACCAGGTGCCCGGCCGCATCGTAGGTGATCGCGAACGGCACCGTTCCGGGCTCCGTATTCACCACGGGTGCTGCGCTCAGGTAGCCGGCCGGATCCACCTTGAAGATGTCGATGTCGTTGCCATTTGCCTTTGTCGTGACGATGAGCTGGCTACCGGCCGGTGAGAACGCGACCTGGCCTGGCGTTGTGGTGTACTGCGGCGTCGCGGCTGGGTCGAGTCCGAGCGCGCGCGCAGAGCCAGGCAGTGGGAGCAGGCCACCGAATCCGATCCGGTAACCCTGTACGGAGCCGCCGTCCTCGGCGTTCAGCACGTAAGCGAGATCGCCGCGGATCGCTACGCTCACTGGGAAGGCGCCGCCAGAGCTGAGTACCTGGCGCAGGCCGAGCCGGTCGCCGTGGACGCCAAAGACGGAGATGCTGTTGCTGCCGGCATTCACCGCGATAAGCAGGCCAACGGGCTCGTCAAGCGCGAGCGAGCCCTGTGAGGCAAGATGGTCGACCACTGAGCCGGCGAGGATGCCGCCTCGGCCGCCCGTCGGGTAGGCGGCAGCTTCCGTGAGCCTGCCAGCATTGTCCCGGTGGTAGGCGACGATCTCGTTCCCGACTGTGTTGTCTGTCTGGACAAAGACCGCCGACCGGGCCGGGCCGGATCCCGCAGCAGCGGTGGGCGCAACGTCAGCCAGCACGGGGTCAGCCAGCACGGGGTCAGCCAGCACGGGGCCGGCAAGCGCCACGAGCAGGGCCGCGGCCAGTACGCTGGCGGCGCCGAGCCGGTTCACTGGTTTCATTCGAGTTTCTCCTCGTCAGTCTGGCTCGCGATGCCCTGGGCACATCAGGCAGCGCGATGCACAGTCTCGACGGAAGGCTCCGCGTTACACGGCTAGCGGGAGATTGGCCGTCGGATCGCCTGACTGGCCTGAGAACGGCAGCGACGATCACACCGACAGCGGCATGTACCTAGCGGGGGTTACATGCTGATAACGCGCGCAGTCACCGGATTAAGACGGCTTCGATTGACCGTGACGGTTTCGAAGGTGACACCGCCGGGAGGCACCGCCCCGGACTTCGGTGGCGCTCAGGCGAGGCGCAGGGCGCGCTCAGGCGACATAGAGCCAAGCAGGCGCTCGAGGGCGACCTCCACGTCCTCGCGCCAGGACAGCGCCGTCTTGAGCTCAAGCCGGAGGCGCGGATAGCGGACATGCGGCCGCACTGTCTTGAACCCGACAGACAGCAGGTAGTCCACCGGCACCACGCAGGACGGCTGCGTCCACTTCATGTCCCCGTAGGCCTCGATGGCCTTGATGCCGCGCCGGGTCAGGTCCTTGGCAAGTCCCTGGACGAGCATCCGGCCGAGGCCGCCGCCCGCAAATTCCGACATGACGTGAGCCGTCATCAGCAGGACTGCATCTGCGCTGACGGGACTGGTCGGGAACGCCACCGATCGGGGCGAATAGCTCGGCGGCGCGTAGGTCATGTAGCCGGCCGGCACACTGTCAACGTAGACGATCTTGCCGCAGCTGCCCCACTCTAGGAGCACGGATGAGATCCAGGCTTCCTTCTCGAGCGCAGGGTCGCCCGCTTCGATGGCGCGTGCCTGGCTGACGGGGTCTAGCTCCCAGAAGACGCAACGGCGGCACCGGGGCGGCAAGTCATCAAGATTGTCCAGCGTGATGCTCGCAAGTCGCCGCGACACGTCCTACCCCTGCGGTTCTTCGACCGATGGCCGGCAAATCGGCGGTCAGCACGGTCAGCACGGCTGATCTGCAAGCCTGCTGGCCCTGCGCGCTTTATCGTACCCATCTGGCAGCCTGAGCGACCTCTAGTCGTCGCGCGTTCTTGGACATCGTTTCGGCAAGAAGGCATCGTCAAGAAGGCACCGTGCTGTGCGCCTTTTCGCGGCATCGGCAGTACTACGACGGCACTACGACGGCACCACAGAGCTCGGCCACCTCAGTCGGAAGGTGCCCTCAGACCGACTCAGTTTCACGTGAAACGTTGCCGGACTCAGCCGCGCCGCCAGCGGCGGAGATGATGGAAGCGGCGAGAGCGTCAACGTCGGCCTCAGACGTATCGAATGCCGTCATCCAGCGCGCTATGCAAGTGCCGTCGGCCGACTGCGACCAGACCTCGAAGCTCCAGTCCTGCTGTAGACGGGCCGCGTGATCCAGGCCAAGCTCGGTGAATACTCCGTTGGACTCCACCGGGTAAGCGAGCCGCACACCTGCCAGACCGTCGAGCGCGGCGGCGAGCCTGACCGCCATCGCATTTGCGTGACGAGCTGTGGTCAGCCATAGATCGCCGTCCAGGAGAGCATCAACCTGCGCGGCCAGGAACCGCATCTTGGACGCTAGCTGCATGAGCTGCTTACGGTGATACTGCGCGCCATAAGCGAGCTCGTCGGACATGACGAGGACGGCCTCGACCCCCAGTGCACCGTTCTTCGTGCCGCCGAAGCTCAGAACGTCTGCACACGCTGCCAGATCGGCGAGCGAGCAGCCGAGGTAGGCCGCGGCGTTGCCGATACGGGCTCCATCGAGGTAGGTGAGCAGACCGTGCTCGCGGCCGAAGGCGCGCAGGTCTCGCAGCTCTGCCAGCGAATAGCAGGTGCCGAGCTCCGTGACCTGGGCGACCTGGATGACACGCGGCTGCACTCGATGCTCGTCGTCGATGCCAGTCAGCTTGCTTGCTACCAGCTCAGGCGTCAGCTTCCCGTCGGGGGTGGCCACTGGAAGTAGCTTGCAGCCCAGCAGTCGCTCGGCGGCCCCGCACTCGTCGACGTTCACGTGCGAGGTGTCAGCGCATATGACGGCCTCGAACGGCCGCAGCATAAGGCTAAGGCCCAGGATGTTGGCTGCCGTGCCGGTGAAGACCAGGTAGGCGTGCCGCGCCCCGGTAGCTGCGCAGAGCCTGGCGAGCGCTTGTTCTGTCCGGGGATCGCCGCCGTAGGCGATAGCGTCGCCTGAGTTGGCTTCTGTGATCGCTGCTAGTACGGCCGGGTGGACGCCCGCATGGTTGTCACTGCCGAAGCTTTTGCCGATCATCTCCGCCACGGGACCGAAGCCTAGCCGGAACTCGAATACGGCCTGACAAGAGCATCCGCGATGGCCGCGGCACGCCGGGCCGTACCGGCGGGCTGTACTGATGGGCCTGTACTGACGGGCCTGTACTGGTAGGCCTGTACTGACGGGCCTGTACTGACGGGCCCGTACTCAGGGCCCGTACTCATGGGATGGTCCGCGGGGATGGACCGCCGGACGGTCGCCATCGCGTGAAGGTCCCGCGGCTCAAGGCACTGCAGCCCGACGGCTAGGGACGATGGAACGACTCGGACCGGCGCGATGGTCCCAGCGTCGGCGACATGCTCCGGACGATCCGCTCGAGATCCTCCAGCGATGCGAACTCGACCACGATCTTGCCCTTTCGCTGCCCAAGCTCCACCTTGACCCGGGTCTCGAAAACGTCCGATAGCCGGTCGGCGAGGTCCTTCAGGCCAGGCGCAACTGGTGCCTTCGCCCCGGCGGGGCGAGGACTCTTAGCTGGCTGCGCGCCGAGCGCCACGATCTCCTCGACTGCGCGCACAGAGAGCCCCTCCGCGACAATTCGATGGGCCAACTGCTCTTGCGCCACCGGGTCCTCGACACCGAGGAGCGCTCGAGCATGGCCGGCACTCAGTACTCCCGCAGCGACGCGTTTCTGAACAGCTGGCGGCAGGTTGAGCAGTCTTATGGTGTTCGAGATGTGGGGCCTGGACCGGCCGACGCGCCGGGCAAGCTCATCATGCGTAGCCCCGAAGTCGTCCAGTAGCTGCTGGTATGCAGCCGCCTCCTCTAGCGGGTTGAGCTGTTCGCGGTGCAGGTTCTCGATGAGGGCATCGCGCAGCAGGTCGTCGTCGGAGGTGTCCCTGACGATAGCCGGGATGACGTCGATTCCGGCGAGCTGGCAGGCGCGCCACCGCCGCTCGCCCATGATGAGCTCGTACTGACCGCCATTGGTCCGCCGTACGACGACCGGCTGGAGCAATCCGACGGCCTCGATCGAGACGGCGAGCTCAGACAGGGCGTCCTCGTCGAAAACCTGCCGAGGCTGCCGCGGATTCGGAACGATGGAAGCGACCGGCAGTTCCTCCAGGTACGCGCCTGATATCGCCACGGCAAAGTCCTCGCCGCCTGCAAGACCCGCATCGGGCGCCTGTCCGCCAGGCAAGGACGCCGAGGCCGGCGGGCCAGTCGGAATGAGGGCGCCGAGCCCTTTGCCGAGTGCCCGCTTGGGTTGCGGCATCCTCACTCTCCTCATCTCCCCGCCGCTGAGTGAGCGGCGGCTCTGGCGGCCGGCTGAGGCGCGCACTGAACACTAGCTCCGAGCTGGTCCCCCGCTCGGTGCCCATACTGCCAGCATCGGGCGCTGCCGCCGACACGAACCAAGCGCCAGGCCCAGAGCTCGGAGACGAACGTATCGCTCAGCGGCGATACCTCAGCGGCGATACCTCAGCGGCGAGACCTGAGCGGCTGGCACCACAGGGCTCACCGAAATCACACCGCCACGCGTTTGTTGATGATCCTGCAGACCGGCACGCAGATGCTCGGCGCACTTTGCGAACCGCTAGCCGGCGGCCTGCTGCTGGAGGTTCCGCTGGGCCAGCTCGCGTGCCGCCTCCAGATAGGCCACCGCGCCCGACGAACCCGGGTCATAAGTCATGACCGACTGCCCGTAACTCGGTGCCTCCGACACCCTGACGCTGCGCGGAATCACGGACCCGAGCACGATGCCGCCGAAGTGCTCGCGGACCTCGTCAGCCACTTGCGAGGCCAGCCTTGTCCGGCCGTCATACATCGTGAGCAGGATGGCCGTCACTGCCAGCGTCGGATTGAGGTGGCTTCGCACCAGATCGATGGTACGAAGCAACTGCTCAAGGCCCTCGAGAGCGTAGTACTCGCACTGGATCGGTATCAGCACCTCAGGTGCTGCCACTAGCGCGTTCACGGTCAGCAACCCGAGCGATGGCGGGCAGTCGATGAAGAGGTAGTCCAGGTTCGAGAGGTCAAAGCTGCCGACAGCGCGGGACAGCCTCGCCTCCCGTGCCACCAGCGGCACCAGCTCGATCTCTGCGCCTGCCAGATCGATCGTCGCCGGAGCGCAGTACAGGTGCGGGAAGCCAGCAACCGGCCGGACCACTGAGGTCAGCGGCTCGCCGTCCACCAGTACGTTGTAGACCGACCTGATCCCCGAGTGGTGTTCGACGTCAAGCGCGGTGGAGGCGTTGCCTTGCGGGTCGAGATCGATGACAAGCACACGTGCGCCGTGCATAGCCAGGCTGGCGGCCAGATTCACGGCAGTGGTCGTCTTGCCGACTCCGCCCTTTTGGTTGGCGATCGTGATGATCCGGCATGAGGATGGCCGCGGCCACGTCTGGCCGCCCGAGCGAGCCACGACCGCCGCCTGAGCAGCTCGGCCTATCGGCGTATCGGCCGAAGCATCGGGAACAGCAGGAATGGCCACCGATTCCTCACTCTCAATCGTCTGCCAGCCCTCTGCTGACTCGGGCTCTGCTGACTCGGGCACTGCTGACCCCGGCACTGCTGACCCCGGCACTGCTGATCCCGACGCTGCTGAATCGGGGATGGGCGCTGGGCGCGTCAGCCGACCCGTTTCACGTGAAACCGCCGCCAGGGCCTGTCGTACGCGTGCCGGGGTCGGCTCACTGCGTTGCGGTGCCGAACTGGAGCCTAGGCCAGCCTCGACGTCGGCGCCGTCAGGATTGTCATTGCTGGCGCCCGTCCCCATCGGCTGACTCGCAGCTGCACGAGCTGGGCCGGCATCC
>DATHPF010000267.1:0-2108 GCA_035484155.1 Streptosporangiaceae bacterium
TCAGCGGCCCCCGGCGTTCTTCACGTCGTCCGCCTGCGACCGGAGTATCGCGTCGCCTTCGGCGGCCAGTAGCGCAAGGAAAGGACCAACCCGGTGACCGTCCTGCGCCGAGTGACGGAACAGACAGTCAGGGTTGACGATGTAGCGGTTGCGGCGTCCCTCCCGCTGCCGGGTTAGGTAACCGGCTGCCTCCAGGTCGCTCACGATCGCCTGGACGGCTCGTTCGGTGATCCCGGCCACGTCGGCGATGTCCTTGAGCCTCGCATCGGGGCTGCGGGCAATTTCCACGAGAACGTGGCCGTGTCCGGTGAGGAGCGTCCAGGCCCCGTCCCGGCTCTTCTCGGCCTCCATGCCCCGATTGTAACCGGAACAATATCTCGCGCAATGGATCTCGCGAACTATTGACTGTCGGACGTCGCAGCCGCATCCTGAGTACACCACTGACTCGGCCCGATCCGACAGGGCCGACGAGCTCACAGCGCTGAAAATGGCCGGCGCGTCGCAGAGGGGCGTGCATGAGCATTTCGGACAGGACCAGGCTGACGCTGGACGGAAGGCTTCACGGGGACGTGGGCGTGCTCGTCGTCGATGACGATCTTGGCGATGCTCTGCTCGTCCAGGAAGCCCTGGAGTCTCTCGGAGTCGCGCGTCGGCTGGTGCGCGTAGTCAGCAACGGCGATGAGGCGCTCGTGAATGCCCGCGCCGCCGGGAAGTCGGCCGATGACGCTGGGGTCCGCCTGATCCTCCTCGACCTCAACCTGGCTGGTCACCAGCACGGGCTGGAGGTTCTCAAGGCGCTCAAGACCGATGCCGAGCTACTGACGATCCCGGTGGTCGTCCTGTCCTCCTCCAGGCATCCGGCCGACATAGCGGGCAGCTACGCGTTGCACGCCAACGCCTATGTGGTCAAGCCAGTGAGCCTGGATGACTGGAATGCCATGATCGCGAGTGTCCATTCCATGTTCCTGCGGCACGCCGAGCCAGCCCCTGATGCGGAGACATTTAGTGCCGCAGATCATCCGGTACTCGGCGCTCACTCCGAGCACTCACACGGGCTGATGCCAGACCCGGCCGACATTCCCTCGGCGGGCGGCTAGCCGTTATCGCTGAGGAAGTCCTCGACGTCCGCGGCGTAGTCGCGGTGGTGCTGGAACAAGAACCCGTGCGCGGAGTCGGGGTAAATCTTCACCCGGGCTTGCGGGATCAGGCCCGCGAGCAGGTAGGAGTAGTGCGGCGGGATCATCGGGTCGCTGTCGCCGTTCGCGATGAACACGGGCATCGTCAGGCAGCTGAGCCGCTCCAGCCGGGCGTGCTCGGGGATGCCCCACGTGCAGACCGCGTCGTACTGCGCTTGCCTGGTCGCCCACGACGTTGCCGCATCCCGGTCCTCGGTTCTGGCATACATCCGCCGGAGGGCTTCCTGGCCCGCCTGACGGCTCGACGCGGACCGGGCGAAGAAGACGCCGAGGTACTCCTCGGGCTTGGTCTGCGGCGTGCCGATCGCGCCGATGACCTCGGGCGCCCAGCCGTGCATGCCGGCCCCGCCCTGCGGCGCCGCGGAGGCAAGGACCAGCCTCCTGACCATGGCCGGCCTGGTCAGAGCCACCTGCTGCGCGACAAAGCTGCCGATGGAGAACCCCAGCAGATCGACCCTGCTCAGATCCATGGCGGCGATAAAGGCGATGGCGTCGCGCGCCATCTGCTCCACGGTGCTCGGTGTCGTCCCGCTGGAGCCGCCCACGCCGGTGTTGTCGAAGGTGATGACGCGCCGGCCTGCCGCCAGCCCGTCGACAAGCGCGGGGTCCCAGTTGTCGAGATTGCCGCGGAAGTGCTGCAGAAGAACCAGCGCCACGCCGCCGCTCAGCGGGTCCGTGTCCCGGTACGCGTAGTCGATACCGTTCGCGCCAGTGACCTGCAAGTTAGGCAGGCTGGAGTATGAGTCAGTCACGTTGTTACCCCCCTGGTTGATCCGTCGTCCCCTAAGCCAGGGCAGCGTCGAGCAGGATGACCGCCGCGGCCCGGGCGGCAGCGGCCGCCGACGGGTCGTGGTCCATCCGCGCGGCCTGGCCGCTCCCGTCGTAGAGCAGCTGCAGCTGGCGCGCGAGGAC
>DATHPF010000268.1:0-4847 GCA_035484155.1 Streptosporangiaceae bacterium
GCGGCGGATCAGGCGACTCGCCAGATGCGCCACAGCGCCGTCGGGTCGCTAAGAGGGTCGCCGTGCACGAGCGAGAAGTCGGCGGGTCCGCCCGCCCTGATCACTCCTGCCTCTGGCTCGCCGAGCAGGTCGCCGCCGCGCCAGGTCACCGCAGCCAGTGCCTCCCACGGCTCAAGCCCGGCCTCGACCAGACACTCCACCTCCCAGGGCAGCTGGTTCGCGCGCGCTGAACCGCCGCCGAAGTCGGTCCCCCCCACGATCGCGACCCCCGCCGCGTGGGCCAGCCGCACGCTGTGCCTGGCCTGTTCCAACCGGTCCAGGATCCGGGCCCGGCTTTGCGGCCCGGCGAACCTGGGGATCGCCGTGGTCGTGGTGAACGTGAGCCACGACTTCAGCACCGTCATCGTCGTGACCAGCGCGACATCGCGTTGTGCCATGAGCCGCGCGACGTCCGCATCGAGTTCGAACCCGTGCTCGATCGAATCCACGCCCGCCTCGGCGCACACCCGAGCGCCGGCCAGCGTCGTGGAATGCGCCGTCACCTTTGCGCCGCGCCCGTGAACCGCCTGGGCGACGCGGCCCACCTCGGCGGCGGTCCACGGCGCGATTCCTGGGTCCGGCCCGTCGAGGTAGAGCTTGACGAAGTCGGCGCCGTCGTCAAGCTGGCCAACTGCTGCGGCCACCAGCTCATCACCGTCGTGGGCTTCCACGGACAGCCCGCCCGGCAGCAGCCCCGCCACCGTGATCCAGGTGCCTGCCGCGCGCACATATGGCCGGTCACGGCGCCCGCGCCACTGATCCCTGACGCCGATGCTGACCGCGCGCTCGCCGCCGTCTTGCGCGCGCCGGGGAGAGCCGACATCACGTGCCCAGCGGACGCCGGAACGGTGCTGAAGCTCGCCGTTGGACTCGGCCACGGCAACAAGCGTCCCGGTCGGGTCCGCACCCCGCTCGATCCAATGCGAGCCACCGGGAAGCGTCAGGTGACTGTGGCCGTCCACCAGGCCCGGAACAATGGTGGTGCCGCCCGCGTCGACCACCTCGCACCCGCGCGGGCACTCGTCCTCGTCGCCGACCGGCCGGATCCAGCGGACCTGGCCGTCCTCGGCCAGCAGGCTGACACCAACCCGCAGCCGGGGAGATCGGCCGTCGGCCAGCGCGGCGTCACGGTACAGGGTGCTGCGCACAGCGTCACTCTAGGCCAGTAGTCCCGCCCGCAAGGCCCTGAAGGGAAGCCAGGCCCGTCCGGCGTGGCGGTGACTCACGCAACCGTACCCAGGCGGCGAAGTCCTCCACCGCGTCGACGACCCGCTCGAAGCGGATGGAGTGAAACCGGTCGAAGCCGTGCTGGGCCCCGGGCAGTTCCGCGTAGACGACTGGGCCGGCGGAGCCGGCGCGCATCCGCTCGGCGAACAGCCGGGCCGTTTCCACGGGAATGAGCGAGTCCCGGTCGCCGTGCGCGATGAACAACGGCGGCGCGCCCGCGCCCGGGTAGGCCAGCGGCGAGAACGGCTCCGTTTCCTTGCTGCCGGGCCGGCCGTAATATCCGTGCAGGCAGATCGCGGCGTTCACCGAGGTGTCGGCGTGCTCGAAGCCGGGCTGATACCGAGGATCGTTGCTGGTGAGCGCGGCGAGGGCGGCCAGCTGGCCGCCGGAGGAGCTGCCCGCCACGAGCACCACCGACGGGTCGGCGCCGTAGTCGCGAGCATGCTCGCGCGCCCAGACGATCACCTTCTTGACATCAATCAGGTGATCAGGGAATGTCACGGCCGGGCGCAGCCGGTAGTTCGCGCTGATGCACACCCAACCCTGGCTGGCGAGCCGGTACAGCAACGGAAGCGACTCGCGGTTCTTCCTCCCCATGAAGAGCGCTCCGCCGTGCAGATGGATCAGGACGGGTTTCTCCGGCGTTCCAGGACGCCCGTAGTAGACATCGAGCAGGTTCTTGCGGCCCGCATCGCCGTAGCTGAGGTTCGCTATCCGCGTGACGCCCGAGCGCCGCATCAGGAACGGGGCGAACAGGACCCGGCCGGACATGGTCCTGCGCCGGGTCCTGGCCTCACCGGCGCTCCCGCGCCAGCCAGCGCCGAGACCGATAGTCAAGGCCTGTTCTAGCACCGGACCGGTCAGCAGCGCACGCCGGACGACGAGCAGCAGCCCGGCCATGGCGAGGATCGCCACCACGACGGCGGCGACTCCGGCCGGCGAGCCGAGGCCGGTCTGGTCCAGGGCCAGCAACGTGGAGACAGCGAGCCAGGCGGCGGCTACGAACGGCAGCTCGTTGAGCGCGAAGCCAGCGACGAAGCTCAGTGCCCCCAAGATGAATGGCCGGCGCGGCGGCGCCAGAGCGCCGAGCACACCGCAGGCGACGAGCGACGTGGTTACGAGGTATCCGATCGGCATGCGACAATCCTTGCGGCCGGCCCGGCCCCGCGGCATCGGTCATCCGGTTAGACAAGCGTCAGCCTTCTGGGCGCGCAGCATCGGTCGTAAGGTCCCAAGGTGGTTCCGGATCAGGACCGTTGGCGCGCCGCGGGACGGCGACCCTCGTGATGGTGAACTGCACCAGCCGACTCGCGAAGGTGCCACGTTCGCGGCTACTCAGTCGAGACAGAACTCGTTGCCCTCGATGTCCTGCATGACGATGCACGACTCGTTGTCGTCATCGGCAGGCAGAAGTCGCACGCGTACCGCGCCGAGCGCGACCAGTCGTGCGCACTCGGCCTCAAGCGTGGCCAGGCGCTCTTCACCCACGAGCCCAGTGGCGGCCCGCACGTCAAGATGCAGCCGGTTCTTGGCCGCCTTGCCTTCGGGAACGCGCTGGAAGAACAGTCGCGAGCCCACACCTGAGGGATCAATGCATGCGAACCGCGAACCCTGATCCTCAGGCGGCAGCGAGCGATCGAGATCTCCCCAAGTGGCGAACCCTGCCGGTGGCGGCGGTACGACGTAGCCCAACACCTCGCACCAAAAACGAGCAACGCGCTCAGGTTCTGCGCAGTCGAAGGTGACTTGGAACTGCTTGACCGACGCCATCGGTCCACCATAGAGGGCGGGTCTTTCGTCGTCTCCACGAGCCCGCCCCTGGATAGGTTGTGGCGCATGCGGCCGACTCTTGAAGATGAGCGGGACCTTGAGCCGCGGGATGCAGTCGTTACTCAGAGTGCATGACCATCATGAAGAGTGACTGCCAGCCGGTCAGCGTTGCTGGTGGTTCGACTGCCGGACGCCGACTCGGGGTTAAGGACACGCTCACAATCCGGCCTGCAGCTCGCAATCCGGTCTGCAGTTGGGTCGGCCGTTCCTCGGCTCCTGCCCGCAGCGAGCGCTGGCCGCTAGGGCCGCTCTACGAGTCTCACGCTCTTGTGGGAGATAGGTCGAGGGGAGCAGCGACCCGCCCCCGGAGCGTCTGTCACCGGGTCTTTCGACGCATCACCGACAAGGATCACCATGGGCTGCCCCGGCGCTGGCTGACGCGAGGGACATCCCGCGACCGCGCAGCAGCGGCGCCTGTTCTGTCAGCCGCCCGGCTGCCGGATCCCCTGCTAGCCTCGGCCTATGCAGCAGGGATTCCGTACACAACGGGACAAGACGCCGTTTGACAAGCTAGCGCAGGCGTTCGCGCGGACCCGGCTGGGTGGCTGGCTGTTCGTGAACGTATTCCCGGTTATTGACCGGCGCCTCATCCCGCTGACGGGCGGTCGGCTGGCGGTGGCCGTGGGGCAGCCGATGCTGCTGCTGCATACCCGCGGAGCCAGGTCCGGTCAGCCGCGCAGCACGCCGCTGCTGTATACCCGGCACGGCCGCGGGTACGTGGTCGTCGCCTCTAAGGCAGGCGCGGACCATCACCCGGCCTGGTATCACAACCTGCGCGCGCATCCGGATGCGGTCACGATCGAGGTCGGCGGGCGGCACCTCCCGGTCCGCCCGCGCGAGGCCGAAGGCGCCGAGCGTGAGGAACTGTGGCGGCTGGCCAATGACAACTACAACGGCTACCAGGTGTACCAGCAGCGGGCGGGCCAGCGGATCATCCCGGTCGTGCTGCTCGAGCCAGCGTGACGCCAGCAGGCCGCCGGTGTTCGCTGCGCTTCAGCCAGCCGAACGCCCTGTATTCCAGCGGCCAGAAGCGGCGATTCACTTGGCGAGTCTGGGACATCCCTCGTCGCCGCACGAGAGTACGTTGCTGCGCTATGCCAGTGTAGTGCTATGGACATTTCCGACATTGCCGTCCAGCCCGTCGACGAGGGTAGTTCCGAGTCGACCGTCCGGTTTCTCATCGAGTGGGTCAGTGACGGCAAGGCCGAAGCGCGGAGTTACCTGGCCGATCACGCGGAACCGAACGGCGCGAGCCTTATCGCCACGCGCGGTTCGGAGGTTATCGGTTACGTCGCTATCGTATGGGAGTCCGATTATGCCGGATTCCGCAGCCGCAGCGTTCCGCTGGTTCACCAGATCGCGGTGGCCTGGCCGTTCCTGCGGCAGGGCGTCGCGACACTGCTGATGGACGCGGCCGAGCAGCTTGCCCGCGATCGGGGCATCGCCACGCTGGGTATTACCGTCGGCCTGTTCGACGAGTATGGCCCGGCTCAGCGTCTGTACGGACGGCGTGGCTATATCCCCGATGGCCGGGGCGCATGCCTGGGCCAGCGGCCGCTCAGCAAAGGCATGCAGGTGACCATGGATGACGACCTGATCATCTGGCTCACCAAGGATCTCGCCAGCTAACAGCTCAATACCGCACCTCATTGCGGCACGACAGTGGTCCCGGTCAGGATTATGCGAGGATGTCCGCACGGATTGAAAGGACCAGAATTGGCGATCCATTCAGTCCGCCATCCGGTAAATCG
>DATHPF010000269.1:0-4310 GCA_035484155.1 Streptosporangiaceae bacterium
GCGACTGTCGTCGTACCGGGCACCGAGAGTGATAGCGAAGCCACGTTCCCGTCCCGAATCGACGAAAGCCGTGCACCAGTAGGTGCCCGATGGCGTGTCGGAGTACTGGAAGTACGGGCTGAACCTGTCCGGAGCGTGGAAGACCTGCCGTCCCGACCACTGCCGGCACATCCGCTGACCCTCGATGGCCCCGGCCGGGTCAGCCGGGAAGACGACGCCGTCGTTCTCGTAGGCCTTGTAGATGATGCCGCTCTCGTCGTTCTTGACGAAGTGGCATGGGATGTCCAGGTGGTGAGTCGCGAGGTTGGTGAACCGGTGCGCCGCCATCTCATAAGAGACGGAGAAAACGTCCCGCAGGTCCTCAACCGACAGGTCCCGCGCGTCCTTCGCCTCCTGCAGGAACTTGGCCGCCGCGTGCTCGGGCACGAGCACGGCCGCGGCAAAATAGTTCGCCTCGACCCGCTGGCGCAGGAACTCGCCGAAATCAGCGGGTACCGAATGACCGAGCACGAAGTGACCGAGGGTCTGGAGCAGCACGGCGCGCGGGGTGTGCATGCCGAGCGTCTCCTGCCGCAGGTAGATACGGCGGTTGCGGAGGTCGGTGACCGACCGGGCCGACCGCGGCAGGTCCTGCACATAGCGGACGGCGAAGCCGTGGTGGCTGACCACCGACAGCAGCATGCCCTGAGACAGCGCGCCGCCCGAGTAGCCGACGGGCGCCAGCGCATCCGCGGCGGCCGCCTCGATCTCGGCGAAGTAGTTGCCCCGGTCGGCCATCATCAGGCGCAGGTCCGCATTGGCCGCGCGCGCTTCCTCCGGGGTGGCGGTCGGCCTGACCCGCTGGCGGCGCAGCTCTGCGTGCAGCGCGAGCAGGTGCTCGAGTACATCGTTGGGCACCTTGGCGCCGATGCGCACCGGTGGCAGGCCAAGCTCGGCCAGGACCGGATCTCGCTGAGCGTCGGCCAGCGCGACCTCCAGCTGGGCCCGGCGGCTCGGCGGCGATCGGCGCATTAGCTCGTCGGCCGGCACCGACAAGGCCGCCGCCAGCGCCTCGATCAGCGACAGCTTCGGTTCCCGGCGGCCGTTCTCCAGCAGGGACAACGCCGACGGCGCGCGGCCGACGCGCTCGCCTAGCTCGGCCAGCGTCAGCCCGCGTGCCCGTCGGATGTAGCGGAGCCGCTGACCGAACATGCCGAGATCAAGGCCAGATTCCGGCAAGGATCTCGATTCTTCATCGGTGAAAATCTTCACTTCTTCACTATAGCCAAAGACTCAGCGATATTCAGGCCGTTGGTCCCTAGCCGCGAGGCGATCGGCCGGCCAGCCTGAAGGCATCACCCGGGGACGACTGACCAGGAGGACTAACAGTGAGCGACCGTCGCCTCGAGGGCACCCTGAACGGCACAGCCCATGCCCACACCAACGGCCACCCGGTGGCCAGCAAGATCGAGAGCCAGGCGGCGGCGTTGCACCGTGACTGGGCGACAGATCCTCGCTGGGCTGGCATCGAACGCACCTACAGCGCCGCAGATGTCGTGAAGCTGCGCGGCTCAGTGCAGGAGGAGCACACGCTCGCGCGGCTTGGTGCCGAGCGGCTGTGGTCGCTGCTCCACGAGGACGGTTACGTCAACTCGCTCGGCGCGCTGACCGGCAACCAGGCGGTGCAGCAGGTCAGGGCCGGCCTGCGCGCCATTTACCTGTCCGGCTGGCAGGTCGCCGCCGACGCGAACCTGGCCGGCCAGACCTACCCGGACCAGAGCCTGTACCCGGTCAACTCCGTCCCTGCCGTTGTGCGCCGCATCAACAACGCGCTGCTGCGCGCCGACCAGATCACCTGGGCGGAGTCGCAGAACGCGGATGCACCGCACTGGCTCGCGCCGATCATGGCCGACGCTGAGGCAGGCTTCGGCGGTGTGCTCAACGCGTTCGAGCTGATGAAGTCGATGGTCGCGGCTGGCGCGGCGGCCGTGCACTGGGAAGACCAGCTCGCCTCCGAGAAGAAGTGCGGCCACCTGGGCGGCAAGGTCCTCGTCCCGACCGGGCAGCACATCAAGACGCTCAACGCCGCGCGCCTCGCCGCTGACGTGTGCGGCGTGCCCAGCCTGATCGTGGCCCGCACCGACGCACAGGCGGCGACGCTGATCACCAGCGACATCGACGAGCGGGACCAGCGCTTCGTCACTGGCGAGCGGACGCCCGAGGGCTTCTACAAGGTCCGCAACGGCCTGGAGTCGTGTATCGCGCGCGGCCTCGCGTACGCGCCGCACGCCGAACTGCTGTGGATGGAGACCTCGACGCCCGACCTCGCGATCGCCCGCCAGTTCGCCGAGGCGATCAAGGACAAGTACCCGGACCAGATGCTGGCGTACAACTGCTCGCCGTCGTTCAACTGGCGCGCGCACCTGGACTCCGACACCATCGCCAAGTTCCAGCGCGAGCTTGGCGCGATGGGATACAAGTTCCAGTTCATCACTCTGGCCGGGTTCCATGCGCTGAACGAGTCGATGTTCACGCTCGCTAGCGGCTACGCCGAGCGCGGCATGTCGGCGTACGTCGAGCTGCAGGACGCCGAGTTCGCCGCCGAGGCACACGGCTACACCGCCACCCGTCACCAGCGCGAGGTCGGCACCGGCTACTTCGACCAGGTCACGTCCGCGATCAGCCCGGACGCCTCGACTACGGCGCTCGCGGGCTCGACCGAGAGCGAGCAGTTCGCCGCCGCGCACTAACGCGACCCGACAACAGCCAGCACCGCGGACGGCGAGCACGCCGTCCGCGGTGCCGTCGGCTCGTTGTCGGCGGCCATCGGTCCGCAGCCCCAGGCGCCAACGTCATGGCTGGAACCCTGCTGCTGCTGTATCCGCAGCAGGTAGGCAGCGATGACGTTGGCGGACCGACCCATGGATTCGTGCTGCCAGTCTTCGTCGCTTTCAGTTATTCAGCGCTCACTCCTAGTAGCCTGCTCCGCATCGCCAAGTTGGGGGCCACTCGGAAAGGATCGCTATGCCACTACCAGACGACGCCGCGACGCCTGTCATCCCGTCGCCGCGTGACTCCCGGCCAGCGCCGTTGTCGCGCCGGTCCGTGCTGCGCGGCGCCGCGGGCGCTGGCGCCGCGGGCCTCGCGGTGACCGCGCTAGGCGCCGGCCCCGCATTCGCCGCGAGCCAGCACGTGCACGCTGCCCAGCCGGCCAGCGAGGACGTACCTGACCACATCGCGGATGGCGAAGCGGTCGTCGTGCATGTCCGCAACGTCCGCAGCGGCGAGATGGACGTTTACCGCGGTACCACATATGTGCGCGTGCAGGATCGCGCGCTGGCCGCCCAGCTGGCCAGGGCCAGCCAGTAGCGAGAGGGGAAAACCTGATGTCATCGCACCGCGAGGCCCCGGAGATCTCCAAGGATCCGGTCGCCGACAGTACCGACGTATACGCGTTCCGCAGCCCGGACAGGCCTCGCACCGTGACGCTCATCGCCAACTACGTGCCGCTCCAGACGCCGGACGGCGGGCCGAACTTCTATGAGTTCGGCGACGACGTGCTGTATGAGATCCACATCGACACTAACGGCGACGCCGAGCCCGACATCACCTACCAGTTCCGGTTTACGACGCAGGTGGGCAACCCGGACACGTTCCTGTACAACACCGGGGTCATCACCTCGCTGTCCAGTTCAGCCTGGAATCGCAAGCAGTTCTACTCGGTGACGCGCGTGGACCGCTATGGCGTCCACCAGCTGGGCTCGGGTCTGGCCTGCCCGCCGTGCAACATCGGGCCGCTATCGACGCCGAATTACGCCACCGCGCTCGCCCAGCCGGCCGTGCACAAGCTGCACGACGGCAGCAAGGTCTTCGCGGGCCAGCGGGCCGAGGGTTTCTACGTCGACCTGGGCTCGATCTTCGACCTGCTGAACCTCAGGCCGATCCAGGAACTGAACGTCTTCGCCAAGGCTCTGGGCCTGATGTCAGCCGCCGGCGTGAACTCGACGGAGTTCCTCAACGTCCACTCGATTGCGCTGCAGGTCGACATCTCGAAGATCACCGCACATAAGCGCCCGGTCATTGGCGTCTGGACCACGGCGAGCCGTCGCCGGGTCGGCATCCGGGACGGCCACGGCGGCGACTGGACCTGGAGCGGCCCGGAGACCCAGGTGTCACGGCTGGCCAACCCGCTGATCAACGAGGTCATCATCCCGATGAGCAGAAAGGACTTCTGGAACACCCAGCACCCGGCGCACGACAAGCAGTTCGCTCAGTTCTATGCCCAGCCCGAGCTGGCCGGGCTCATCGCCGCCCTGTACGCGCCGAACTTC
>DATHPF010000270.1:0-2083 GCA_035484155.1 Streptosporangiaceae bacterium
CGACGGCAGGACCTGGTCGATGTACCGCATGAACGTGCCGTTCGGGCCGATGACCAGGATGCCGCGCCGCTCCAGCTGCTTGCGGTACGTGTAGAGCAGGTACGCGGCCCGGTGCAGCGCGACGACGGTCTTCCCGGTGCCCGGCCCGCCCTCGACGACGAGAATGCCGTTCAGGTCGTCGCGGATGATGCGGTCCTGGTCGGCCTGGATGGTGGCGACGATGTCGCCCATGCGGCCGGTCCGGGCCCGGCGCAGCGACGCCAGCAGCGCGGCCTCGCCGGTCAGGTGGGTCTCGTCGACGGCGTCCAGGTCGAGCACGTCGTCGTCCAGGCCGACGACCTTCCTGCCCGCGGTCCGCAGGTGACGGCGGCGGGTGACGCCATACCGCTCCACCGGGGTGGCCCGGTAGAACGGCTGCGACGCCTTGGCGCGCCAGTCGGTGAGCAGCAGATCGCGCCCGGCGCTGCGCAGCGTGAGCCGGCCGATATACAGGTGATCGCCGTCATCGAAGTCCAGCCGGCCGAAGCACAGATTGCGCTCGGCCGTTTCCAGCTCGGCGCCCCGTTCCTGATACTCGTCTGCGAGCGAATCGCGCTCTGCCAACGCCTGGTCGGTTTCGGTTGTGCCGCCCAGCCACACCGCGGCCAGCCGCTGGGCTGTCGCCGCCCGCAGTACGTCCAGCCGCTCGTACAGCGCCGTCACATACGCCTGCTCGTGTGCGAGCTCCCCGGCTTTGCTTGACTGCATTTTCGAAGCCGTGTTATTATTGACGTGGGGCAACAGAATGAATTCCTTTCCCGGGTATAGGCAGAGAATTTTCACTATACCAGGGAGGGGCTTTTTTTATTGCGCTGTTTTCCGGGCGCAGAAGCCACATCCGATTACCTGTCGGAACGCGCCGTGACCAGGCCCGTCTGGTAGGCAAACACCACGAGCTGCGCCCGGTCGCGGGCGCCGAGTTTGATCATGGCGCGGCTGACGTGGGTCTTGGCGGTGGTGGGGCTCAGCACCATGGCCTTGGCGATCTCGTCGTTGGAAAGGCCGTGCGCGACCAGGGCCACAACCTCCCGCTCCCTGTTGGTGAGGTTTTCCATGCCTGCCGCGGCGACCGCGTCCGGCGGCCTGGCGACGAACTCACTGATCAGGCGGCTGGTCACGGCCGGGGACAGCAGTGCGTCTCCGCCCATCACGACGCGCATCCCCTGCAGCAGCTCGCCTGGCTCGGTGTCCTTGAGCAGGAACCCGGCGGCGCCGGCGCGCAGCGCGGCGAAGATGTACTCGTCGGGCCCGAAGTTGCTGAGGATGACGACGCGCACGTTGCCCAGCCGCTCGTCCGCGACGATCTGCCGGGTGGCCTCGATGCCGTCGAGCACCGGCATCTGAATGTCCACCAGGGCGATGTCCGGCCGGTGCTCGACGGCCAGGGTCACCGCCTGCCGTCCGTTGGCGGCCTCGGCGACCACCTCGATGTCGTCTTCGGCTTCGAGCAGCGACCGGATGCCGCTGCGGATGAGCGCCTGGTCGTCGGCCAGCAGGATCCTGATCAAGACGATGCCCGCGTCGGGAATTCGGCGCGCACCTGGAAGCCGCCGCCGTCCCGCGGCCCGGCGTGCAGCCGGCCGCCCAGCGCGGTCACCCGTTCCCGCATGCCGATGAGGCCGAGCCCGGGGCCTGCGGGACGGGGAGCCCCGGGCGTTCCGGTGCCCGGGCCGTCGTCGTCGATCTGAACGGCGAGCGCGTGTGGCGTGTAGTTCAGCTGAACCGACGCGCGGGCTCCGCAGGCGTGACGGCTTACGTTGGCGAGCGCTTCCTGCACGATCCGGTAGGCGGCCCGGTCAACTTCGGGCGGCAGCCCCCGCTCGGCCCCGGCCACGGTCACCGTCACGGGGAGCCCGGTGGATCGGGACCGTTCCACCAGGCTGTCCAGCTGGCCGAGCCCGCTGCCGTCGCCATCCGTCACGCTGCGCAGCACGCTGAGCGTCGTGCGCAGTTCCCGCGCGGCGTCCGAGCCCGCCTCCTGGATCGCCAGCAGCGCCGGCGGTGCTTCCTCACCGCGCTTGCGTGCCAGGTGCACCGCCACGCC
>DATHPF010000271.1:0-14073 GCA_035484155.1 Streptosporangiaceae bacterium
CTAAGGGCAGATTGCTCACGTGTTACTCACCCGTTCGCCGCTCGAGTACCCCGAAGGGCCTTTCCGCTCGACTTGCATGTGTTAAGCACGCCGCCAGCGTTCGTCCTGAGCCAGGATCAAACTCTCCGTTGAATGTCTATATGCAAAACCGCTCGAGCCCGAAGGCACTAGCGGAGTGCAGACTTGAAGAGATGCCTCGGAGACGTTAGCCGCCGAGGCGATCTGGCAATAAATCCTCAGGAAGACCTAGCCGACAAGTCGGCCTTGTCCTCCCATTGACGAGGATGTGCATGTGCACTGGCTTTTAGCACGCTGTTGAGTTCTCAAGGAGCGGACGCTCACCGTCCGAGGTCTTGGCAACCTCATCCGGGGCAACCCTGCTAACTTACCGATCCGACAACAGGTTGTCAAGTCAGTTAGCCAGACTGGTCATGCTTGGTAACTTTCCGTACCCACAGCATACCCTCACCTGGGTTACTCAATGCCGGATGTCCGGCATCAAGCCACCGCTGTTGGGGGAGGGAAGCTGGCCCCTGAAGCATGTCAGCCCTGCCGGGCTTCCCGCTCTCTCGGGGCAGGACGAAACATTAGGCAGCAAAGGCTCGCAAGTCAAATCGGCCCGATTCCCTGCCACTGCCGTCCGACCTGACAGGCCATGCGCACGGCCGCGGCCTGCTCTGTGACCTGCGCCGATGCCCTAGTTTAAGCGTCTGGGACCGCCCGCGCGACGCGGATGCCAGGCGACCAGATCGTCCGAGCTGTCCGGACTGCGCCGTTGTGAGCAATGCCACGTTATTGTCCTGAATCGCCACCCGCCATTTTTCAAAACGTGCGCGTTGCGCACCAGGAGAGTGCGTCGCCTTGCGTCGCGCAGGCTGGCCGCGCCTCAGCCGATGGCCTGCGACCGCGCCGCTCCGCCGTAGTGCTGCCGCCACTGCTCCAGCTCCCGCACCTTGTCTGTGAACAGGGAGTCACCCTGCTCACCGCTCACGACCGGCGCTGGCAGGACCACGTGCCGGCCGTGGGCCCGCACGACGGCCACCGTGACTCGTCCCGACGGGCGTCGGTTGTGCTGGTTGACGGGGTGCTCAAAGACCGGTCCGCGAAAGCCCAGCTGGGGACCCGAGGGCCGGACGTCGGGGTCCGCGCCCAGGTCCGGCTGGACTGGCTGCGCCCCGCCGTGGCCGTGCACCCGGAATCCGGTCACGTCGGACCACGGGATGACGCGACTGACGTAGCGGCGGACGTGAATGCCGTCCGGCCTGAGCACTGTCCGGAACGTACCCTCCCACGCAAACGCCGCAGCGAATCCGGCTGCACACAGGCCCAGCACGCCCGCGATCACGAACATCGGTGGCCCGAGCGCGGCGCCTGCGGCAGCGGCCAGGCCGCCGAATACCACCGCAATGACAGCGCGCCGCAGCAGCGGCTGGCGCTCGGCCCGGTCCCGGCGGAATACCACCTCAGTACCGGGCAAATCCGGAACATGCCCCGACATGACCATCTCCCAGGAAATAGCCGCCGTTGGCTTCAGTTCACTGTAGATCCACGGCACCCTGATCTTCTAGAGCCAGCAGGCGGCCCACGCGGGACCGGAGCGCCTCCGAGCTAGCCCCCGCGCGCGGCCCCCCGAGCGGGCAGAGGATCAGGCCGGCCGGATGCGGACCGCGCCCACGGTCCGCTTGCCGCGCCGCAGCACCAGGTACTCGCCACGCAGCAGGTCCGCATCTGCGGGCGCGGCATCCTCGGCGGTGACCTTGTCGTTGTTGAGGTACGCGCCGCCCTCGGCGATGGCTCGCCGGGCGGCCGACTTGCTCGCCACGATCCCGGCCGCGGCCATCAAGTCCGCCACGGGCGGTAGCCCACCGCCGGCAAGCCGGTCGACCTCGGCGTGCGGCACTTCCGCCACGGCGGCGGCCAGCGTGGCGGCGTCAAGCGCGCGCAGGTCGCCCTGACCGAACAGCGCCCCGCTCGCCGCCTGCACCCGCGCCAGCTCGGCGGTACCGTGCACCAGGCTCGTCAGTTCCTCGGCCAGCAGGCGCTGTCCCAGTCTGGCCGTCGGTCGCCCGGCCATCTCCCGCTCCAGGTCCTCGATCTCGGCCCTGGACAGGAAGGAGAACACCCGCAGCAGACCAGGCACCTCGGCATCGGCTCTGTTCAGCCAGAACTGGTAGAACGCGTACGAGCTCATGAGGTCCTGGCTCAGCCAGACGGCCTCGCCCTCGGTCTTGCCGTACTTAGTGCCATCGGGCTTGGTGATCAGCGGCGTGGCCAGGGCATGCACGGCGGCCCCGGTGACCCGGCGGATCAGGTCGACCCCGGAGACTAGGTTGCCCCACTGATCACTGCCGCCGAGCTGAAGCGTGCATCCGTGCCGGTTGTACAGCTCGAGGTAGTCGTTGGCTTGCAGGATCTGGTAGCTGAACTCGGTGTAGCTGATCCCGCCGGCCTCCAGCCGGGCCCGCACCACCTCACGGGACAGCATCTGGTTCACCGGGAAATGCTTGCCGATATCGCGCAGGAAATCGATCGCCGACAGCTGGCCGGTCCAGTCCAGGTTGCTGACGACGGTGGCGGCGTACGGGCCGGGCGCGAAGTCCAGGAACTGGCTCACCTCGGCCCTGATCCGCTCGACCCACTCGGCGACGAGCTCGCGCGGGTTCAGCACGCGCTCGGCTGACTTGCCGCCAGGGTCGCCGATCAGGCCCGTCGCGCCGCCGACTATGGCGATAGGCCGGTGTCCTGCCTGCTGGAGACGGCGCATGGTGAGGAGCTGCACCAGGTTGCCAATGTGCAGGCTGGGCGCCGTCGGGTCAAATCCGCAGTAAAAGGTGACAGTCCCGGTGGCCAGTGCCTTGCGCAGATGGTCGAGGTCAGTGGACACGGCGATGAGGCCACGCCAGCTCAGGTCGTCGATGATGTCGCTCACCGGTGCATCGTCCCATCTTTGGCCGCCGAGCCTGAAACTGGTTTCGGCCGCGTGCCCCTCGGCTTCGACGGGCGAAATACCGACACGTAGCCGTCGTCGGCTAGCCAGTATCGCCACGGCCGGTCGGTGGCCTGGCTGATGCCCACGCGCGGGCCTGTGCAGATCTGGTCGTGGCCGATCGCAGTCTGGGGTGGCCCGACGCCCAGCGGAGAGTCCGGCCCGCAGACGTCGGCGCCATCCTGGGCCCGGTCGATGGCCAGCGCCTGGCACAGGCGCCCCGGTCCGCGTGCCAGGTCGACCTCGCGGATCCGGCGGCCACCATCGGCGCCAGCCACTGCCAGGTCCGACGCTGGATCAGCGGTGCGCCCGCGCCGGCGCAGGCCAGCCAGGTCAGCGCCGGCGACTACCTGGCCAGCCCGGATGAGGACTGCCTCGGGCCGCCCGGCAGGCTGACAGACGAGATTGACGCAGAAGTGCATGCCATAGGTGAAATAGACATAGGCGTAGCCGGGCGGGCCGAACATCACCCCGTTGCGGGGCGTCAGGCCGCGATACGCGTGCGACGCCGGGTCGTCCGGCCCCTGGTAGGCCTCGACCTCGACTAGCCTCACAGCGACCAGGCCCGCCGGGCTGTCGTGCCAGAGCACGCAACCGAGCAGTTCAGGCGCGACCTCGGTCGATGGCCGGTCGAAGAACTCGCGCGGCAGCCGTTTCACCGTCCAGAGCGTACTGGCAGTAGCGATCCGGCAGCGGAGATGCCCACCTCCAGCCGCCACGCATCAGTGGCTCAGCGCGCCGCCCAGGCGGCCTGGTCCTGCACATTCTGATGCAGCCTGGCGAGCTGCTCAGCAACCCGCTCGGGCGCCGTCCCCCCGCGGCTGGCTCGCGCCGCGATCGCCCCGTGCACGGTGAGCACGTCGCGGACATCCGGGGTCAGCAGCGGGGAGATCTTGTCCAGGTCCGAGTCGCTGACGTCACCCAGTTCGCAGTCGTGCACCTGGCACCACACCACGAGATGGCCGACCACCTCGTGCGCTTCCCGGAACGCAGTGCCCCGCCGGACGAGCAGCTCGGCCAGGTCGGTCGCGAGTGCGTGCCCGGCCGCCGCGGTGACCGCGAGCCGCTCGGTGTGGAAGCGCAGCGTGCCGATCAGCCCAGCCATCGCGGGCAGCACGGTCAGCAGCGTGTCGGCAGCGTCGAACACCGGCTCCTTGTCCTCCTGCAGGTCACGGTTGTACGAGAGCGGCAGCCCTTTGAGCGTGGTGAGCAGGCCAGTCAGCCCGCCGATGAGCCTGCCAGACTTGCCGCGGGCGAGCTCAGCCACATCAGGGTTCTTTTTCTGCGGCATGATCGACGAGCCGGTGGCGTACGCGTCGTCGATCTCCACCCAGCTGAACTCGTGGGTGGACCAGAGCACGACCTCCTCCCCCAGCCTCGACAGGTGCACTCCCAGCAAGGCCGCGATGAAGCAGAACTCGGCCGCGAAGTCCCGGTCGCTGACGGCGTCCATCGAGTTGTCGGCGGCGCTGGCGAAACCGAGCTCAGCGGCGACAGCCTCGGGATCCAGCGGCAGCGACGACCCGGCCAGCGCGCCTGACCCGAGCGGGCTGACCGAAGCGCGGACGTCCCAGTCGCGTAGCCGGCTCGCGTCCCTGGCGAAAGCCTGGACATGCGCCAGCAGCTGATGAGCGAGCAGGACTGGCTGAGCATGCTGCATGTGCGTCATCCCCGGCGCCGGGGTGTCATGATGCCGCTCCGCCTGGCCGATGAGCGCGAGCTCAAGCTCGATCAGCCTGGCGCTGATGATCCGCACCTGGTCGCGCAGGTAGAGCCGCAGGTCGGTGGCGATCTGGTCGTTTCGGCTGCGGCCGGCACGCAGCTTGCCGCCGAGCTGGCCGACGCGCTCCAGCAAGCCGCGCTCGAGCGCCGTGTGGACGTCCTCGTCATGCGCCGACGGCCGGAAGCTACCGGCCCGGCAGGCCCGCCCGAGGTCCTCGAGCGCGGCGACCATCCGGCTGAGCTCGTTATCGGTCAGCAGCCCGGCCTTGTGCAGCACCCGCGCGTGCGCGGCCGACGCCAGCAGGTCGTACGGCGCGAGCCGCCAGTCAAACTGGACGCTGACCGACAGCCTGGCCAGTGCCTCGGCAGGCCCGGACTCGAACCGGCCGCCCCACAGCCGAAGCGGCGCACCCGCAGCCGACTGGGACTCGCTGGCCGGGTTCTCCGGTGAGTCAGATGTCACGGTCGGTCTCCCTATGGTGATCCGCTGGGAACAGAGTCTGGTGGAGCGAAGCGGACAAGCCAACTCAAGGGCAGAAATCACGGCTGCGGCGCTGCAGGCGCCGCGGCGAGGTCGCGCGCCGATGTGCCCCTAGCTGGCCACCTTGCGGTCACGGTCCGCCGCGATCTTGGCGGGCAAGCCGAACAGCTCGATGAATCCTTTCGCCAGCTGCTGGTCGAACATGTCGCCCGTGTCGTACGTCGCCAGCGAATAGTCATAGAGCGCCGCCGGGCTCCGCCGGCCAGTCACCACCGCGCGGCCACCCTGGAGCGTGAGCCTGACGTCGCCGGTGACGTGCTGCGACGCCGCCGTCATGAATGCGTCCAGCGCCTGCCTGAGCGGCGAGAACCACAGCCCGTCGTAGACGAGCTCCGTCCAGCGCTGCTGGGCCTGTCGCTTGAACCTGGCCAGATCCCGCTCGACGCACACGCTCTCCAGCTCTGAGTGAGCCGCGATCAGCACCATCGCGCCGGGCGCCTCGTAGATCTCCCGGCTCTTGATGCCGACGAGGCGGTCCTCCACCATGTCGATCCGCCCGATCCCGTGCGCCCCCGCCAGCTGGTTCAGCTCGGTGATCATCGCCAGCGGCGACAGCGTCTTTCCGTTCAGCGCGACTGGCAGCCCGGCGGTGAAGCTGATGACGACCTCGTCGGCCGCGCGGCCGCTGGCCGGGTCGCTGGTGTAGCCGTACACGTCGGGCTGCGGTGCATTCCAGATGTCTTCCAGGTGCCCGGTCTCGCAGCTGCGGCCCCAGACGTTCTGGTCGATGGAGTACGGCGACCGCGACGTGACGTTGATTGGCAGCCCTTTCTCGGCCGCGAAGGCAATTGCCTTGTCGCGCGTCATGCCCGAGTCACGGACGGGTGCGAAGACGCGCACATCCGGCGCCAGCGCAGCCAGCCCGGCCTCGAACCGCACCTGGTCGTTCCCTTTGCCGGTGCAGCCGTGCGCGACGACGCTCGCGCCCGTCTCGTGCGCGACCCGCGCGAGGTGCTTGACGATCAGCGGCCGCGACAGCGCCGATACCAGCGGGTACCGGTCCATGTACAGGGCGTTCGCCAGCAGGGCGGGCATGCAGTAGTCGGCGGCGAACTCGTCGCGGGCGTCGACCACTTCGGCGTCCACCGCGCCGCACGCCAGGGCCCGCTCCCTGATCGTCTCCAGGTCCTCGCCGCCCTGGCCGACGTCGACGGCGAGCGCGACGACCTCCGCCCCGGTCTGCTCGGCGATCCAGCCGATCGCCACCGACGTGTCCAGCCCGCCGGAGTACGCGAGTACGACTTTCTCTGTCACCGGAGCTCCTCCCTAACCGTTGTATCTGGTGTCTTGGTCATGACGTGACGGGTAACTTCCGGCCAGCCGTCTGGCCGCTTCGCTCGGCCAGCCGCAGCAGCGCCTGCGCGAGCTCCGCTCCCCCGGCCGGATCGCGGGCGATCACGAGCACGGTGTCGTCGCCGCCGACGGTGCCAAGGACCGCCGGCCAGCCAGCGTGGTCGATTGCTGAGGCGAGCAGCTGCGCGGCCCCGGCCGGGGTGCGCAGCACCACGAGGTTGGCACTGGCCTCGGCAGAGACGAGCAGCTCGGCAGCCACGCGCGTCAGCCGCGCTGCCGGGTCGGCCGCCGACGGCGCGAACGGCCCGCCGGACAGCAGCGCGCCGAGAGTCCCGCCAAGGCCGCCGGGTCCGGGCTCCCCTGGCAGCGCGTAGACCAGCACGCCATCGGGTCCGCGCAGCCGCACCGCGCCCAGTTCCTCCAGGTCGCGCGACAGCGTGGTCTGGGTGACCCGGACACCGCGCTGGCCGAGCAGCTCGGCCAGCTCTTCCTGGGACCGCACCGGGACCGCCTTGTGGCCCAGGATCGACGCGATCTGCGCGTGCCTCGCGGCCTTGGTCAGCGGGCTGGTGTTCATCAGGAGCTGCCAGGCACGCCGATTGAGCCGAGCAGGAAGCACAAGAGCGCCTTCTGCGCGTGCAGCCGGTTTTCGGCCTGCTCGAAGATCAGGCTGGCGGGGCCGTCCATGACGTCGGCGGCGATCTCCTCGCCGCGATGCGCGGGCAGGCAGTGCAGCACCTTGCAGGCCGGGCTGGCGAGCGCGAGCTTCGCAGCGTCCAGGGTGTAGCCCGCCATGGCGCCGACCCTGGCGTCCTCCTGGCCCTCCTGGCCCATCGAGGTCCAGGCGTCCGTCGCCAGCACGTCCGCGCCCCCGCAGGCATCGACCGGGTCCGCGCTCACGCGCACCGAGCCGCCGGTGCGGCGCGCGATGGCTGCCGCAGCAGCGACCACGGCGGGGTCAGGCCAGTACGGGTCGGGCGCGCCGATCTGCACGTGCAGGCCCGCTGTGGCGCCACCCAGCAGGTAGGAGTGGGCCATATTTGACGAGCCGTCGCCGAGGAAGGTTAGCGAGAGTCCCGCCAGCCGTCCGAACGCGCCCTGGATTGTCAGCAGGTCGGCCAGGACCTGGCACGGATGGAACTGATCCGTCAGTGCGTTGACGACCGGCACGCTGCTCGCCGCCGCCATCTCTTCGAGCCGGGCCTGGCCGAAGGTGCGCCACACGATCGCGGCGACCTGGCTGGCCAGCACTCTGGTCATGTCCTGGATGGACTCACCCCGGCCTGCGTGCGTACCCTGCGCGTCGATGACGAGCGGGTAGCCACCGAGCTCAGCGATGCCGACCGCGAACGACGTCCGGGTACGGAGCGACGGCTTGTCGAACAAGACCGCAACGGCGCGCGGCCCTGCCAGCACCCGGCTCGCGAACCGGTCCGCCTTGAGCTCTGTGGCCAGCGCCAGGACGCTCGCCTGCTCGGCCGCCGACAGGTCGTCGTCGCGCAGGAAATGCCGGATCCGGCTGGCTGCCGGGCTGGCCGCCGGTGTCGTCACTGGCTTGGTCACGGCATTCACTGCCGGGCTGCTCACGACGGCTCCTGCCCGCCCAGGACGACGCTGGCGGCGTCGAGAATGCCGGGCAGCGCGGCGACGAACGAGTCGGCCTCGGCGACGGACAGGATCAGCGGCGGCGCGAGCCGCACCGCGTCCGGCTGGACCGCGTTCACCAGGAACCCGTGCCGCTGGGCCGTCGCCGCCACCGCGGTCGCAGCCGGGCCCGTGAGGCCGATCGCCAGCCAGAGTCCGGCGCCGCGGACGCCGGTCACCAGCGGATGGTTGATGCCCTCGATTCCGGCGGCCAGGTGCGCGCCGACCGAGGTGGCGTGCGCGAGCAGCCCGTCCCGCTCAATCGTGTCAAGCACCGCAAGCGCGGCGGCGCACGCGATTGGGTTGCCGCCGAACGTGCTGCCGTGATCGCCCCTGCCCAGTACCGAGCCGAACCGGCCGATGCCGATGCACGCGCCGATCGGCAGGCCGCCGCCCAGGCCCTTCGCCAGCGTGATCACATCCGGCAGCACGCCCTCGCGCTGATGCGCGAACCACGCGCCGGTCCTGCCGATCCCGCTCTGGATCTCATCCAGCACCAGCAGGGCACCCACCGCATCGCACGCATCGCGTGCGGCTGTCAGGTACCCGTCAGGGGCGGGAACGACGCCGCCCTCGCCGAGTGTCGGCTCAAGAAACACGGCCGCGCAGTCCGGCCCGACCGCCTCGGCGAGTGCGGTCGCATCGCCGTACGGCACGAACCTGACCTCTACCCCGAATGGCTGGAACGGCTCCCGGATCGAGCTCTTGCCGGTGATGCTCAGCGCCCCCATGGTCCGGCCGTGGAAGCTGTTCTCTGCTGCGACGATGACCGGACGTTCGGGACCCTGGGCCCGGCGGACGAGCTTGAGCGCAGCCTCATTCGCCTCAGTGCCCGAGTTGGCCAGGAACACGCGCCCGTCGGTGCCGAGCAGCCCGATCAGTCGCTCGGCCAGTTCCACCTGTCGCTCATGCAGGAACAGGTTGGACGTATGCGCGAGTGTCGCGGCCTGCTTGGTGACCGCGTCGATCAGGGCCGGATGCGCGTGGCCGAGCGAGCTGACGGCGATACCGCCGATCAGGTCCAGGTACTTGTTGCCGTCAACGTCGTAGACCACGCAGCCGGTGCCGCTGGCCAGGGCTACCGGAGGCATGCCGTAGGTGAGCATCATCACTGCGCCGTACCGGTCCTGCAGCAGCTCAGTGGCTGACATCAGATGCTCCCTTGGTCGTGTGAGGGGTAGTGCGGGGGACAACCATCGTGCCGATTCCGGAGTCGGTAAAGATCTCCAGCAGGATCGAATGCGGCAGTCTGCCGTCGAGCACATGGGCCTGCGGCACTCCGCCGCGTACCGCCGCGAGGCAGGCAGCCATCTTGGGGATCATGCCGTCCGACAATCCCGGCATGAGGTCGGCGAGCTCGTCCTCGGTGAGCTGACTGATGGGCCGGGCGGTCAGCGCGCTCGCCGCGTCGGTGCCAGACCAGCGCGGGTACAGCCCCGCCACGTCGGTCAGGAACACCAGCTTGGCGGCACCCAGCTCGATGGCCACGGCTGCCGCGGCGGTGTCCGCGTTGACGTTGAGCACCTCACCGGACTCGCTGCGCGCGACGCTGGAAATCACGGGGATCCGGCCGTCGGCAATCAGCGCACGGACGGCGCCAGCGTTGACCGCGACGACCTCGCCCACCTGGCCGAGGTC
Source organism: Streptosporangiaceae bacterium (assembly GCA_035484155.1). Taxonomy (GTDB): domain Bacteria; phylum Actinomycetota; class Actinomycetes; order Streptosporangiales; family Streptosporangiaceae; genus JAJYUU01. The sequence goes on from DATHPF010000271.1 coordinate 9,825, forward strand.
GATCCGCTTGCCGTCGACTTCGGCGTGCATCCGGCGCGCAGTCAGCAGGTGCGCGTCCTCGCCCGACATGCCGACGGCGAACGGCCCGTGGGCGTTGATGAGGCCGACGATCTCGCGGTTGACCTGACCGGTCAGCACCATCCGGACGACGTCCATCGTTTCCTTGGTGGTGACGCGCAGGCCCGCGGCGAACGTCGACTGCATGCCGAGGCGGTCGAGGTGCGCGTTGATCTGCGGCCCGCCGCCATGCACGACCACCGGCTGCAGACCCGCGTAGCGCAGGAACACGACGTCTTCGGCGAAGGCAAGCCGCAGCTCGTCGTCGATCATCGCGTTGCCGCCGTACTTGAGTACGACAATCCGGCCGTAGAAGCGCTCGAGCCAGGGCAATGCCTCGATGAGGGTGGCGGCCTTGGCAGCGGCCCCGATCCCCGTCGCCGTACTCGTCATGTGGAGTACGCCGAATTCTCGTGCACGTACTGGGCGGTCAGATCGGTCGTCTTGATCGTCGCCACGTGCTGGCCGGCCGCGAGATCGATCTCAATGGTGACCTCGCGCGGCCGCAGGTCGACCCCCGACCTGTCCTCGCCCGGCGCGCCGCCCTTGCACACCCACACGCCGTTGATCGCGACATTGAGCTCGTCCGGCTCGAACGCCGCGCTGGTGGTGCCGACGGCGGCCAGCACCCGGCCCCAGTTCGGGTCCTCGCCATGGATCGCGCACTTGAGCAGGTTGCAGCGGGCGATGGCGCGGCCGACCTCGACGGCGTCCGACTCGCTCGCCGCACCGGTGATCTCGATGGTGATCGATTTGCTCGCGCCCTCGGCGTCGGCCTGCATCTGGGTGGCCAGGTCCGCGCACGCCGCTGTCAGCAGCGCGGTGAACTCGGCCGGGTCGGGCGTGCTGCCGCTCGCGCCGCTGGCCAGCAACAGCACGGTGTCATTGGTCGACATGCAGCCGTCGGTGTCCAGGCGGTCGAACGTCGTCCGGACGGCGGCACGCAGCGCGGTGTCCAGGGTGGCGGGCGGCAGGTCCGCGTCAGTAGTCAGCACCACCAGCATCGTGGCGAGCGCCGGGGCCAGCATCGCCGCGCCCTTCGCCATGCCGCCGATCTGGTAGCCGGCGCCGCTGACTGCGCACGTCTTCGGCACGGTGTCGGTGGTCCGGATCGCGTCGGCGGCGGCTAGCCCGCCGCCGGCGGCGGCCTGCGCGGTCGCGGCGGTCGCGCCGGCCAGGAGGCGGTCCAATGGCAGCCGCTCGCCGATCAGCCCGGTCGAGCACACCGCGACCTCGCCCGCGCCGATGCCGAGCAGGGCAGCCAGGTGCTCGGCCGTCTGGTGGGTGTCCTGGAAGCCGGCCGGCCCCGTGCAGGCGTTGGCCCCGCCAGAGTTCAGCACGACCGCGCGCACGACGCCGCCCGCCACGACCTGCTGACTCCACAGCACTGGCGCGGCCTTGACCCGGTTGGAGGTGAACACGCCAGCCGCGGCGGCCGACGGCCCATCGTTGACGACGACGGCGACGTCGGGGTTGCCCGACGCCTTGATCCCGGCGGCGACACCGGCCGCCCGGAAGCCGAGCGGGCTAGTGACGGTCATGGGGCAACTCCGATCGCAGTGAGGCCGGCGGTCTCGGCCAGTCCGAGCATGAGGTTGGCGTCCTGGATGGCCTGGCCAGCGGCGCCCTTGCCGAGGTTGTCGATCGCGGCGACGACCACGGCCCGGCCCGCGCGGGTATCGACGGATGCCTGCAGGTGCGCGCCATTCGAGCCGGCGACGGCGCCCGTCGCGGGCCAGGAACCGGCTGGAAGCAGCGTGACGAACGGCTCGCCGTCGTATGCGGCCGCGAGCGCGTCACGCAGGTCGGCTTCGACGATCTCCGGCCCGGCCAGCCTGGCCGTGCACGTCGCCAGGATGCCGCGCGGCATTGGCGCCAGTACGGGGGTGAAGCTGACCCGGACCGTGTTCCCGCGGCCAGTCTCGGCGAGCGCCTGCTCGATCTCAGGCGTGTGCCGGTGCGCGCCCGCCACCGCGTACGCCGACACCGACCCCATCACCTCACTCGCCAGCAGGTCGGTCCGCAGCGAGCGCCCGGCGCCGGAGGTCCCGGACGCGGCGACGATGACGACGTCCTCGGGATCGGCCAGGCCGGCCGCAACGAGCGGGGCGAGCGCGAGTATGGCCGCGGTCGCGTAGCAGCCTGGTGCCGCCACTCGGCCGGCCTCCTGGAGCTGCGCCCGCGCGCCCGGCAGCTCGGGGATCCCGGTAACCCAGCGGCCAGGATGCGGTCCGCTGTAGTGCCGCGCCCAGGCGGCGCCATCGCTCAGCCGGAAGTCCGGGCCGAGATCGACGATCTTGACGTGGCCGGGGATCTGCGCCGCGACAACCGCCGAATGTCCGGCCGGAAGCGCAAGGAACGCCAGATCGCAGTCCGCCAGCGCATCCGGGCTGTGCGGCTCGAGTACGACGCGGGCGAGGCTCGGCACGCCGGCCAGGTGCGGATGCAACTGCGCCACGGTCTGCCCGGCGCTGCTGTCCGCCGTCATCAGCGCGAGATCCAGGTCAGGGTGCCCGGCCAGCAGCCGCAGCAGCTCACCGCCTGCATATCCGCTCGCGCCGGCCACCGCCACCCGCGCGCTCATGGACGACCCTTTCAGCCTTGATTGTCTCCGTGCCCTATTGAATTATTATGCATAGAACCGACTGATTATGCAACCGAGGCTGCCCGTCAGTAACCGGCTGTAGCTAGATCTGCAATCCCACCCGTATCCGGGCCTGTCAGGACGGCATGATGAAGCCGGAAGGGAGACAGCGCTGATGCAGGTCCGGCGGACTCGTGGCATTCGCCCGCTGACACGGTGCTCGCTGGCACAGGGCTCGCTGGCACGGGGCTCGCTGGCACGGGGCTCGCTGACACCGGGCCCGCTGCGAATCGCGCTGGGAGCCATGCTCGCCGCCGCTGCCATAACTGGCTGCAGCGCCAGCGCCACCCCAAATGCCGCCCCAAGTGCGCAGGCGTGCGGCGCCGGCCGGACCGCCGCGAACGTCCCGATCGAGATCGAGGTCAATCACGGCCAGGTGTCCTGCAGCGTCGCGCTCGCGGTGGAGAAGGACTACGCCGCCGCGATCGTGGCCGGCCAGGCGCCCGGCAACGGCGGCGGCGGTCCCGTCACCGTGAGCGGCTGGAAGTGCCAGGGCTTCGCGACGCCTGAGCTGCTGAAAACAGGCGACGTGTCCAAGTGCGGCAAGGATGGCATGCAAATCCTCGCCATCTTGAAGTCGCCGTCCTGACCGCGTGACCGCGCGAGAACTTCAAGCGTCGCGGGAGAGCCATGCTGCCAGGTGTGGCCGAATAGGTGCGAGATCAGCGGAAGGGTCGCTAAATAGCACACCAGCAGCAGCGGTGCCCGAGACGAATAGCCTGGCTCCCCATTGCTGCGTCCCAGTCGGGGCCATCATGAATACGGCACGCAGTGTGTCCTCCAGCGTAGTGACAGACTCCCTGACGACTTTGGCGTACTTCGGATGAGTCCGCCCTGCAAGGTCATTTAGATCCTCGGCAGCTGGCCTGCGTCCCAGAATCTCAGCCACGCGGTAGCGCAACAGGTAAAAGAGGTAGCTGGCAGCCTGATCGCGCCTCTCATCAGACCAGGTATCGAAGCGCTTGAGCAATCGCAAGAAGGTGTCGCCGTCTCCCCGGTTCGCGACGGCCAGGACGTCAGCAAGCCGCTGCCAGACCTCCTCGTCTAGGCCGTCCGACGAATATCGCGCGGGCCGCCACCGCCCTGATTTCCTGGTCACGGGAAGTCCCTCTCCAGGCCTCAGCCGCGCCCACGAGAATAACGCCCAGAGACGTAACCAGATCCCGGCGTGAGCGACCAAGGGCGACCGAGCGGGCGCGGTAGCGAGCGCCATCCGTCGCGCCGCATCGCCGATGTTATCGCCTTTAAGCATGAACACGCCGTGGAGCACCTCGCCCGTCGTCGACAGTGTTAGCTGGCCCTAACAGGTGGCACCGCTAGCTGGCGCCACGCAGGACCGCACCGGTCCGCCGGGCGGCCTCGGCCACGGCGGCGTCCCGGGCCGCGTTGGCCTCCTCCGCGGTCAGTGTCCGGTCCGGGGCTCGGAACCGCAGCGTGTAGGCCAGTGACTTGCGGCCTTCTCCGGCCTGGTCGCCGGTGTAGACGTCGAAGAGGTGCAGCGACTCCAGCAGCACGTCGCCCGCCTCGGCCACGCCATCGGCCAGCGCT
>DATHPF010000272.1:0-21234 GCA_035484155.1 Streptosporangiaceae bacterium
CGATGTAGCGGGTCTGGATGTGCTCGGTTATCCGTTCGAGACGTCGCTCATCGAAGCCCGCGCTGCTGGGATTGACCTTCATCTGCTGCTCCCGTCGTGGCGGTCCGCGTCACCCGGCCCGCCCGGAAGAAACGTTATCTCCCAGTTTGAGGTCGCACAAGACGTGCCCTTGGGCAGGGATGGCCGTATCGTCATGGTTAGTGGTCGCGCTGGAAAGGGTGGCAGCGGGCGATGGCGATCCGGCGAGAGATCAGCCTTGTTGATCCTGATATCTACCAGCGCAGCGGCGCCCCGCACGAGCAGTTCGCCTGGCTGCGCGAGCACGCGCCGGTGTTCTGGCACGCCGACGGCGGCGGCGCCGGCTGGCCCGGCTTCTGGGCGGTGACCAAGCACGAGGACGTCGCGCAGGTCACCCGGCACCCCGAGATCTTTTCGTCGGCCCGCCGCACTGCCGTGTTCAAGGAGTGGCCAGACATGGCGGTGGAGCGCATGCGTTCCATGATGATCAACATGGATCCGCCACAGCACACCAGGCAGCGCGCCTTCGTCAACAGGGGGTTCACGCCGCGGATCATCGGGCGGCTGGAGGAGCACATCACCCAGATATGCCATGACCTCCTTGACGACATCGCGGGTCACAGCGAGGCGGACTTCGTCACGGAGATCGCGGCGCCGCTGCCGACGCAAGTGATCTGCGAGCTGGTCGGGGCGCCAGCCGAGGACAGGGGCCGGATCTTCACGTGGTCCAACCGCGCGGTCGGCTTCGATGACGTGGAGATGGCAGCCTCGCCGGCCGAGCAGATGCAAGCCGTGATGGAGATGTACGCCTACGCGGGCGAGCTGGCCGAAAGCCGCAGGAAGCAGCCACGCGACGACATCGTGACGCAGCTGCTAGAACCCGACGACGCAGGCCAGGAGCTGACCACCCTGGAGTTCAATTTCTTCTTCCTGCTGCTGACCGTCGCAGGCAACGAGACCACCCGCAATGCCGCTTCGGGCGGGATGCTCGCCTTCTTCGAGCGCCCCGACCAATGGCAGCGGCTGGTCGCCAACCCGGCGCTGGCGGCCTCAGCCGCCGAGGAGATTGTCCGCTGGGTCAGCCCGGCGAACCTGGTCCGCCGCACTGCGATCCGCGATACCGAGCTGAGCGGCCAGCGAATCGCTGCGGGAGACAAAGTGGTGGCTTTCCTCACCTCAGCCAACCGGGACGAGGATGTCTTCGCCGGGCCGCAGGAGTTCGACATCGGCCGCGACCCGAACCCCCATGTGGGCTTCAGCGGCGGCGGCCCGCACTATTGCCTGGGCCGGCACCTGGCCGCGCTCGAGCTGCGGGTGCTGTTGACGGCCCTGGCCGAGCGGATGCCCGGCATCGCGCCCGACGGCGAGGTCAGCAGGCTCCGGTCCAACTTCGTCAACGGCTTCAAGCACATGCCTGTCCGCTTCGCCGCCGGCCAGGGTTAGGTCCCCCGCAACCGTAGGTGACGATGCCGTCACCGTAGTATCGGGTCACGGGCTGTCTGTCCGCGGTCACGATCGGGGGACGGTGACCTCATGAGCAGAATGTCGCCGGGCGTTCTCGCGCCGCCGCATGAGCTGCTCATGCCGGACGAGTGGCGGGTCCGTGGCCGCGAGCAACGCCGACTGGTGGGCCGTTCAAGTCATGCGGAGTGGACGCCGCCCGCGGACCGGCCAGATCCGGTCGCGATTCTCGAGGAGCAGGCGAGGACCCGGGTACCGGACCTGATCCCGATCCGCCATGGACGCATGGTTGCCTCGCCGTTTGCCTATTTCCGGGGTGCTGCCGCTGCGATGGCCTGGGACCTGGCGCATACGCCGACGACGGACATCCGGGTGCAGGCCTGCGGTGACGCCCACCTGCTGAACTTCGGGATGTTCGCGGCACCTGACCGGCGGCTGGTGTTCGACGTCAACGACTTCGACGAGACGCTGCCGGCGCCGTTTGAGTGGGATGTCAAGCGGCTGGCGGCCAGTCTCGTCGTTGCCGCCCGCGACAAGGAGTTCAGGGACCGGGACGCTCGCGACGCCGCGCGTGCCGCGGTCCGCAGCTACCGCACCGAGATGGCAACCTACGCGGCGATGCGGTTCCTTGAGCTCTGGTACTCCAGGGTTGATGTCAACAAGGTCACCCACCTGTTTGACGCGGCTCAGCCCAAGGCCGCCGTGCGGCGCCGGCACCGCGATATCAAGAAGGCTCATCGCCGCACCAGCCTGAGCGCGTTCCTGAAGATGTGCGATCAGGTCGACGGCCAGTACCGGATCAGGCCAGCGCATCCGGTGATCGTTCGCTATCCGATCGAGCGCGACCCCGGCATCCTGGAAGAGCTTCGCCACGCCATCGCGCAGTACCAGGACACGCTGGACGAGGACCGGCGCCAGGTGCTGCGGCGCTACTACTTCGGCGATTTCGCGCGCAAGGTCGTCGGTGTCGGCTCGGTTGGTACCGAGGCATTTATCCTGCTGCTGCTCGGTGACCGTGCGGATGAGCCACTGTTCCTCCAGCTGAAAGAGGCGCAAGAGTCGGTGCTAGCCCCGTTCGCGGGCAAGAGCGAGTACCAGCACCAGGGGGAGCGGGTAGTCAGGGGCCAGCAGCTGACGCAGGGCTCAGGCGACGTCTTCCTCGGCTGGACGACGGGCCTCGGGGCCAGCGTGACGGGATCCAAGGGCGGACCGCAGGCAGCATCCAAGGAGTATTACGTCCGGCAGCTGCGCGACATGAAGGGCGCAATGAGCGTTCCGCTGATGGATCCGCTCCAGCTCAGCTACTACGGCAGGCTCTGTGGCTGGGCGCTCGCGCGTGCCCACGCGCGGACCGGGCGCGCCGCCGTAATCTCCGGCTACCTCGGCACGGGCGAGGACTTCGACCATGCCATCGCCGACTTCGCGATGGCCTACGCCGACCAGAACGAGCAGGACTACCGGCGGCTGCTCGACGCCGTCTCCGCCGCGCGAGTCATGGCGACGCTCGATCAGTAACCGCAGCCGCGTTAGCGGGGAGTCAGGACCGACGCGATCTGCTCGACCATCGTGACGAGGATCGGCTGCGGGGTGGCGAAGTTGAACCGGAACGAGCCTGCGCCGGCGTCACCGAAGGCGGGACCGTCAACGACCGTCACGTGCGCGCGGTCAGTGACGAGCGCGCCCGGGGATTCCGGCAGGTGCATCGCGGTGCAATCGAGCCAAGCGAGGTAGGTTCCGTCCGGCGGGCGATAGCGCACCTGAGGCAGGTAGCGGCCGACCAGGTCGGCCAGGAGGCGGCGGCTGTCGTCGAGGTAGGCGATGACCTCATCCAGCCACGCACCGCCGTGCCGGTAGGCGGCGATGGTCGCGACGACGCCCGGATTGCTTGCGCCTCGCGTGGCGAAGGTTTCCATGTCCTCCCACCGCTGCTGGTCCGGCTCGCTGGTGAGGATGACCTGGGCGCATTTCAGCCCGGCCACGTTCCAGGCTTTAGCGGCGGACGTCGCGGTCAGCGTGTGGGACGCTGCCGCCTCGGAGGTGGATGCGTAAGGGATGTGGCGAGTGCCCGGATAGACGAGCGGCGCGTGGATCTCATCGGCGAAGACCCGGCCGCCGTGCCGTTCGACGACGCCGGCGAGCTGAATCATCTCCTCCAGGCCGGCGACGCGGCCGAGCGGGTTGTGCGGGTTGCAGAATGTGAGCAGTTGGCCGCCTGCCCGGAACGCATCCTCGACCGCGTCGAGGTCGAGGGTGAAGAAGCCGTCGTCAGCTTGCATCGGCACCTGGATGATCTCGCGGCCGAGGAAACCGGGCACGGTGAGGAACGGCATGTAGGCCGGGGTCGGCACGATGACTGGCGAGCCGGGCCGCGAAAAGCGCGTGATCGCGAGCTCCAGCCCCCTCACCACGTCCGGGACGGCGTGGATCAGGGCCGGATCGAGATCCCAGCCGTAGCGTCTCCGTTCGAAGTCCGCACATGCGACGCCAAGCTCGTCAGCCAGTGGCGGCGGCAGGTAGCCGAAGCTCGCGCTGGCAGACAGCCCGGCGAGCGCCTCAAGGATCGGCGGCGCGGCACCGAAGTCCATCTCCGCCACTGCCGCGCCAAACCCGTCGGGTCCTGGTGCTGTCCATTTGAAGCTGCCACGCGCGCGGAGCATCTCGACGGTCGTGGCATCGATGGCCTGGCGGAGACTTGCTGTCACGGACTCAATCTCCGTCACCGCGTGTCAGCGGCGAGGCCGGCCGGTACCCGCCATAGATGACGCCCTCCAGCCGCTTCCAGTAGACGTCGATACCGCGGAAGCCGGCCGACCGCAGGTATTCCAGCTGCTGGTCGAGCGGGATGATGAAGCGGACGTGGTTGTCCCAGCGGGCCTGCTGCTGTGGCGAGCGGTGCAGCCGTTTCGCGGCCGCCTCGGGGTCTTCCCGGTCGCTGACGCGCTCCCAGGTGGCCTCCACCACCGGATCCGTGGCCCGCACAGGGTCGTAGTTGAGGTACCAGCCGCCCGGGGCAAGATGGCCGAAGATCTCGGCGAACAGGCCCTGCTTGCGTTCGTCGGTGAGGTGGTGCACGCACATGGACGTCACGATTGCGTCGAGCGCCGCAGGTATCGCCGCCGGCCACTGCCCGGTCGTCATGTCGAACTCGACATAGCGGTAGCGCCCCGCGAACGGCCGCATCTCGTCCTCGCCTGCGAGCATCATCTCGGCGGAGAAGTCAGCGAGTATCGCGGTGCTGCCCGGATAAATCTCAAGGATCGCGCGCGACGCGGCGCCGGTCCCGGCGCCCAGATCCAGGAACGTGAACGCATCCTGCGCGCCGAAGGGCAGGAGGTCGGCCATGAGCCGCCGTTGCGGCGCCCGCTTCCGCTCACTGGCTTGTGCTTCGGCCACGAAGGTCTGGACGACCTCCCCCGATTGCCAGATTGCCGCGTTGGTGTCCGTCGACTCGCCCATGGCGCAAGGTTACTGAGCCGGGCGAGTCGCCGGTTCGCGACCGGGCACGCGTCCGTGCACCGCGGTGAAGGCAATGGTCTGCGTCCACCACGCGGGGTCGGCGCACCGCTCGAGGAAAGCGTCGATGACCCGGCCCTCGAGCTTGCCGGAGTCTTCCAGCCGGGGCCGCAGCTCACTGATGGTCTGCTGCCAGTACATCGCCCATGGCGAGCCGCCGTTGTACAGCGCCGTCTCGGCGGTAGCCCCGACGTCCGCTAGTCCGTGCCGGGCGAGAATCCCTGGCAGCCGCCGGCCGGCGAAGTAGTCGATTCCCTGCTCGCGCGACCAGGCCAGCCAGCCAGCCCAGAACTCCCGGGTCTCGGCCGGCTCGGCAGCGGAGACGGGGAGGAAGTCCGGCTCGATCAGCAGGATTGCCCCGCCTGGACGGGCGCTGGCCACCAGGTTCGCCACCGCTGCGTCGATGTCGGCGACATGATGCAATACAGCGCGGGCAGTCACCAGGTCAAATCCTCCCGGTGGCACCGGCCCGGCCAGAATGTCCGCCCGGCGGACATCAAGCCCGGCGGCGCGGACGTGCGCCAGCGACAGGTCCAGGTCTACCGCGACCGCGCGCCCGCCGGGCGCGACCTGCTCGGCAAGCCAGGCGGACATCGAGCCATTGCCGCAGCCGACCTCGAGCGTCCGCGCTCCTTGCTCGACGCCGAGTTCGTCAAGGTGGCGGCGGTGCATCGGATCCAGCAACCGTGACATCAGCGCCAGCCGCTGCCGCTCGCCTTCCTGATGATGATCAAGGACGTACTCTGGCACGGTCCAATACTGACTGCTCGTCGCCCTGATGCCAGCAGCCGGCTGTCGCGAGCGTCCATACTGAACCTGTGGACCTAGCCGCCAAGCTCCAGATTAAGCCCGGCACCGTTATCGCCGTGGTGGCGCCCAGGCCGGACGGGCCCGACCTGTCCGACCTCGGCCCGCAAGCCACCAATTCGGCCGCAGCCGATGCGGTCATCGCCTTCGTAACGCTCGCGGCCGAGCTCGCTGGGGCCGCGAAACCCGCCATCGATGCGGCCCGCGAGGACAGGCTCGCCTGGATTGCTTATCCCAAAGGCGGCCAGCTGGGCACGGACATCAATCGAGACACCCTCGCCAGGGCTGTCGCTGACCTCGGCGTCCGGCCAGTACGGCAAGTGGCGCTCGACGACGTATGGTCTGCCCTCCGCTTCAGGCCTGCCTGAGCGCTGCCGGCGCGGACTTTCGCACCGAGCGTTGTCCTGGGCTACGGTGATCAAGGGCCACTGAGGAGATGCCGTGCAGAGTCCTGCCCTCGACCACCGCAACAGCTTCGCCCGACAACTGTTCGCGCCGCTGCCTGCGCGCTACGACCGGCTCGCGGAGTGGCTGTCCTTCGGCCAGAACGGCCGCTGGCGGCGCGCCATGGTCGACCGGCTCATGCCACAGGCGACGGCCGGCCGCCGCGACATCGTAGTGCTCGATGTGGCCGCCGGAACGGCCGGAGTCTCGCTGCAGATCGCCGAGCGCACCGGCGCGCGAGTTATCGGACTGGACCTCACCGAGCAGATGCTCCGGCAGGGCGCGCGCAATGTCGTCGCGGCCGGCGCCAGCGACCACGTTTCCCTCGTGTCCGGCCGCGCCGAGCTGCTGCCGCTGCCGGACGCGTCCGTGGACGCGCTCACCTTCACCTATCTGCTCCGGTACGTGAGCGATCCGCAAGCCACGCTCACGGAGCTGGCCAGGGTGGTCAAGCCGGGCGGGACCGTGGCGAGCCTGGAGTTCCTCGCTCCCCCGTCGGCGTTCTGGCGGTTCTGGTGGCGGTTGTACACGTGGCTGGTGCTGCCAGTGGCTGGCCTGCTCACTGGCGGCCGGGAGTGGTACGACGTCGGCCGGTTCCTCGGCCCGAGCATCGCCGGGCACTACCAGCGCTATCCGGTCGACTGGACAGTGCGGGCCTGGGAGCAGGCGGGCCTGCGCGACGTGGGCTACCGGGTAATGAGCCTGGGCGGCGGGCTAGTCATGTGGGGAACTCGCGCTGGTGAGTGATGGGCAGGCCGGTGGCGGGCCGGGGCCAGAGACGTCGGCGCCAGCGGCAGCTGGGCGGCCCGCGTTCTACGCGGCGGGCCCCGGCCGATGGCGTGAATGGTGGACCTTGCTGCATCCGCCGTACACGGCCTGGCACCTCGCCTACGTCGTCATCGGCGCCACGTTAGCGCCGCATGTGCAGCTCGTCCCGCTTATCGCGACCTTAGGCGCCTTCTTCCTCGCGGTCGGCCTCGCGGCGCACGCGCTGGATGAGTTTCACGGCCGCCCGCTGCGGACGCAGATCCCGGATGCGGCGCTGCTCATCGTGGCCGGCGTCGCGCTGGCTGGCGCGGTCGTCCTCGGCGTGGTCGGCACGCTGCACGTCGGGTGGGTTCTCATCCCGTTCCTGCTGGCCGGCCCGCTGCTCGTCATTGCCTACAACGCCGAGCTCTTCGGCGGCATCGTGCACACCGATGCCGGATTCGCCGTCGCCTGGGGCGCCTTCCCGCTCCTGACGTCGTACGTGGCGCAGACCGGCAGGATCTCACTCGGCTCGGTGCTGGCCGCGGCCGGCGCGTTTGCCCTGTCGGCAGCCCAGCGCAGCCTCAGCACCCCGGCGCGGCTGCTGCGCCGGCGGGCGACCGGAGTGACGGGCGTCGTCACCCTTGCTGACGGCGACACGCTCACGCTGAGCGCCAGTCGGCTACTCGAGCCGCTGGAGCGGGCCCTGCGCGCCATGTCCTGGAGCATCGTCTTGCTGGCGGCCGCGCTCGCGGTAGCCAGGCTGACCTGATCGCCTGACTGCAGACGCCTGTGGTCACCGGGTCACGTCGACTACGAGCGAGCGTCCGCCTTGTCCGTTTTGCGCGCACGGTAGCGGGGAAACCTCGACGAGCCGCCCTCGCGGCCATCGTTAGTCCTGCGCTTGGCGTTAGAGCGCGTCGCGTCGCTGCAGATAGTTCAGCGCGACCCAGCCGATGGGGATCGGCAGCCAGAACGTGATCAGGCGGAAGAGCAGCACCGCACTCAGCGCAAACGCGCCGGGCACGTGGGCGATCGTAGTGAGGCCGCCCGACAGCGCGACCTCCACGGCACCGAGGCCGCCCGGCGTCGGGACGATCGAGCCAAGCGCGCTGCCGGTGAGATAGACGACCGCGATGGGGAAGAAGTTCGCGTGGCTGCCGACGGCGCGCAGAGATACGTCCAGGCAGAGGATGTAGCCAAACGTTAGAAGCAAGGCTCCGCCGATGCCCTCGGCGAGCTTGCCTGGCTTCTGAGCGATGTCAAGCAGCCGCGGGATGACCTGGCCGAGGGCCGGCGCCACCCTGGACCGCACCAGCCGCCGTCCGGCGGGCAGGGCCAGGACGACGAGGACCACGGCGACGAGCACGGCGAGCGCGATATACGCCCAGGTCGGTGGCCGGAACGACGTGCTGCTTGAGCCGCCAGTCAGCGTGATGAAGATGACCAGCAGCAGCAGGTGGAGCGCGAACGCGAAGACCTGAGAGACGCCGACGCTGGACGCCGCATCAGCCGGCGCCACCTTGGACTTGTTCAGGTACCGGATGTTCAGCGCGACACCGCCGACAGCGGCGGGCGTGACGAGAGTGACGAACGAGCCGGCGAGCTGGGCCAGGAGGGTCCGGACGAATTTGAGTTTCTCCAGAACGAAACCCGACAGCGAGAAGGCCGCACCGACGTAGGTCACCGCGGACAGGGCCAGCGCGACAAGCACCCACCGCCAGTCGGAGTGCTTGAGCACCTTCGAGAAGCTGCGGCTACCGAACTGTCCGATAAGAATGTACGCCGCGAAGATCGACGCGACGAGGGTGAGAACGCTGCGCAACCGGATCCGCTCTAGCTGCACCGGCGGAACATCGGTCTGCGAGCCGCTACCGAGCAGCCCCTTGCGCAATGCGGGTAGGACGTCCTTGTGCCGCCTCAGGGCCGTCCTTGTCGAACGGTGCAACACGACGGGCTGAAGCAGCGGCACCAGGCTGGCCACAGCCGCCTGGCCGAGCTTGATCCGGGCCAGGCTGGCGGCTCGCTCGGGGCCGACAAGCAGCGCGACGGTCGCGGTCAGCTGGGAGAGATCCAGCCTGAGCTGGAGATCACTCGCAGCGACATCGCCGTCACTGGGATGCAGAAGCATGACCGCGTCCTGCTTGGCGCCGGTCAGCATGATGTGATCGGCGGTCAGCGAGCGATGCGTGACCCGGCGCCGGTGCAGCGTGCACACCGCGTCGAAGACGCGGCCAAGCTGGTGATCCGTAGGCGAGGGATAGTCAGCGAGCGTGATCCCCTCAGGATGGGTGGTCGCGATGGCGCCTGCCTCTGGCCCGACGCGCACGGCGGCGCGCAGCCGCGGCGTGGCTACGCCGGCATCCTCCACGGCGTAAGCCATGAGGCTGCCTCGCTCAATCGCGCGACTCACGGTGACCGGAGCGCTGCGGGACGCCTGGCTGGTGAGGCGCAGGCGCCGGTAAATGCGGTAGAGCGCGTCGGCGGCCTGCTGGTCCCGGTCGAAGACCATGACGTCGAGGCGCGCGCCATCAGCGCCGACCGCGGTGTACCGGCGATTATCGGTCCGGGTGTCCGGGGCGCGGCGGATCTCGACTATCGGCTCTGCGGCCAGGCTTACCGCGGCGGCAATCTCCGCCGCGGTCGGCCGGTCGGTGTTTGTGCCGATGGCGTACCGAAGCCCGGATCCGATGGCCGCGCCGAGCAGCAGCGTGATCAGCAACGACAGCACGGTCGAGGTCTCGTGCTCCAGGGCGAGGCTAGTCAGGCAGTAGAAGCCGATAGCCAGCCAGAACCAGATGCGCCACCGCCGTCGGTCCGCCATCCCGATCACTGTCAGGAAGGCGGCGAGGCCGGCGAGGTACGGGTCGAGCGTCATCGAGCCGCTAGGGGCACCGCTCCTGGCGAGCGCGTCATAGGCCTGAGTCAGCGAGCCCAGCTTGAGGATCGCATCACCGGCGACCGCCACTCCGCCGGCGATAAGTCCGATGGCGGTCGCCTCGGCGAGTCGCCGCAGCTGGCCGATCAGCACGAGCCTGACCGCGAGCGCGACGGGCAGCACGAGCAGCGCGATGAAGGCCAAGGAGTGCAGCGGCGCAACCAGCCCTCTGGCCAGATGCTGACTGGCGCCGACGACATCGACCTCGACGCCCGTCGTGGTCGCTCTGGCTAGTAGCCCGAGGCCGAAAAGCAGCGCCATCTCGATCAATGCCGTCAGGCACCGCAGCAGGTCCGTAGGTATCCGGATGCGAGGCTCGAGCTGATCCTCGACCACGAGCCCTGCCGTGAGGTTTGCGGTCTTGCCAGCTCGGGTGGTCAAACTGGGCAGTCTCGGTCGCCGGGCGACGGGTCCCCCGGGCGGGGCCGCCGGCCCGTCAGGTACCGCCGACGGGCCCTGGAGGGCAGGCTCCGACGGCCGTCGCCGCGACAGCCTCATCCGTCGATGGTTTCATCTGCACGGCCGACTATCGCCATCGCCCTGGACATCCTCTCCCATTAAGGTGCAGCACATGCCCCGGAAGGACATCACCGACGCGCTCACCTCAGAAGCGGCTGCGCTATCCCGGGTGGTGGCCGGGCTGGACGGCGCTGATCTTGGCCGGCTCAGCCCGTGCCCGCCGTGGACGGTCGGCGAACTGGTGTGTCACATTCTGATCGCTGCCGACCGGATCCGCGAGGCCCTCGCCGAACCCGAGCCCACGGGCGGCGGTCTGGTCAGTACCGCGGGTTACTACCGGCCCGATGAGAGATTCTCGGCTACCACGAACGCCGACCGGATTGCGACCGCACAGGGCCTGGCCGAGCAGCTGGCAGCGGGCGGCGGGCCCGCCCTGGCCGCCGAGCTCGACCGGCGATCCGCGGCCTCGGCCGACCTGCTCATGGCGGCGCGTGCCGACCGAGCCGTCCGTACCCGGCACGGCGACCCGATGCTGCTGACTGACTTCGCTCGCACTCGCGTCGTCGAGCTCGGCGTGCACGGGCTGGACGTGGCCATCGGCTTGCACCGCGAGCCGTGGCTGACCGATCAGGCCGCAGTGATCCTGACGGATCTGCTGGTGCCGAGCGGCGGTGCGGAGCGAGTCAGCGCCCAGCTTGGCTGCGGCCGCATCGGTCTCGTCGCCCGGCTGACCGGCCGGACCGCTCTGTCGCCTGCCGATGAACGCGGGCTAGCTGACCTCGGCATCGCCAGGCTCGCGCTTGGCTGAGCAGCGACCGCCGCGCGCATCCGCGCTGGCCTGACTGGGTAGTAGCAGGTCACAGATGACAGCAGACTGGCGAACTGGCTTCTCGTTCCAGTCTAAATAGTCGCAAATACTACGAATAGTAAATAACGAGGCATAGATGGCAGCAGAAAATATATACCCCTGCCACGACTCGGCCAGCGTGCCGATATGATCCCCTGATGATGGACGCCTTCGAGCTTGACGTGGTAGTGATCGGCGGCTGCGGCCACGTAGGCCTGCCGCTGGCGATTGCGTTCGCGAGCCGCGGCGCCCGGGTCGGCATTTACGACGTCAGCGCTGCCGCCGTGGGCATGGTCAACGATGGGTTGCTGCCCTTCGCCGAGCCTGGGGCGGACGATCTACTGAAGCAGGCGTTGTCGGACGGCCGGCTGCGAGCATCGGCCGATCCGGCCATCGTGGCCACCGCTGAGAACGTGGTAGTGGTGATCGGCACGCCGGTTGATGAGCACCTGAACCCTGACCACGGCGCGGTTGGCCGGGCAATCGAGGCATGTGCTCAGTATCTGCAAGATGGCCAGATTCTGATCCTGCGGAGCACCGTTTACCCAGGCGTGACCGCTCATGTCGAGCGCACGGTCGCTGCGCTCGGACGCGACGTGGACGTAGCCTTCTGCCCCGAGCGGATCGCCGAGGGCAAGGCGATGACCGAGCTGTTTAGCCTGCCGCAGATTGTGTCGAGCCGGACCGATCGCGGCGCGGCGCGGGCCGCGGCCCTGTTCAGGCGGCTGACGGACACCATCGTCGAGATGGAGCCAGAGGAAGCTGAACTGGCCAAGCTGTTCACTAACGTGTGGCGGTACGTGAAGTTCGCCACGGCTAATCAGCTGTACATGATGGCCAACGACCGCGGACTTGATTTTGAGCGCATCCGCCAGGGCCTGATGCTGGACTATCCCCGGGCCGCGGACCTGCCTGGCGCCGGGTTCGCTGCCGGGCCGTGCCTCTTCAAGGACACGCTGCAGCTCGCCGCGTATAACAACAACAACTTCGCGCTCGGGCACACGGCGATGGCGATCAATGAAGGCATGCCGCTCTACCTGGTGCACCGGCTTGAGCAGGAACATAACTTGCCGGCCATGACGGTCGGCATCTTGGGCATGGCCTTCAAGGGCGGCTCAGATGACGTCCGCTCAAGCTTGTCCTACAAGCTGAAGCGCATCCTGGCGTTCAAGGCCAAGCGAGTGCTGTGCACGGATCCGTACGTGACGACCGACCCCGGCCTGCTGCCGCTCGCCGACGTGATCGCCGAGTCTGACCTGCTGATTGTCGGCGCACCTCATCCCGAATACGAAGGCCTGGTGACCGGCAAGCCGACCGCCGACATCTGGAACAGCCTCGGGCTGGGTGTGCAGGTGTGACGATGCCCAGCGCGCGGGTCTCGCTGATCGTCCCGGCCTATAACGAGGGCCGCAACGTGATCCCTGTCCTGGATCGCATCTTCGAGTCGGTGCTGCTGCCAGCGGAGGTGCTGATCGTGGTCGACTCAGAAGACGACAGCACGATCCCGGTCGTCTGCGAGTACGCCGAGAAAGAACCGCGCCTGAAGTACCTGGTGAATACCTATGGCCGCGGCCCGGCGAACGCCATCAGGTACGGAGTCGACGCTGCCGCTGCGCCCGTGGTGGTGGTCACGATGGCCGACGGTTGCGACGACGCACGCCAGATCCATGACCTGGTCCGCCTGGTGGAACGCGGCGTAGCGGTGGCCGCGGCGTCCAGGTACATGCCGGGCGGCCAGCAGGTCGGCGGCCCGTACCTGAAGGGACTGCTGTCCAGGACGGCTGGCCGGTCCCTGCGGATGCTCACGCACGTGGGGACCAGGGATGCGACGAACTCATTCAAGGCGTACTCCGCGGATTTCGTCCGCCAGGTCGGCATAGATTCCCGGACAGGCTTCGAGATCGGCATCGAGCTGACCGCCAAGGCACGACGGATGCGGTTGCCCGTTGCCGAGATTCCGACCATCTGGCTGGACCGGCAAGCCGGGGTCTCGACCTTCCGCGTCGCCCGGTGGATACCGAAGTACCTTCACTGGTACTGGTTCGCGTTCGGCCGCCAGCTCACTGCCGAGGAGATCCGCGCGCGGACCGGGCAGGCCCGCGGATCGCAGTCGACCCTGCCGCAGCCGGCAGCATCAGCAGGACAACTGGAGAGGGATCAGTAAAAAGATGGAGAAGGTCCTAGTCAGCGGCTCGGCTGGCTTCATCGGCGGGTACGTAGTCGAGGAACTCCTCGGCCGGGGGTATGAGGTCGTCGGAATCGACAACTTCTCCAAGTACGGACCGGTTAAGAAGTCGTACGACGACCATCCGCGCTACAACTTTGTCGAAGGTGACGCGCGCGACGTCGACCTCATGACCAAATTGCTGTCCGACTGCGAGCACTTCATCGCGGGCGCAGCCATGATCGGCGGGATCTCCTACTTCCACACCTACCCCTACGACCTGCTGGCCACTAACGAGCGAATCATCGCCGCATCGTGCGATGCGGCCATCGCCGCGAACCGAGACGGCCGCCTGCAAAAGGTGACCTACCTGTCGTCCTCGATGGTGTTCGAGAGCGCGACCGACTGGCCGTCCGGCGAAGGCCAGGAGCTGCAGATCCCGCCGCCGCTCTCTTCGTACGGATTCCAGAAATTGGCCGTGGAGTACTTCGCCCGCGCCGCCTTCGACCAGTACAAGCTCCCGTTCACCATCGTGCGACCGTTCAACTGCGTCGGCATCGGTGAGAGCCGGGCACTGGGCGACAAGGAGATCCTCTCGGGGAACGTCAAGCTGGCCATGAGCCATGTTGTCCCCGACCTGGTACAGAAGATCGTCAAGGGGCAGGACCCCCTGCACATCCTCGGCTCGGGCGACCAGGTACGGCACTACACCTATGGCGGCGACCTGGCCCGCGGCATCGTCACCGCGATGGCCCATCCGCAAGCCGAGAACGACGATTTCAACCTGTCCACTGCCGAGGGGACCTCGGTGACGCAGCTTGCGGAAGTCCTCTGGAGGAAGATCAAGGGGGCCGACGCGCCGCTGCGGCTGATCCACGATGACCCGTTTGATTACGACGTCCAGCGCCGGGTGCCTGCTACTGACAAGGCGCAGCGGGTCCTCGGCTTCGAGGCCACCACGACCCTCGATCAGATGCTCGACGAGGTCGTCCCCTGGATCACGCGGGCGGTGGAGGACGGCTCCATTTGACCTAGCGGGATGCCGACCGCAGCCCGCATGCGTCCGCACCACCGGGGCACTTAGCCGCGAGCCATCCCGATCTCAGGTCAGCGGATCCGCTGGCCACCCGGGTTGTTCCTCGATCAGCGCCCGATAGCTGTCCAGCCGCCTGCGCAATCGTCCCTCATAGGTCCTCAGGCGATCTTCGCCGCCGTCAAACTGCTGGACAGGCACGCGGCTGACCACTTCGAGCCTGGTTCCCTCGCCCACCGGCACCACGACGTAACCCAGCTCGTCGTGCAGGCTACCCACCGACTGCTCGCGAACGCAGCGTTCGGCCACGAGTTCGCGGACGACGGTCATGCCGACGTGCAGCTCGTTGTCGGCATGACGGTGGACGACATACCGTATCTCGCCGATCGCGCCTTGTGGCGTGCCGGGCACGCAGCCCACGTAGGGAACCTGCAGAGCCAAGCGCTTTGCCTCGAGCGACCGTATGGCTTGCCACACCATCGCGGCCGGTGCCTTGATCAGAACCTCGGCCGATACGCTGACGGGATCCGTGACCTCGGCTTGCGCCGCATATACCGCCTGTATCTCCGCCGACAGGCCCTCGGCCGGCCATGATGCCCGGCCATCCAGGATGGCCTGCAACGCTCTAAGCCAGTGACTGAGCCTCTTCTGCTGCCTCTCCTGTTCATAGGTCTTCGCGGGCCGTGCGCAAGCCTGGCGGACGGCTGCCCGAACTTTGACATCACGCTGACCTGAGTCGATGGACAAGACGTAGACGCATTCCTGCCCCGACCGAGCGGCGCTCCGCGCGGAGATCATCTGCCCAGGCACCTCAGCGCACACCGTCAGTACGTCGAGCAGGCGGCTGCCAACGCTATCCAGTGCCGCCCCAGTAGCGACGATCACGTGACCAACTCCACGCGGTGACCCGGCGATGTCGAAGGCGTAGGTGACGTCGGGCAGGGCGGACCAGGCGGCAGCGCTACGCAGAAGGGACCAAATTCGTTCCGGCAGCGCCTCGACCGCAACCGTCCGCTCCACGTGCACCGTCGTTTGCCACACCTGTACCCCTATGCCGTTCTGGTCCAGCAGCGTCTGATTCTGATCCTGACTGAGTGGCATGAGAACCGGAAGGGCGGGGACCGTCGCGGTTTGGCACGCGATCAAACATGGAACTAATGCGCTCTGATGCCAGCCACTGCCCAGCAGGGACCGCATCATCTGCAGCCGCTTCGCAATCAGGGGAAGGCGGGCAAACTGTGTCCAACATCGCGCCGCTTCTTGACCGCAACCGCGCTTTCGCCAGCACTGACGCCCGGCGGAACATGCCGGTTCCCTTCCTCCCGAGGCTGAACCTTTACATCGTCATCTGCATCGACTGTCGGGTCGACCCGGCTGAGACGCTCGGGATCAAGCTGGGCGAGGCCCTCGTGCAGCGGAACATCGGCGGCCGGATCACACCGGCCATCATCCGCGACATCGCCTATGTCAGCTACCTGGTGGAGACGAAGGCACCGGGTGGCCCGTACTTCGAGGTCGCGATCATTCACCACACCGACTGCGGATCGACCCTGCTTGCTGATGACGATCTCCGGCATGGCTTCGCCCAGCGGGTCGGCATCGATGAGAGAGCCCTCGCAGACACGCCGGTCCTGGATCCGGCCAGGACGGTCCGGACCGACGTTCAGCGGGTGCTGTGGGCCGACGAGGTCTCTCCGGAGGTCTTCGTCTCCGGCCATGTCTATGACGTCGAGACGGGCCTGGTGACGACCGTCGTGGACGCAAGATCGAAGAAGTAGGCTACCCCGCCGGCTGACGGTCAGTGCCCTAGCGGCGGGAGCGGCGGGGGCGGAACTTGATCAAGACCAGGATGCCGATGGCCACCAGCAGCCACGGGGAGAACAGGAAGTGGAGGGTGAAACTGAGGACGGCCACGGCCACGATAGCCATGAGGACAAGGGCAATGATCAACGGCATTGTGATCGGTCTCCGTTCACCGCAGTGCTTGTGTTCATGTCTCAACACTGCCGCCGCCAAGGACGCCGGTCGATCCGGACTAGCCCTGGCCCAACCCTGGTCTGGAGGCCGGAAGTTATCGGGGTCAACCCTGATAGGGGTCCAAGCGCAACCAGGGTCTTAGTCTGCGGCTGGCAGCTGCCTTCGAGCGTGCAGCAGGGCGAGGCTGAGCCGAAGGGCCACCACCAGCGACAGCGCCATCATCAGCAGGTCTGCGCCGTCCACCAGGCCCGGTCTGAACAGTCCGGCCTGACCCGGCCCGGACCCCAGCACCCAGCTGGCCGCGCCGGCCAGGAACGGCACCGCGGCCGCGCTGGCTGCCACTGCCAGCTGCGTCAGGTAGCGCAGCAGGCCACCCGGTAGCGCGAGCCGCCGCACGACGGTGACGAGGGCGGCCACCAGCGCGATCACGGCGACTGGGCTCAGCAGCATCCAGATCAGCTCTGCCACCGGGAAGATCACCAGCAAGGCTGGATGCGCCCAGAACGAGGAGACCGACAGGGTCCATGCCCAGCCGAACGCCGCGAGCCCGGCCGGCACAAGGTGGTGGTGCGCGCCGGTGCCGCCGGTACCCGGCCACGAGTTCTGAAAGTGCCGGGTGCCGATCGCCAGGGCAGCCGCGCAGGCAAGCGCCAGGCCGGCCGGCCTCGCCAGCCTGCCGTCGCGGTGACCGATGGCGGCGACGGCCACAGCCCACGCGACTGGCAGGGCCGCGGCCAGGCTGATGAGCAGCAGGACGGCGACGCCGGCGGACATCGCAACCGTGCCAGCCACGGCCGACGCCGATCGCGGTGAAGCCCATTGCCAGCCGGTGGCCAGCTGGGCCAGCATGGCCACGCCGAAGGTCAGGAAGACGGCAAATGCGGCGCACATCGTGGCGGCGCCAGTCTGGATCTGCTCGGCGGGCGGCAGTTCGTGGCTGGTCAGCCCAGCCGCAGTGCACCGGGCGAGCAGTCCGCTGGCGATGACGTTGGCTGTCCGGCGAGCGCTGCGGGGCTGCTCGGTGAGCTCGGCCAGCAGGAGTTCAGCGAACTCCTCGCCGTACCGGGCGCGCCAGGACGCCGGGTACCAGCGCAGCAGCCGGACGACCCGACGGGCAGCCGGATCGGCGGGCCGCTTCACGCCGGGCCCCAGCTGCGAGCCAGGCGGCGGAGACCGACGTCGGCCACCCGGCGCTGATCGGCCAGATGCGCTCGGAGGGCCTGCGCTCCGGCCGCGGTGAGCTGGTAGGGGCGGCGCCGGTCCTCGCTGGCGAGCGCCTCGATGAGGCCCTGGCTTTCGAGTCGGCTGAGAGCCTCATACAGCGTCCCAGGTGCCAGCCTGACGCTGGCAAACTCCTCGATGTCCTTGGTCAGCGCGTAACCGTGCTTCGCGCCGTCGGCCAGGCTGGACAAGATGAGCGTGGCCGGGCCGGCGTAACGGCCGAACGTGACAAGCGATCCGGCCTGGGCCGGCGTGCTGGCGGGATCTGGCACGTGAGCATCCTATATCGGCAGGCGATCGATCGGCGGACGGTGGTTCGATGCTGATCCGGCGGCCCGGACGAGATAGGGCAGGCGCGACCGGAGAAATGATCGCGGGAACTGCTCGCGCATCCGCCATAGGCCGGCGTCGACCACGAAGTGGGCCATCACCGCACCAAGGAACAGCCCGAACAGAACTCGGACAGCCGGCCCGCCAGCCGCCTGGTCAGACGCAATCGAGAGGGCTGCGCCGCCCAGCAACGCGATATTGCACAGCGCAGCCAGCCCAGCCAGCCGACGCCCGGTGCGCGGGCCTGCCGCCGCGAGCAAGCCCATGAGCAGCAAGTACTGGAGCCCGTGCGCGATCGTCAGCCCGGCCACCGCGGCGTAAGGCGAAGTGAAGACGAACACCGGCAGGCTGAATGTCAGCGAGGTGAGGTAGACGACGCAGAATCCGGCCGGCCGCTGGGCCGGACTGCGCGCGGCCAGGCACCAGGCGCCGACCGCGACGAAGACCGCGAACGTGATCACGGCCGCCGGGAACAGCGGCGCCAGGAGAGGCCGAACCGGCACCTGGAGCAGGCTCGGCCGCGCCAGCAGGCCCGCGATTCCGGCCAGGCCTGCGCCGGTCAGCGCCTGGCGCTCGACTCCCCGCAGCGGTGCGACGCCCCGCGATGCCGCCGCCAGCGCGGCAATGCCGAGGTTCTGCTTCTGAAAGTGGAAGAACTGCCAGCCGAAATACGGCAAGAGCAGCCAGTCCAGAGCGGCAGGCGGCACCAGCATGGCGATAGCGCCGGCTCCTGTTATCAGCGCGAGCGGCCACCACAGGTACCTCGGCTTGTGCTCGCGCATGTGCGCGCGAACGTCAGGGACTGTGTAGAACCAGGCAGTCGATGCGACATGCACCGATGAGCCCAGGAAAAGCAGGAACGCCAGGCCTTCGGGTGCAGGCGCGTCCGCCGACGGCGCCAGCGCGATGGCTGCCACCACGGCCCCAATCGTCACCGCGATCGTCACGGCGAGCCAGACGCGGGCGGCGCGCGGAGCCGCGGCGGGCTGGCTCGTGGCTGGCGCGGCTAGCCGGATTAGGTCAGCCGCCACCGCAGCCGCCCGTCGCGGCCGCGGATGCGGAGGACATCACGTAGAGGACAACCAGGGCGGTCAGGATCGAGACGGGGAGCAGCAGCCCGACCAGCAATCGGGTGATCAGCTCCCGACGGCCGAGCGGTGTGCCCGACGGCAGAGCGGGCGCTTGCGGCATGGCGGCGGGCTGGCCGCCGGTGATCGGCTCATGCATCATGCCCGCAGGCTAGTCCGTCGGACGATACATCGTCAAGCGATACTTCGTGCGCCGGACTAGACGGGCCGGCAACACCACCCAGGGCTAGCGTTGCCTTTGGCTAGCCAGTCGGGCCGGGGCCGCCAACACCGCCGTCGCCAATACCGCCGCCGCCAACAGTGCCGCCGCCAACAGTGCCGCCGCCGAAGCCGCCCATGCCGCCGACGCTCATGGTCGGGCGCACCCTGCGCCGCGACGTCTGGCTGCGGATCGTGTCCACGATCAGCAGCACGGGAACGAGGAAGGCCTGGAAGAACAGGAAGTAGTGGCCGCCGGAGAAGAGAAAGGTCAGATAGAAGCCGTAGCAGAAGTAGCCGATGCCGAAGATCGCCCTGATCACCCGGCGCTGCACCGCCTGATTCCGCAGCACGGCGATCACCAGCATGGCGATGCCGCTGACCATGAGCAGAATGCAGTACCAGGAAAAGCCCGCGTTATGAGCGAAGTTGAGATTCCCCATGTGATCGTCCCCGAGGTGAGCGGGCAGCGCCCGGCGCGGGGGTGCCCGATGGAAGTGGTGAGGTGAGACTCTAGCGACGGCCATAATGCTTTGTACATACTTTGTCCTTTATCTCAGGACAGTTCCTACGGCAGTTCAGACCGACACGGAGAATGGCCCCATGATCGACCTGATCCTTCGCAACGCCCGGATCGCGGGCCAGGACACGCTGACCGATCTTGGCGTCGACCAGGGCGTACTCACCGCCGTCGGCGCGGACACGACCGCGGCGCAGATCCTCGACCTGGCCGGGCGGCTGGTGACCCCGCCGCTGGTCGAGCCGCATATTCATCTGGACGCCGTCCTGACCGTCGGGCAGCCGCGTCCGAACGTGTCCGGCTCGCTGTTCGAGGGCATCGCCGTGTGGGCGGACCGCGTCGCCGACCTGACCTATGACGACGTGCAGTCACGCGTGCGGCAGATCCTGCGCTGGCAGCTCGCGTGCGGGGTCCAGCACGTACGCAGCCACGTCGATGTCTGCGACCCGCAGCTGACAGCCCTGCGGGCGCTGGCCGACCTGCGCGAGGAAGTGCGCGGCCTGATCGATCTCCAGCTCGTGGCGTTCCCGCAGCAGGGCATCCTCTCCTTCGACGGCGGGAAGGAGCTGATGCGCGCCGCCGTCGAGATCGGCGCCGACGTGGTCGGCGGGATCCCGCATTACGAGCTGACGCGCGAGGACGGTGTCGAGTCCGTCAGGTTCGCCATGGCGCTGGCCGACGAGCACGGCCTCGCGGTCGACATCCACTGCGACGAGACCGACGACGAGCACTCGCGGTTCGTGGAAGTGATGGCGGCCGAGACGATCCGGCGCGGCATGTCCGGCCGGGTCACGGCGAGCCACACCACCGCCATGCACTCCTACAACAACGCCTATGCCTACCGGCTGATCAGCAACATCGCCAGGGCGGGCCTGCACATGGTGACGAACCCGCTCGACAACTCCGTGCTTCAGGGCCGCTTCGATACCGGCCCGATCCGGCGCGGCCACACCAGGATCAAGGAGCTGCAGGCGGCAGGCGTCAACGTCTGCATCGGGCACGACTCGGTCATGGACCCGTGGTATCCGCTCGGCTACGGCGACCCGCTCCAGGCGGCGTTCGTGCTTGCGCACTACGGCCAGATGTCGGGCGATAGCGAGCTGCGCCGGCTGATCGAGATGATCACCGTGAATCCGGCCGCGGCGCTCGGCCTGCCCGACTACGGCCTGCGGACCGGCGGGCCTGCCGATCTGGTCGTCTTCGATGCGCCCTCCGAGGCGGACGCGCTGCGCCTGATCGCGCCGCGCACGCTGGTGCTGCGCGGCGGCAAAGTGGTTGCGCGCGCAACCCCCGCGCAGCACACCGTCGTCTGGGACGGGGCCGAAGAGGACGTCAGTTTCCTGCGGACGTAGGCGACGGCGCCCGCCAGGAGGTGGCGGGCGCCGTCGAGCCCGTTCCGAATCTGATTGTGATCTTTATCAGGCCTCGACCTGAGCTGCTTCGCCAGGCACAACCAGGGTCTCTTCCCG
>DATHPF010000273.1:0-6261 GCA_035484155.1 Streptosporangiaceae bacterium
GGTGCGGGCGCGGGACGGGGCGGCGAGTCGGTAGCGGGCCGCAGCGGCACCGGGTCGATCCTGCTAGCCGGCATCGCGGTCGCGGCGATGCTGACGGCGTTCCAGACCTACCTTCAGCAGGAGCACTCGCAGACCCTCGCCACCGTCTACTCCTGGATCCTCGGCGGGCTGTCCGCCGCGACCTGGTCGGACGTATGGATGATCCTGCCGTACGTGGCCGTATCGGCGATCGCCCTGCTGGTGCACCGCAGGCTCCTGGATGTACTGCGCGTGGGGGAGACCGAGGCGACGAGCCTCGGGGTCAACGTGGACCGGCTGCGGCTGATCGTCGTCATAGCGGCGACCCTCGGCGTCGCGGCTGCCGTCGCGGTCAGCGGGCTGATCGGGTTCGTCGGCATCATCGTCCCGCACGCCGTCCGGCTCACCGCCGGACCTAGCTACCGCGTGCTGCTGCCCGTCTCGATGATCGGCGGCGCCGCTTTCCTCGTGCTTGCCGATGTCGCCGCTCGGACCGTGCAGGCACCGGCGGAAGTCCCGATCGGCGTGATCACGGCGGTGGCTGGCGCGCCGTTCTTCCTCTTCGTGCTGAGATCCCGGCGCTCGCAGCAGGATCTGTCGTGATCGGCTTCACCGAGCTGACCGTCCGCTACGGCGGCACGACCGCCCTGCAGAGCATCAACGGCCAGGTACGCGACGGTGAGTGGCTCGGGCTCATCGGCCCGAACGGGGCCGGCAAGACGACCCTGCTTAATGCGATCGCCAGGCTGATGCCCTACGCGGGCTCAGTCACCGTCGGCGACCGGCCGACTGAGCGGCTCAGCCGGCGCGAGCTAGCCCGGCTGATTGCCTACGTACCGCAGCGGCCGCTGCTGCCGCCGGACATGACGGTGAGCGACTACGTGCTGCTGGGCAGGACCGCGCACATTGGCTACCTGCGGACGGAGACCGCCGCTGACCGCCGGGTCTGCGCCGCTGCTATCGGCCGGCTTGACCTCGGCGCGATGGCGGCCCGGACGCTCCAGACCATGTCCGGCGGCGAACTCCAGCGGGTCGTGCTCGCGCGCGCCCTTGCGCAGGAGGCCCCGGTGCTGCTGCTGGACGAACCAACCAGCGCGCTGGATCTCGGCCGCCGGATGGACGCGCTCGAGCTCATCGATGAGGTACGCCGCGAACGGTCGCTGACAGTCCTGTCCGCGATCCATGACCTCACCCTGGCCGGCCAGTTCGCCGACCGCCTCATGCTGCTGGCGGACGGCCAGATCGCGGCTTCCGGATCCGCCCTCGAAGTGCTCCGCGACGACGTGCTAGCCGAGTACTTCGGTGCTGGGATCCAGGTGCTCGCGACCGACAACGGCGAGATCGCCGTAATCTCCCGCCGAGCACCCCGACGGACGCTTGCGGCAGCACCGGCCGCGCCCGGCGGCATCGCCAGCGGGACGCGCATATCCGAAAAATTGTGACTCGCGAGCCACGCAAATGGGGGCGCCCAACAACACGTGTACCGGAGGTACGAAGCGTTCGTACCTCCGGTACACGCGTTCCGGCTGATGATCTTGGGCGAGCCGACTGAGCCGAAATGTCTGGGCCGAAATGTCTGGGCCGAAAACGTCCGGCCCGAACTAGGCCGCGCTCGGCTCAGTTAGATAAGCGACCCACTGGGGGTCGCCGTCGTTGATGGCGCCGATGAGCCGCCAGTGCGGCCCGCGGGGCGCGGCCGGGTCTCGCGGCAGCGTCCAGCCAAGTTCCTCGATGAGCCGGTCAGCCTTGCGGTGGTTGCACCGCGTGCAGGAGGCTACGCAGTTCTCCCAGGCATGCGGCCCGCCTCTACTGCGAGGCACGACGTGATCTATGGTGTCGGCCTTCGTGCCGCAGTACGCGCACAGGTAATTGTCCCGGCGCATGAGCGCTGCCCTCGTGAGGGGCACCCGGCTGCGATGCGGCAGGCGCACGTACCGCCGCAACCGGATGACGGATGGCGCGTCCAGCCTCGTCGTGGCCGAATGCAGTTGCAGGCCGGCCGAGTCGGAATGGACGACGTCCGCCTTTTCCCCGAGCACCAGGCACACGGCGCGATGCAAGCCGACCGTCGTCAGCGGCTCATAGGTGATGTTGAGCAGCAGCACCCGGCGCACTTGCACCTCCCGTCGGGACGGGTCCGAACATTCACCGCGGGCACCGCCGGCGTTGCGCCGCCGGGGCACCCGTGACCAGTGTGACTGCCCGCCGCCCAGATCGCCAACACCAAATGGCCTGTCGGCTTCCGGACGTTGCGCCAGCCCGGGCTCAGCCTACGTGCGCCGCGGTCATCCTGGCGCCGCGGTAACCGCGCGGACGGCAACCGGCCGCCGAACATTAAGGTGCCAGGTATGACGTCCTATCCCGATGCGCCGCGCGAGGATCTCGTCGAGACGATTCACGGCCGTCAGGTCGCCGACCCCTACCGCTGGCTGGAAGATCCGGATAGCGATCGCACCAGGGCCTGGCTAGCGGCGCAGCAGAATCTGTATGCGGGCTACGAGGCGACCGTGCCGGGGCGCGACAAGCTCACCGAGCGGCTCGGCGAACTTCTCGGGGCCGGCGAGGTAAGCCCGCCGACCTGGCGAGGCGAGCGCCAGTTCTTCACCCGCCGTGCGCCAGGCCAGGAGCACGCCGTGCTCTACACGGTCTCCCCCGCCGGGGCTGAACGTGCCCTCATCGACCCGAGCATGCTCGACCCGACCGGGGTCACCACGCTCGACACGTGGCAGCCCGACGACGAGGGACGGCTGCTGGCCTATCAGCTGTCAGCGGGCGGCCGCGAGGAGTCGGTGCTGCACGTGATGGACATCGCGACTGGCCAGGACGTGGATGGCCCAATCGACCGATGCCGGTACTCCGACGTCGCCTGGCTGCCGGGCGGCGGTGCGTTCTACTACACCCGCAGGCTCGCCCCGGACGCCGTGCCGGCTGGCGAGGAGCAGTACTACTTCCGGGTCTACCTGCACCAGGTCGGCGCCCCGGCTGACGAGGACGTCCTGATCTTCGGCGACGGGCTGGAGAAGACGAACTACTACGGCGTGGCAGTGAGCCATGACGGCCGCTGGCTCACGCTCACGGCGTCGGCCGGGACGGCTCCGCGCAATGACGCGTGGATCGCCGACCTGGCGGCCAGTCCCCCGCAGGCGCCCAACCTTCAGGCAGTGCAGGAGGGTGTCGACGCCAGCACGTGGCCGCGGCCGGGCCGCGATGGCCGACTGTACATGCTGACGGACCGGGACGCGCCGCGCGGCCGGATCGTCGTGGCGGAGCCTGGCGACCCGGCGTTCCCCGAGTACGCCAGCTGGCAGGAACTAGTCCCCGAAGATCGCGACGCTGTGCTCACCGGCCTGGCGATACTCGACGGCCCCGGCCTCGAACAGCCAGTCCTGCTCCTCGCCAGGGCACGGCACGCGATCAGCGAAGTCAGCGTGCACGACCTGGCTTTCGGTGACCAGCTCGGGCAGCTCGAGCTGCCGGGCCTCGGCACGGTCAGCGGCCTGACCGACCGGCCCGAAGGCGGTCATGAGGCGTGGTTCGCCTACACCGACTACACGACGCCGGGCGTCGTCCTGCGCTACGACGCGGCGGCCGGCACCACGCAGGAGTGGCAGCGCGCTCCCGGCGCCGTAGCTGTTCCGGCCGTTACCGCCGATCAGATCGCCTACACGTCGGCGGACGGGACAACCATCCGCATGGTCGTCGTCTCCGGCAGCACAAAAAAACCCACCAGACAGGGAACGGGGTCGTCGCAGCCCCTCGTTCCCGAACGGACGCGGCCCGCCATCCTCTACGGGTACGGCGGCTTCAACGTCAGCCTGACGCCGGCCTTCTCCGCCGCCATTCTCGCCTGGGTCGAAGCGGGCGGCGTCTACGCCATCGCCGGCCTGCGGGGCGGCAGCGAGGAAGGCGAGCAGTGGCACCGGGCGGGCATGCGGGAGCACAAGCAGAACGTTTTCGATGACTTCCGCGCCGCCGCGCAGAAGCTGATCGACGACGGCTGGACCACCAGTGACCAGCTGACTGTCTGGGGCGGATCGAACGGCGGGCTGCTGGTCGGGGCCTCGATCACGCAGCGGCCCGACCTGTGCGCGGCCGCCGTGTGCTCGGGGGCGCTACTCGACATGGTCAGGTACGAGCGCTTCGGCCTCGGCGAGACGTGGAACGACGAATTCGGCACGGTCGCCGACCCGTCGGAGTTCGGCTGGCTGATCTCGTACTCGCCCTACCACCATGTCCGCCCTGGGGTGCGCTACCCGGCAGTGCTGTTCACTATCTCCGATGGCGACACCAGGGTTGACACGATGCATGCCAGGAAGATGTGCGCCGCCATGCAGTACGCCACCGCCTCCCCGGAGGCCGAGCGGCCCGTTCTGCTCCGGAACGAGGCCCAGGTCGGCCACGGCGCGCGCTCCCTGAGCCGGGCCATCGCGCTGTCGGCGGAAACGCTGGCCTTCGCCGCGGAGCAGACAGGGCTCCGCCTGAGCTGACACCGCCCGAGCTGACACCGCCTTAGCTGACGCCGCCTTAGCTGACGCCGCCTGGCCTGAGGGCGGATACCCTGGAGCCGATGAGCGAGACGCAAGCCGCGAGCCTGTACGAGGCCGTCGGCGGAGAGCCGACCTTCCGCCGCCTCGTGCACCGGTTCTACCAGGAGGTCGCCGCCGATCCCGAGCTGCGGCCGGTCTATCCCAGCCGGGACCTTGGCCCGGCTGAGGAGCATCTGCGGCTCTTCCTGATCCAGTACTGGGGCGGCCCGGCTACCTACAACGAGCTGCGGGGCCATCCGAGGCTCCGGATGCGGCACGCGCACTTCGCCATCGGCCCGGCCGAGCGGGACGCCTGGCTCCGGCACATGCGCACGGCGATGGACGAACTCGAGCTGGATCCGACGGCGGACGCCGAGCTCTGGGACTACCTGGTCATGGCCGCGGGCAGCCTGGTCAACCAGCTCGACGAGCGGGACGGCGGACCCGACCTCGGGCTGACACCGGCCTGACCCGGTCTGCGCGAAGGACGCTGACCCGCCCGAAGGGGCCGCCACGCGACCCTCGGCCGTCCGCGGACCACCTGCCGTGCCCGGGAATGCGCACAGAGTCGGCACCAGCTATTTGCGGCAGCAGCCGCATCTCAAGATACTGGGACCACCCAGGTCATCGCCTGGCACGACCGTGGCACTGCCGACGCTTGGTCCAGGGTGCCGAGCAAGCCCCGCCACTGGAGGCTAGCAGTGACGCAGCACACCCAGTCCGGACCAGGTGATCTCGCTCCGGGGGAGCAGCTCGCCGGGTACCAGATCCAGGAGCGGATCGGTCATGGCGGCATGGCTGTCGTCTACCGGGCCCTTGACCTGCGCCTCGGCCGGCTCGTCGCGCTGAAGGTACTGGCACCCCATCTTGGCGAGGACGAGGCCTTCCGCCAGCGCTTCATGCGCGAGTCGCGCGCGGCCGCCGGCGTCGACCACCCGCACATCATCCCGGTGTTCGAGGCTGGCGAGGCGGCCGGTGTCCTGTTCATCGCCATGCGGTATGTGGGCCACGGTGACGTCCGGAAGCTGATCGAGTCCGAGGGCAGCCTGACCCCGGAGCGGACCGCGAGGATCGCGGGCCAGGTCGCCTCGGCGCTGGACGCCGCGCACGCCCACGGGCTGGTGCATCGCGATGTCAAGCCCGCCAACATACTGCTGGGCGAGGCCAGCGGGAGTGACACCGATCACGTCTACCTGTCTGACTTCGGGCTGAGCAAGCACTCCCTGACGCCCTCGACGCTGACCTCGACGGGGCAGTTCCTGGGCACGCTTGACTACGTCTCGCCCGAGCAGATTCAGGGCCAGCCCGTCGATGGCCGGGCCGACCAGTACGCCCTGGCCTGCGCGGTGGTCGAGATGCTGACGGGCGCGCCGCCGTTCAGCCGGGGCGACAGCATGGCGCTGATGTGGGCGCAGCTCGAGGCGGAGCCGCCCCGGCTTACCGACCGACGCCCTGACCTGCCGCGCGCGGTCGACGAGGTGATCGCCGCCGCCATGTCCAAGTCGCCTGACGGCAGGTACGCCTCGTGCCGCGAATTCGCATCAGCGCTGGCCGGAGCGTGCCAGCAGCACCGGCACCGGCCGGGTCCGCCGACGGCGGTCGTCGAGCCGGTCCCGGCGGAGCCCTTCTCAGCCAGCCCTTATCCAGCAGATCACTACCCGGCCGATCGCTACGCGGCGGATCACTACCCTGCCGATCGCTACGCGGCGGATCACTC
>DATHPF010000274.1:0-2870 GCA_035484155.1 Streptosporangiaceae bacterium
GACTCGCTGCCCCAGTGATAGCCGCGGCCGGGCGCCTGGGACGCGCGCGCGAACGGCGATCCGACCATGACAGCGTCGGCCCCGAGGGCCAGCGCCTTGGCGATGTCGCCGCTGCGGGTCATACCGCCATCGGCGATGACGTGCACATACCGCCCGCCGGATTCGTCCAGGTAGTCGCGGCGCGCGGCCGCCACGTCGGCGATGGCGGTGGCCGTCGGCACCGCGACGCCGAGCACAGCAGCGGTCGTGTGGCCGGACCCGCCGCCGAAGCCGGTCAGCACGCCGGCCGCCCCGGTGCGCATCAGGTGCAGCGCCGCGGTGTACGTCGCGCAGCCGCCGACGATGACGGGCACGTCCAGCTCGTAGATGAACTGCTTGAGGTTGAGCGGCTCGGCGGTGCCCGATACGTGCTCTGCCGACACGGTCGTGCCGCGGATCACGAAGATGTCGACGCCTGCGTCGATCACGGCCTTGTAGTACCGGACAGTCCGCTGGGGCGACAGGCGCGCGGCTGTCGTGATGCCCGCCGCGCGGATCTCCTCGATCCGGCGGCCGATCAGATCTTCCTTAATCGGCTCGGCGTAGATCTGCTGGAGGCGCCTGGTCGCCGCCTCGTCGTCGAGCTCCGCGGCCTCGGCAAGCAGCGGTTCCGGGTTATCGAACCTGGTCCATAGCCCCTCGAGGTCAAGCGCCGCCAGGCCGCCCAGCTTGCCGATCGCGATCGCCGTGGCCGGGGAGACAACGCTGTCCATCGGGGCCACGACCAGCGGCATCTCGAATCGGTAGGCATCGATCTGCCAGGCGATCGACACTTCTTCGGGATGCCGGGTCCGGCGTGACGGGACGATTCCGATCTCGTCGAGCGCATACGCCCGCCGGCCGCTCTTGCCCCGCCCGATCTCTACCACGCTCACGTTGCTCTCCCGCCCCTGCAGGTGCCCTACCGCTCCTGCATGCGCGCACAGGCCTGGCAGCCAGTATTAGCGTGCCAGGGCTAGCTTCGCCGGCCGCCGTAGTTCGGTGCCTCGGCGACCATCTGAATGTCGTGCGGATGGCTTTCGACCAGTCCGGCGCCGGTGATCTGGGTGAACTGCGCCTGCTGCAGCTCGGCGATCGTTCGTGCGCCGCAGAAGCCCATCGCCGCCCGCAGGCCGCCGGTCAGCTGATGCGCCACCGCTTCCAGCGAACCGCGGTATGGCACCTGAGCCTCCACCCCTTGCGGGACCAGCTTGTCCTCGCGCAGCACGTCGTCCTGGAAGTACCTGTCCTTGGAAAAGGATCCGCCCCGTCCGGCATTGCGCATGGCCCCGAGCGATCCCATGCCGCGGAAAAGCTTGAACTGCTTGCCGTTGACGAAGACCATCTCGCCGGGTCCCTCCTCGCAGCCAGCAAGGAGCTTGCCGAGCATGACGGTGTCGGCGCCAGCAGCGATGGCCTTGGCGATGTCGCCGGAGTACTGGATGCCGCCATCGCCGATCACCGGCACGCCGGCCGGGCGGGCGGCAAGCGAGGCCTGGTAGATCGCGGTGATCTGCGGAACTCCGACCCCAGTGACCACCCTGGTGGTACAGATCGCGCCGGGGCCAACCCCGACCTTTACCGCGTCGGCACCCGCGTCGATGAGAGCCTGAGCGCCGCTCCTGGTCGCCACGTTCCCGCCGACGACTTCGACTCTCGAGTTTGCCTTGACCTGCGCGACCATGTCGATGACACCCTGTGCGTGACCATGTGAGCTGTCCACCACGAGGAAGTCCACACCAGCCTCGATCAGCGCCTCGGCCCGCCGCTTGGCATCCTCGCCGACGCCGACGGCCGCGCCCACGACCAGCCGGCCTTCGGCGTCCTTAGTCGCGCTCGGGAACTTCTCGCTCTTTGTGAAGTCCTTGACCGTGATCAGGCCGCGCAACCTGCCCGCCTGGTCGACCAGCGGCAGCTTCTCCACCTTGTTTGTGCTGAGCAGCCGTAGCGCCTCGGCCCGGTCGACCCCGACCGGAGCAGTCACCAGCGGCATCGGCGTCATGATCTCGGCAACCCGGCGCCTGTGATCAGACTCGAACCTGATGTCGCGGTTAGTGACGATCCCGACAAGGATGCCGTCCGGATCGGTCACCGGCACGCCGGATATCCGGAAGCGGGCGCATAGTTCCTCGACGTCAGCCAGTGTCGCATCGGGAGCGCACGTCACGGGGTTGGTGATCATGCCAGCCTCAGAGCGCTTGACCATGTCGACCTGCTGAGCCTGCTCCTCCACGGACATGTTCCGGTGCAGCACCCCGGCCCCACCCTGGCGGGCCATCGCGATGGCCATCCGGGCCTCGGTGACGGTATCCATCGCCGCGGAGATGACCGGGATGCGCAGGGACAGGCGCGGCGTCAGGCGCGCAGTCGTGTCCGCTTCACCCGGCATTGTCATCGAATGCGCCGGAAGCAGCAGGACGTCGTCGAAGGTCAGGGCGGGCGGGCCGAACTTCTGGTCGCTCATCTCACGTTCCGGGTCCGGGATCTGGGATGCCTTCATCCTAGTGACCGGCGGCGGCGGATCAGCCGGGACAGGCCGGCCCCCGAATGCCGCAGCGCTGCAGAAGCACTCATCTAGTTCCTTGCCCGATTTGCCGGTCTTGAGTGTATTGGCAAGATCACGACAGGCAGCGCGAACGTCATGGTTGGAACCCTGCTGCGGCTGTATCAGCAGCAGATGGGCAGCCATGACGTTCGTGGCCGGGTCGCGGACTGCTTGTCCGCTGTCCGCGCGGACGGAATAGAACATTTCGGACCTTTCGCGGGTCTTCTGCCGGGCCGGGATCCCTGCCACGGGGGAGCAGGGATCCCGGTGGCCCTGGCAGGCTGCGATCCGCGACGGGGGAGTTCAC
>DATHPF010000275.1:0-4419 GCA_035484155.1 Streptosporangiaceae bacterium
CCGCACCTTCGGGACGGGCAGCGGGTCGCGGTCTGGCCGCTGCAGGCCTGCGGCCAGTGTTATCCGTGCGGCGTCGGCCGGCCGAACACGTGTGACCAGTTCCGGCTGACCGGCATTCACCTCGACGGTGGCCTGCAGGAATGCTTGTGCATCGGACACGAGCAGCTGTTCCCGATCGAGGTCGACGATGCTGCTCTCGCGGCGCTGGCCGAGCCGGTCTCCATCGCCGTGCGGGCGGTCAACCGGGCTGCAGTCCGGGCGGGTGAGCGGGCAGTGGTGCTCGGCGCCGGCCCCATCGGCCAGTGCATCGGCCTGGTCGCCCGCGAGCGGGGCGCCGACGTACTGGTAGTCGACCTACTCGATGGCCGCCTCGCGCTGAGCAAGGAGATGGGCGCCCAGACGCTGCGGTGGCAGGGTGCCGCCCAGGTGGTCGCGTTCGCGCGGCGATGGGCGAGCCCGGCCGGACCGCCGGTGGTGTTCGACGCGACTGGGGCTGGCGCAGCCGTAGAGGCGATGATCGCCATGGTCGCCTCGGCCGGCCGGGCCGTACAGGTCGGCATGTCGAACGAGACGGCGGCGGTCAGGATCGGGAGCCTCACCGAGAAGGAACTTGACCTGCTGGGCGTCAGCTGCTGCGGCGCGGCGGAGTTCGCCGAGGCGGTCGCGGTCGTGGAGCGGAACGATCAGGTGCTCCGCCGGCTGATCAGCCACGAATTCGGCCTGGACGCCGCGCCGTCAGCGATCCGTTTCGCGATCGCAAACCCGGCCGACGTCATGAAGGTGGTGATCAGGGCCACGTGAACCGCCAGTTGTGGTCAGGCCCGCAGCGCGGCCCACGGTGGCGCGCATGTCGTCCTCGATGAGCGTGGCTGCTTCCCGCAGCGCAGGCAGGCAGCGCGCCTGCAGCTGGGCAACGCTGACCCGGCTGGCATCCGCGGAGATATTGACGGCGGCCGGCGCACTGCCTGCGGCGCCACGGATCGGCACGGCCACCGCCAGCAGGCCCTCCTCTAGTTCCTGGTCCACGATCGCGTAGCCCTGGCGCGCCACCTTCGCCAGCTCCGCCCTCAGCCTGCTGGCTCGCGTCAGGGTGCGGCCGGTCCGCGGCTCGAGGCTGGCCCGCGCCAGCCAGCAGGCGAGCTCGTCCTCGGCCATCCCGGCCAGCAGCACCCGGCCGAGGGCCGTCGCGTGAGCGGGCAGCCGCGTCCCGACGGTGATGGCCGCGGTCACAATCCGCCTGGCCGGCACCCGCGCGATGTAGACGATGTCCTGGCCGTCGAGCAGCGCGACCGAGGACGACTCCCCCAGCGCGGCTACGAGCTGCTCAAGGTGCGGCCTGGCCAGGTCGGCCAGTCCGAGGCTGGACGCCCAGACGTAGCCGAGCTCAAGTACGCGCGGCCGCAGTGAGAACAGCCTGCCCTCCGTGCGCACGTAGCCGAGACTGGCGAGAGTGAGCAGGCAGCGGCGGGCTACCGACCTGGTCAGTCCGGTCGCGCGGGCCACGTCGCTCAGGCTGAGCCGGTCCCGCCCCGGCCCGAACGCCCGGATCACGGCCAGCCCGCGGGCCAGCGACTGGACGAAGTCCACGTCCCTGGCAGGCGGCGCGGTGCGGCCGGCCGGGCTGTCGAGTGCGCTCATCGGCCCGCCGCCGGGCGCGCGGTCACAGATACAGGCGCTCGTCGATCGGGATGCCCTGCTCCTGGCAGTAGGTCTCGTAGTGGTTGATGAACCAGAACACATCGACCGTCTCGACGACCCGGTCTTCCTCGTCGAGGAACTCCAGCGGCCCGTTGAGCCAGAAGAACGTCTTCATGCCGCTCTCGGAGTACAGGGTGTGGGTCCGGCCCGGGCTCTCCCGGACAAAATCGCCGGCCTTGGCCACCCAGGAGTACTCCCGGTACAGCCAGGTGCCCTCGATCACATAGCCCGACACCGGCCCGCGATGCCGGTGCCGGCCTAGCTCCCCGCCTGCCTGAACCCACAGCACGTTCGCGGCGCTGCTGCTGCGGATGTCGAACGTGAGGTGCTTGATAAACACATTGGGAATGAACGGCACCCAGGGCGAGCCCTCGCCGTCGACGTAACCCTCCTTGAGCGCGTACTTATCGCGCATCTTGTCCACGCGCGACTCGATCTCGATGTAGTTGCTGATGACGTCGTCGGCCGTGGCCATTGTCGGCTCCCTTGTCCATTTTCCGCAGCGGCAACCAGACGCTAATGACCGTCATCAGCGGACGCTTGACTGTGGGCGCACCGATGCTTGACGCTGGATGCACCGATAGCCGCTCATTGATGAACCGGCGCTATGACACGCACGTACTCGACGGCCACGGTCGACGAGCGGTCGCAGCTGAGCTACTGGCGCGACGTCGTCTGCGCGACCTTCACGTGGCTGGATGTCATGCCGCTGCGCGAGCCCACCGCGGGCTTTCGCGCCGCGGTGACTGCCGACGGCCTCGGCGGCATGCGGGTCGCGACGGTGGACTCGCAGCCGCACGCAGTGTTCCGGTCACCGGAAATGATCCGCGCCGCGCCCGACGATGATTTCTTTGTCAATCTGTCCATCCGCGGGCGCGCGGTCGTGGCGCAGGATGGCCGCGAGGCAGTCTTGCGACCGGGTGACTTCACCATTTACGACAGTGCTCGCCCGTGCCTGGTCTCCTGCCCCGATCCGTTCCGGCTTGTCGTGCTGAAGATTCCGCGCGAGGTGCTCCTCGCGCACTACCAGGTGGTGCCGGGGACCACCGCGAGCGCGATCCGCGGCGATCGCGGCGTCGGCGCGCTGTTCTCGTCCGTGCTGCGCCGGGTGCCGGCGCAGCTGCCCGCCCTGCCCCCGGAGGTGACCGGACAGGTCGGCGGGACCGTGCTCGAATTGCTGGTGACGGCGCTATCGGAACGAGCCTCCGGCGTCCGCCCGGCGCTACCGCGGCAGGCGCAGTTGCTGAGGGCGCGGCGGTACATCACCGATCACCTCAGCGACCCGGACCTGACGCCGCCCGCCGTGGCCGCGGCGCTCGGGCTCTCCGTCCGCTACCTGCACCTGCTGTTCCAGGCGGACCAGACCTCGCCGTACCGCTGGGTCCTCGAGCAGCGGCTCGACCTGGCGGCGCGGCTGCTGCGCGACCCGCGTCAGCCGAGCCGGAGCGTTACCGACATCGCCTACAGCGTCGGGTTCAAGGATGCATCGCACTTCTCCAGGGCATTCAAGTACCGGTTCGGCGTCGGGCCGCGCGACTTCCGCCAGCAGCCCCCGGACCTGCGCTAGCCCGGCGATCACGAGCGCCGGCCGGACCTACGGATCATTGCGGGATTGGGCAGGTCTGTCCTTTTTTCGGGGTGTGCTTGCACTGGCCGAATCTGAATTCAGGGTGCGACTGGATATGTACGTGGATGGTCTTGTTCTTCTTTCCGACGAAGGAGCCTGGTTCAAAGTTCCTGGGGAAATGGCTGCAGCGCGTGGTGCCGTTACGCTCGGTGCATACCCAGGGCTTCTGCACGATCTTGTACTCCTGCCAGGTCCATCTCCACTCTGGCCATCCGATCGCCTTCCTGGGCAAGTTGATGGTCTCCGAGATGCAGTGGCTATTGTTCCAGCCATGGCTCTTCTCGACAGACAGCCCGAGCGCCCCCTCGAGCACGGAGAACGACACCTCTAGACTGCCGGATATCGAGTTGTCAGTGCCCGCGCATTCCTCGTCGGAAATGGACGCGACGGGCTGTATGCGGTAATCGATGAACGGTGCGTCAGACCATACTTTCCACTTCAGCGAACCACTGCCGGTCATTTTATGGGACACGATGGTCCAGTGAGTAATCAGCACAGTGTATTGAGGTGCCGCAGGCCCGCGTGTTGTCACGGCGCGAGACGCGGCTGCCGAGGCGGCCGGTGACCCGATCGAAAACCCAAGAGACGCCGCCAGCATAGACGCGAATACCAATGCTCCGTATTTGATACGTAAACTGTGCATCTCGACCATTTGCCACCTTCTACAGATAGGCCCTACTTTGACAATGAGCGTAGCGCCCGGAATGGCGGTCGTCGACGGCCAGATCCGCCCGGGCCCGCGGAGCGTCGTTCCCGCGATGGGTCTAGCCCCAGACGTCGTGGGCGGTGTCCACGATGAGGCGGAGTTTGGCTTCCTGCTCGGCCTGGGTGAGGGTGTTGCCCTCGACGGTGGAGGAGAAGCCGCACTGGCCGGACAGGCAGAGCTGGTCGAGGGGAATGTATCGGGCGGCCTGGTCGATGCGCCGCTTCAGCGCATCGGGATCTTCGAGCTCGCCGCGCTTGGTGGTGACCAGGCCGAGTACCACCATCTTGCCGGGGGGCACGAACCGCAGCGGCTCGAAGCCGCCGGACCGCTCGTCGTCGTACTCGAGGAAGAACCCGTCGACGTTCAGCTCGCTGAACAGCGCCTCGGC
>DATHPF010000276.1:0-24426 GCA_035484155.1 Streptosporangiaceae bacterium
GTGGTGAGCGGCCCGCGGAGCCGGATACGCCGTTTGCTCCAGCGGCCGGGCAGCCTCGACCTGAGGTCCTATGAGCGGCAGCTGCCGGAGGTCGCCGCGCAGGAGCCGCGCCTGCGGGCGCTGACGGATCAGGAACTCACCGCCGAGGCGCGGGTCGCCCGCGGCGACGCGGAGATCTGCGCCTGCGGCCGGGAAGCGGCGCGGCGCGCCCTTGGCGAGCGGCCTTACGACGTGCAGGTGCTGGGCACGCTGGCGATGCTGTCCGGGCAAGTCGCTGAGATGGCGACGGGCGAGGGCAAGACCCTGGCCGGCGCGCTCGCCGCAGCCGGTTATGCGCTGCAGGGCCGGTCGGTGCACCTCATGTCGGTCAACGACTACCTGGCGCGGCGGGACGCCGAGTGGATGGGACCGGTCTATGACCTGCTGGGCGTGACGGTCAGCTGGCTGGGTCAGGCCTCGACAGTGCCGGAACGGCGGCGTGCCTACGCGGCTCAGGTCACCTACGCGGCCGTCAGCGAGATTGGCTTCGACGTGCTCCGCGATCGGCTCTGCACCGACGTCGGCGACTTTGTCGCCGGCGTCCCGGACGTCGTGCTGATCGATGAGGCCGACTCGGTCCTGGTCGACGAGGCTATGGTGCCACTCGTCCTAGCCGGGGCCGCGGAGCAGGCGGACGCCAGCCGCGACATGGCCAGGGTCGTTGCCGAGCTCCGCCCTGGCCGGCACTACGAGACCGATGATGAGGCCAGGAACGTGTACCTGACCAGTGCGGGAACGCGCGTCGCTGAACGGGCTCTCGGAGGGATCGACCTGTACAGCGGCGAGCACACTGATGCACTGACCCGGCTCAACGTGGCCCTGCACGCGCACGCGCTGCTCCACCGGGATGTGGATTACATCGTGCAGGAAGGCCGAGTGCAGCTCATCAACACCTCCAGGGGCCGGGTGGCCCGACTCCAGCGCTGGCCCGACGGACTGCACGCTGCGGTCGAGGCGAAGGAGGGCGTGGCCGCGAGTGAGACCGGGGAGATCCTCGACAGCATCACCGTCCAGTCCCTGGTCGGCGGCTACCGGGCCGTCTGCGGCATGACGGGGACCGCGGTGGCGGCCGGCGAGCAGCTCAGGGAGTTCTACAACCTGGAGATCGCGGTGATACCGCCGAACCGCCCGTGCGTGCGCGTTGATGAGCCCGACCGGCTGTACGCAACCCTCGAGGACAAAGAGGAAGCCATCGTGGAGCGGGTCGCGACGTCCCACGCGGCCGGGCGCCCCGTCCTGATCGGCACGCTGGACGTCGCCGAGTCCGAGCGGCTCGCGGGGGCCCTCCGCCGGGCCGGATTGCCGTGCACCGTGCTGAACGCCAAGAACGACGAGCAGGAGGCGGCGATCGTAGCCGAGGCCGGAGCCCTCGGCGCGATCACCGTGTCCACCCAGATGGCCGGGCGCGGCACCGATATCCGGCTCGGCGGCAGCAGTGGGAACCGGGATCAGGTTGCCGCGCTCGGCGGGCTGCAGGTCATCGGCACGGGCAAGCACGCGAGCAGCAGACTTGACCACCAGCTCCGCGGACGATCCGGACGTCAGGGCGACCCAGGCGGTGCCGTCTTCTTCGCCAGCCTCGAGGACGACCTGGTCGTGCAGTACGCCCCCGGCGCGTCGTCGGCCGGCCCGGCGGGACCCGGTCCGGTCCTGGACGCCAGCGCGCACCAGACCCTGGGCCATGCGCAGCGTGTCGCCGAAGGCGTCAACCTGGAGATCCACCGCAACACGTGGCGCTACAGCAAGCTCGTCGATGATCAGCGGGGCATCGTCCTGGCGCACCGAGACCGGCTGCTGCGGACCGACGCCGCCCTGTCCGCACTGGCCAGGGAGTGTCCCGAGCGCATGGCGGAGCTGATCCCGGCCGTGCCAGGGGACGTCCTTGCCGAGGCCGCGCGCCAGATCGCGCTCATCCACCTCGATCGGGGCTGGGCCGAGCACCTGGGATGCCTGGCTGAGGTGCGTGAGGGTATCCACCTGCGCGGGCTCGCACGCGGCGTCGACCCGCTGATCGAGTTCCACAAGGAGGCGATCCGGGCCTTCACCAGCCTGTTCGACGACGTCGCGGAGAGGTCCGCAGAGACGTTCAGGACCGTTCCGATCACCGCCGACGGCGCAGACCTCGCCGTCGCGGGGCTGAAACGGCCCACCGCCACCTGGACGTACCTGGTGCACGACAACCCGTTCGGGACGGACATCGACCGGGCCATTCAGAGCGTGGGCCGCTGGCTGCGCGGAGCGCCCAGGTGAGCCGACCCGGGCACCACCTGGGTTGAGCACGGCGAGGCCGCACGCCGCCATGGCACACTGCTGGCCATGACCTATGTTGCCGCTTCTGACCGGTATAACGACAAGATGCCCTACCGCCGCTCTGGGCGCAGCGGCGTACTCCTGCCCGAAATCTCGCTCGGACTCTGGCAGAACTTCGGCTCGGACACGCCCCTGGACACCCAGCGGGCGATCATCCTGCGGGCCTTCGAC
Organism: Streptosporangiaceae bacterium; assembly: GCA_035484155.1. Lineage (GTDB taxonomy): Bacteria > Actinomycetota > Actinomycetes > Streptosporangiales > Streptosporangiaceae > JAJYUU01. Next base: position 2,521 of record DATHPF010000276.1, read on the forward strand.
CTCGGCGTGACGCACTTCGATCTCGCGAACAACTACGGCGGCAACTCGCTCAGCACGTCCGATGACCCGCTGGGAAGATTGAGCTACGGCCCTCCGTACGGCTCGGCAGAGTCCAACTTCGGCCAGATCCTCCGCACTGACCTGCGCCCGTACCGGGACGAGCTCATCATCTCCACGAAGGCTGGCTACGACATGTGGCCAGGCCCCTACGGCGAATGGGGCTCGCGCAAGTACCTGCTAGCCAGCCTGGATCAGTCGCTGAGAAGGATGGGCCTCGACTACGTCGATATCTTCTACAGCCACCGATTCGATCCGGACACGCCGCTGGAAGAGACGATGGGCGCGCTGCACACCGCGGTGACCGCTGGCAAGGCGCTGTACGCCGGAATCTCCTCGTACTCGGCGGAACGGACAGCCGAGGCGGCGGCGATCCTGCGGGCGATGGGCACGCCGCTGCTCATTCACCAGCCGTCCTACTCCATGCTCAACCGCTGGATCGAAGGCGGGCTGCTGGACGTGCTCGGTGCCGAGGGCATCGGGTGCATCGCGTTCTCGCCGCTCGCGCAGGGCCTGCTCACGACCCGGTACCTGGGCGGCATCCCGGCCGGCTCACGGGCGAGCCGCGGCGGGTCGTTGTCGGCTGACCAGATCAGTGACGCGAACCTGGCCCATATCCGGGCGCTCAATGAGATGGCGAAGGCCAGGGGCCAGTCGCTGGCGCAGCTAGCCCTGTCCTGGGTGCTGCGTGATCAGCGGGTCACCTCCGCGCTGATCGGCGCCAGCAGCGTCGCGCAGCTCGAGGAGAACCTCGCCGCGGCCGGGCGGTCTGCCTTCACTCCGGCGGAGCTGGCCGCCATCGACAAGCAGGCCGTTGAGGCAGGCATCAACATCTGGGCGACTTCGAGCGAGTCCTGACCCCGGCGGCACGGACCTGCGCCGCCACGCGGCGCGGGTCCGTCATCCCACGCCGACGGCGGCGAGCAAGACCAGCAGGATCGTGGCGGTGGCGAGGATGCCATGGAGCGCGATGACGACGACCGGCGCTCTTGTTGGGAACGGGGCCGTCGACATTCCCGGAGCCCCGGCCAGCGCGGCAGCTTGCGTGCTGCTGCCGTCCGGCTCTGGGCTGCTCGTCAGCAGCGTGGCCATGCCAAGGCCAGCGATGACCCAGGTCAGGCCGACATCTGCCCACGCGAGCGCGGATGTGCTCGTCACCATGAACGCGATCCAGATGCCGAGGCCAGTGATCGCCAGCCCCGCGTGCCCGAGGGGCAGGGCCGACGGGATCCCGGGCTTGCGAGTCACTCTCCGGCGGCCGTCCCTCGTCAGCCAGGCGGATAGCAGGTACCCGCCCGCGGCGGCGGCGGCCAGCCAAGCGGCGAGGGCAGCCAGGCGGCCGGCCAGCCGGTTAGACGTAGCTGACTGTCCGGCCGCTACAGCGGCGGGTGGTGGCGGCTTCACCGGCCTGACCAGCGCGGCCAGGTACCGGCTCTCGGCGGCCGCCAGCTGGCGCTGGATCGTCTTGGCGTGCGGGCCGACGACGGTCCGGACAGCCCGGGCGACATCTTCGTTGACCAGGGCCTGGCTCAGGCCTGCGCAGGCAGCGGGGCGCTGCCGGACGACGACGTGGCTGCGCAGGGCGCCGACAGCGAAGGCGTAGCAGGCCTCGGAGCTGCCCGGGCCCGTGGTTGGTTCGACTGTGGTTGGTTCGACTGTGGTTGTTTCGACTGTGGTTGTAGCGACGGTGGTTGGCTGGGCGGCTGTCGCGGCGCACCCGGTTAGTAGCAGGCCGGCGAGAAGTGACGCCGCGGCAGCCGAGCGGGTGGTCGCGCCCATCACGCCATCTTGGCCCATTGCCGCTACGGGGTCGTGCGCGGAGCGGGCATGATGACGGCGTGGACGGGCACAGCGGCGAGCGCGAAAAGGTAACGGCCGAGTTGCGGGCGGCGGTCACTGCCTTCGACGCGGTGACCGCGCGGGAGATCGCCTCGCGCGCGCGGTTCCTGGCCGAGCTGGACCGGCTGGCCGATCCGTTCAGCCGGGACGGCGACCCGGTCCACGTCACCGGCTCAGCCATCGTGGCCGGGTCGCGCGGCACGGTGCTGCACTGGCACAAGCGCGTCGGCGGCTGGATGCAGCCCGGTGGGCACGTGGACCCGGGGGAGACGCCCTGGCAGGCGGCCTTGCGCGAAACGACGGAAGAGACCGGGCTGCTAGTACGCCATCCCGGCGGGGGGCCCCTGCTGCTGCACCTGGACGTGCACCCAGCCGGGCCGCATGTCCACCTCGACCTCCGGTACCTCGTGTGCGGCAGCGACGACGACCCGGCGCCGCCGCCTGGGGAGAGCCAGCAGGTCCGCTGGTTCACGCTGGCTGAGGCGATGGACGTCGCCGACGACGCGCTGATCGACGGTTTGCGACGGCTCCAGGATTACCTGCAGTCCGGCACCGGCCAGAAGCGTGCGGGCTAGCCCGTCCGGCCGGGGCTAACGCCGTCCCGCTCGCGCCAGTGCATCCTCAGCCTGCGCGGCCAGAGCCCCGACAAGCTCAGCGGCCGGCGGCCGGTCGTTGATCAGGTCGATAGCCTCGCTGGCCCACACAGGCCGCGGCGGCAAGTCGCCGCTGGCTACGCCCGCCTGGTACGCCTGCCTGGCCGAGGCGTCGGCGGCGAGCTCGTCTTCGCGGCCGCGCCACTGATCCAGGTACGGGTGACCCAGGGTCCGCGCCGAGTACCGCAACGGCCACCTCGAACCTCGCGCGATGTCCAGCACTGTGTTGCGCTCGGTGTCCTCCCCGTGCCCGGCCACGATGGCGGTGCTTGCCGACGGCTCGATGAGTGCCTCGGCGGTCGCCAGGAAGCGAGTCCCGATCAGCGCCCCGGCAGCGCCAAGAGCCAGGGCCGCTGCCACGCCCCGGCCGTCGGCGATCCCGCCGGCCGCAAGCACCACCGTCGGCGCCGCGAGGTCAACGACGACCGGCACGAATGGCAGCGTCGACCGGCCGCGCTGGGCGCCGTGGCCGCCGGCTTCGGTTCCCTGCGCCACGATGACGTCGGCCCCGATCTCGACCGCGCGCCGGGCCTCGTTGAGATCGGTGACCTGGATGATCAGGATCGCTTCAGCCTGCCGGACAAGGTCAGCGAACGGACGCGGGTCACCGAACGACAGCATCACGGCCGCCGGCTTGTACGCCAGCGCTCGCTTGACGGCACGGTCGTCGATGGCCCAGCTCAGGAAGCCGACACCCCATGGCTCATCAGTGCCATCCGCAACGATCGGAAGCTCGCGGTCGAGCCAGTCCAGATCGCCGTGTCCGCCCCCGAGCAGTCCGAGGCCGCCGCCGTTGGAGACGGCCGCGGTCAGCGCACCGCCGGTGAATCCGCCCATTGGAGCCGAGGCAATCGGGTGCCGCACGGATAGCAACCTGGTGAACGGGGTCGACAAGGCCATAGTCGTCATCATCACCCGGGTAGACAGGCTGGCGGGTCTTGGAACGTCGCTAGCCCTGACCCGAGATCTCCTGAGCGATCTCCCAGACGTGACCGCCGGGATCGGCGAAGGTCACAGTGCGCATGCCCCAGTCGCGATCGCTCGGGCCGCTGAGCAGGGGCACGCCGAGCGCTTCGAGGTCCGCCGTTACGGCATCGACGTCCTCGACGATGATCGCGAACTCGCCGGCGCCCGTCAGCGCCGATGCGAGGACGGCGCCCGTCGGCGGACCGTCAACAACGGCAGCCCCGTCAACAACTGCAGCACTGTGCAGGAAGACGTACATCTTCCCGAACCTGAACATGACCGATTCCTCGTCCTCGTGCTGCACCGACAGGCCGAAGACCTGCTCGTAGAACTGCTTCGCCCGGCCTAGATCGGCCACGTGGAAGGTCATGGCGCCGATCTCTTTCTCCCAGTTGCTCACGTGCGCTCGCTTTCAATCGTCTGGATGCCACGGACTGCGATCGAGCGACGAATGGGATCGCCCTCGATGGACATCTCGCGAGCATCGCACCATGAGGACTGCACTTCAACGAGACTTCATCGCAGGTATACACTCAGCGTCTACACCCGAGGTATGCTCTCGGCTGTGACGGTTCCCCTGACCATCCTCGGCCTGCTCGAACGAGAGCCCAGCCACGGGTATGACCTCAAGCGCGATTACGACACCTGGTTCGGCCAGGACAAGCCTCTTCCCTTCGGGCAGGTGTACGCCACGCTCAAGCGGCTGGCTCGGGACGGCCTGGTGGCGGGCGGGGATGCGGAGCCGGGCGCCGGGCCGGATCGTAAGCGCTACGCCATCACCGAGCTTGGCGCCAGGGAGTTCGATACCTGGCTGACCGAGCCGATCGACCCGGAGCCGCACCTTCAGACGGTGCTGTTCGCCAAGGTCGTCCTCGCGCTGATGCTCGGGCGTCCGGCCGAGGCCTATCTCGATACCCAGCGCGCTGCGCATTTGCAGCGCATGCGCGAGCTGACCGAGGCCAAGCGGACTCGCGGCCTGATGGACGCGCTGCTCGCCGATCACGGCCTGTTCCATCTTGAAGCAGACCTCCGGTGGATTGATGTGACCTCAGCCAGGCTCGGAGCCCTGGCGGAAATGGTGCGCTCGTCATGACGTCCCTGAATGCTTCGCCGGTGCCTCGGGGGCGCCGGGCCATCTGCAAGGCCAGCGATGTCTACCGGTCCTTCGGCCAGACGCCAGCCCTGGCCGGAGCCACACTGTCGGTGGCCAGCGGCGAGGTCCTCGCGGTGATGGGCCCGAGCGGCTCGGGTAAATCGACGCTTCTGCACTGCCTGGCGGGCATCTTCACGCCCGACAGCGGTGAGGTGTATTTCGACGGCCAGCGGCTGGACATGCTGACTGACACCGAGCGCACCAGGCTGCGGCGCACGGCCTTTGGCTTCGTGTTCCAGTTCGGCCAGCTCGTGCCGGAGCTCACGGTTGCCGACAACATCGCGCTGCCGCTGCTGCTGAACCGGGAGAAGCGCAAGGCGGCGTATGCCAGCGCCGAGGCCTGGCTACCGCGCCTTGGCCTCGACGGCCTGGGCGGCCGGCGTACAGGGGAGCTGTCCGGCGGTCAGGCGCAGCGCGTTGCCCTCGCCAGGGCGGTAGTGGCGCAGCCGCGGGTGCTGTTCGCAGACGAGCCGACCGGGTCCCTGGACACGCTGACCGGCGAGATGGTGATGGACCTGCTGGTGGGCATCGCCCGCGAGGAGGGCATGACGGTCGTGCTGGTGACTCACGACGCCCGGGTGGCCGCGTACGCCGACCGCGAGGTCATGGTGCGTGACGGGAAGGTCATCGACCGGTCGGATGTCGGTCTTGAGGTGCGGGGGTGATGTATCGCCTGGGCCTGCACCTGAGCCTGCGCAGCGGCCGGGAGCCGTTCGTCCGCCTGCTGGTCACGGCTGTCGCGGTAGCAATCGGCGTCGCGATCATGCTGGCTGTGCTCGCAGATTTTCATGCCTTCCAGACCACGAACCACCGCCCGTCGTGGGAGTCCACGCAAGGCCAGCCGGTCGGCCGTGACTACGCGTCCGCAGCCCACGCAGAGTTGTGGAACTACAGCAACGACATCTATCAGGGCCAGACCATCGAGAGACTTGACGTCGCCGGCCTCGGTACGGGGGCGCCGGTGCCGCCGGGTATCTCGACACTTCCGGCCAGCGGTCAGTACTACGCCTCGCCAGCGCTGGCTGCTCTGATCCGCAGCGTGCCTGCGGACGAGCTGGGTGAGCGGTTCCCTGGCCGGCTGGCCGGCACCATCGGGCAGCAGGCGCTCACCGGTCCGACGGAGCTTGTGGTCTACGTCGGCTACGCCCCGGCGAAGCTGGCCGGGCTGCCCGCCACCACCGTCGTTGACCAGATCGCCACGGCGCCGGGGCAGCAGATCTGGTCGCACTATTTCCGCGATGCGTTCATCGTCGCCGCCCTCGCGTTCCTCTTCCCGATCCTCATCCTCGTCGGCACTGCCACGCGCCTCGCCGCCGCCCGGCGAGAGGAGCGGTACGCGGCGCTCCGGCTGGCCGGGGCGACGATGGACCAGGTTGGCGTCATTTCCTCGGTCGATGCCGTAGTCAGCGCCCTGCTGGGGACCATCGTCGGCATCGCGCTGTTCAGGCTGCTCCAGCCGGCGCTGGCCGACACCGCGATCACGAGCGCACGGTACTTCGCCGACGAGGTGACGCCCACGACGGCGGGCTATCTCGTCGTACTCATTGGCGTGCCTGCCGCGTCGGCAGTTTCCTCGCTGGTGTCGCTGCAGCGAGTGCGGATCTCGCCGCTCGGCGTCAGTCGCCGGGTCACCCCTCCGGCGCCCTCGCCATGGCGGATCGCGCCGCTCCTGGCGGGTCTCGCCCTGTTCGTCTTCGGACTGGCGCGCACCAACGCGCAGTCCATCGGCGGTCCAGCGTTGCCCGGACTGCTCATTATCTTGATCGGCCTGGTGGTAGGCGGGCCATGGCTCACCGCGCAGGCGGCCCGCCTGTTCGGCAAGTTCACGACCGGCGCCTCGTCGCTGCTGGCGGCGCGGCGGCTGGCCGACAACCCGAAGGCCGCTTTCAGGTCGGTCAGCGGACTCGTACTGGCCGTGTTCCTGGGCACCGTCGTCGCCGGTCTCCTCCCGGCCGTCGAGTCCGTTTCCGCCACCCCGAGCGCCCACGCGCTGACCAACGTGCTGCTCGACGGGTTCACCTCAGCTCCGGTCTGCGGCAACACCGTCAACTGCAGCGGGAGCACCGGCGTGAATGGCCCCCAGCCAGGCGAGACAGCACTCCAGCAGCGCATCGCGCTGGAAGGCCTGCCGCCAGCGGACGCCACCGCGCTACTGACTGGCCTCAGGGCTTTTCGCGGCGCGGCTGTGATCCCCATCTACTCGCTGCCGCAAAGCGGGTCGGTGCCGAGCGGACCCGGCGGTAACGGCGGGCCCGGCCCTGGCAACGGCGGACCCGGCAACGGCGTCATCAGCTGCGCGGGCCTTCGCGACCTCGCGGTTCTCGGGCAATGCGCAACGGGCCGCACTTTCGTGGTGGTCCCGTCGAGCAACCTGTTCGGTGACAACCCGCACTACACCACCCAGCCCATCGCCTCGCCCTCAAGTCCCGCTGCGACGGTCAGTGTCAGCCACCTGTACTTGCAGGCGCTGCTGGTCAAGGTGAACGGCCCGGCGACCCTGGAGCGCGTCCGCACCTACCTCGTCACCCACACCCCGCAGTCCGCATCAGGCACCGCGCCGCGAACCTTCGGCGAGGCAGTCCAGGCGCGACAGGGAGTGGCCGTGATCGTCCAGCGGCTTGTCGATGTCGCGGTCGCCCTCACGCTGATCGTGGCGGGCTGCAGCCTGGCCGTCGCTGTCGGCGGCAGCCTGGTCGAGCGCAAGCGCCCATTCACGCTACTGCGCCTCACTGGCACGGCGACCTCGACGCTCTACCGGGTTGTGCTGCTCGAAGCCCTGCTCCCGCTCGTGGCCGCAACAGTCATTGCCGCAGGCACCGCTTATGGCGTCTCGGTGCTGACAGTCAGCAAGCTGGCGCCGTCCGGCACGGCCGTGCCGGTCCCCGGCTCCACGTACTTCCTCACCATGGCGGTGGGCCTGATCGCCTCGCTGCTGGTCATCCTTGCCTCGCTCCCGCTGCTGAGTCGCATCACCGCGGCGGGCAACGTGCGCTTCGAGTGAGCCTGCCGTCACTCAAGGCTGCCGTCACAAGACTGCTGTCATCCGAACCTGGGCAGCTCGATCGTGAACCTGGTCTCGCCTGGCCGGCTGGCGACGTTCGCGGTCCCGCCGTGCGCCGCAGTCACCGCGCGCACGATCGCAAGGCCAAGGCCGCTACTTCCCGCGGCGTGCGACCGTGACGCATCGCCGCGGACGAAGCGCTCGAACACGTCCGGCTGGAGCTCGGGCGGGATGCCCGGACCGTTGTCGATGACGCTGAGGACCGCCAGGCCGGGCCCGCGGCCGGCAGGGAGTCCGGCGTGCTGCAAGGTCACCGTGACCACCGTGCCGGCCGGAGTGTGCCTGGCCGCGTTGCTCAGCAGGTTGGCGACCACCTGATGCAGCCGCACGTCGTCGCCGCGGACCGTGACCGGTTCCTGGGGCAGCTCTAGCTGCCACCGGTGGTCACCCGCCGCGACGCGGGCATCGCTGGCCACGTCGATGATGAGCCGGGTCATGTCCACCGGCTCGCTCGCCAGCGGCCGGCCGGCGTCGAGCCGGGCCAGCAGCAGGAGCTCGTCGACGAGGTCGGTCATCCGGACGGACTCCGACTGCACCCGGCTGAGCGCGTGCTCGACGTCGGCCGGGAGCGGGCCGGGATGGCGGAGTGCCAGCTCGGCGTAGCCTCGGATGGCCGCAAGCGGGGTGCGGAGTTCGTGGCTGGCGTCGGCGGCGAAGCTGCGCAGTCGTGACTCGCTGGCCTCGCGGCGGGCGAGCGCGGCCTCAACGTGGCCGAGCATCCGGTTGAACGCGGCGCCGACCTGGCCCACCTCGGTAGCCGGGTTCGCGTCCTGGACGCGGTCCGGCAAGCTGACCTCGCCGCTGCTGAGCGGCAGCTGCGTCACCCTGGTCGCGGTGGCTGCTACCCGCCGGAGCGGCCGCAGCGAGATGCGCACCCAGCCCGTTCCGATGACTCCGGTCAGCAGCAGGGCGACGGTGAAGACGGCGACCTCGGCGAGCGCCACGTCGCGCAGCGTGCTAGTCACCGAGGCCAGCGGCATGCCGGTCACGACCAGGCCGGCGTTCGTGCTGCGGGCCACGACCTGGTAATCGCCGTAGGCGGACAGATCCGCTGACCGCGGGCCGTAGATGTGTCCGCTAGCCAGGCTCGTGCGAGGCAGGCTAGTGAGCAGCGCCCTGTCGGCGGGGGAGAGGCGGCAGACGTCGGAGTTGGCGAGGTTCGCGGCTAGCAGCGTGCCGCCCGAGCTGAACAACGCGTTCAGGGTGCTGGCGCTCTGCTGCTGAGCGCATGGGCCCGGACCTGGGCTGCGGGCCAGCTGCCGGCTCTGATCGCCGCCGCCCTCGTCATTATCCTGCGACCCTGGCGGAGGTCCCTGCAGGCAGTCCACGTACCGCTGGTTCGCCAGTGCGAGCTGGGCATTGAGACCGCTGATGAGGACCGTGCGCAGGTGCGCGTAGGTGACCACGCCAACCGTGGCGCACGCGAGCGCGAGCAGCGCTAGCAGGCCAGCGATCAGCCGGCTGCGCAGGGTCCTTGCCGCGAGCCACTGGCGGGCCCGCGCTGGCCGGCCGACGGGAGCGGGCGCTGACATGATCAGGCCGGCGGCTTCAGTACGTATCCGACGCTGCGCACCGTGTGGATCAGGGGCTCGCGCCCCGAGTCGATCTTCTTGCGCAGGTAGCTGATGTACAGCTCGACGACGTGGGCCTGGCCGCCGAAGTCGTAGTTCCACACCCGGTCCAGGATCTGCGCCTTGGACAGGACCCGCCGCGGGTTGCGCATCATGAACCGGAGCAGCTCGAACTCCGTCGCAGTCAGCTCGATTTGCTGCCCGTCGCGGCGCACTTCGCGCGCGTCCTCGTCCATGGTCAGGTCGGCTACGGTGAGCTCGGTGCCCGAGCTTGCGCGCGCCATCCCGGCCCGGCGCAGCAGCCCGCGCAGCCGGGCGATGACCTCCTCCAGGCTGAAGGGCTTTGTGACGTAGTCATCGCCGCCCGCGGTGATCCCGGTGACCCGGTCCTGTACTGAGTCGCGCGCGGTCAGGAACAGGACGCAGACATGCGGCAGGATCGCCCGTGCGCGGCGCAGGACCTCAATGCCGTCGAAGTCGGGCAGCATGATATCCAGCAGGATCGCGTCGGGCTGGAACTCCCGGGCCGCACGCACGGCAGCGCCGCCGTCCGCGGCTGTCCTGATATCCCAGCCCTCGTGGCGCAGCACACTGGCCATCAGCTCGGCCAGGCTTGGCTCGTCGTCGACGACGAGCACCCGGACCGGGCTGCCGTCCGGTCGCCGGATACCGCCCTCGGCGGGCTTCGCGGCGGCCTCGCTGGGCTCCATGGCCGTCAACATGTCCTCAGCTTGCGGGCAGCGTCTCGGCCGAAGATCTGAGCTTGCTCAGAATCTCCTCTGCGAGTGGTACCCCAGGGCTAGCCGCGGTGCTGGAGCTGACTGAACGGGATATCTCGGTCCACCCTGATCTCGCCGGGCAGGCCAAGTACCTTCTCCGCGAGGATGTTCTTCTGGATCTCGTCGGTGCCGCCGGCGATCGACTGGCCAGGGACCGACATCAGCACCTCGGCGATCACGCCGCCCAGCGCAGAGTCTGGTCCGGTCAGCATCCCCTTCGCGCCCGCGATCATCGAGTGCACTCGGGCGGACTCGCGGGCGATGATGCTGGCCGCCAGCTTGCCAATGGAACCCTCCGCACCGGGACGGCCCCCGAGCGCACGGGCGGCCCGCGCACGCTCGGCGGTCCATACGCTGACGCGCTGCAGCGTCAGCAATCGCGCGATGGCCTGGCGGATGACCGGGTCGTCGGCGACGCCCGCGGCGCGCGCATGCTCGACAACCAGGTCCGGACGGCCGGCCCGCTGCGGATACCAGGAGTACGTGGCGAAGTAGTCGTCGGCCTCGGCCCGCGCCTCGTCGAGCGCCCGGCCAGGCGCGGCGGAGTACCCGGGCCGCCGGAGTGCGGAGAACCGGCGCTCGTAGGCGAGCGTCGTGAGTGCGGCCGACCAGCCCTGGCCGACGGCGCCGATCACGTTGTCCTTCGGGATGCGGGCGCCAGTGAGGAAGACCTCGTTGAACGAGGCATGGAAGTTCATCTGGCGTAGCTGCCGGACCTCGACGCCCGGCTGCTTCATCGGCAGCACGAAGTACGTGATGCCCTGATGCTTGGGCACGTCCCGATCGGTCCGGGCCAGCAGCATGCCGAGGTCGGCGTGATGCGCGCTTGTGTTCCAGACTTTCTGGCCGTTAATCACCCAGCTGTCGCCGTCCAGGACCGCGGAGGTGGACAGGCCAGCCAGGTCCGAGCCCGCACCCGGCTCGCTGAACAGCTGGCACCACGTCTGCTCGCCGGTCAGCGTAGGCCGCAGCAGCCGTTCGCGAAGATCGTCGCTCCCGTGCGCCAGGATGGTCGGCGCGGCGAGCCAGGTGCCGCTGCCGACCGGGATGCCGACGGCGCCGAGCCGGAGCAGCTCGCTGCCGACTAGGTCGTCCGCCCAGGCTGGCAGCCCGCGGCCATGCCAGCGCCGCGGCCAGCTCGGGACTGCCCAGCCCGATGCCAGCAGCAGCTCGCGCCAGCGGCGCAGCGGCAGCTCCGGATCCCAGTGCTGTGCGACCCACTCGGCCAGCTCGGCCCTGACCTGCTCGGCACTGACCTGCTCGGCACTGACCTGGTCGGGTGAAATGTCGGCGCCAGTGTGCTCGGTCATGCCGGTCCTTCCGCCGCTGTGATGTCGTCCAGGAACCTGCGCAACTCGGCGTCGAAAAGCTCGCGCTTCTCTACGTTCGGTGCGTGCCCCGCGCCGGGAATCACGACCTTCCGAGCCTGCGGGATCTTGGCCGTCATGTAGTCCGCCGCCGCCAGGAACGGCGCATCCTCGGACCCCACGACGACCAGCGTCGGCACGGCGATCCGAGGCAGCCCGTCCAGCACATGCGAGTCGCGCTGGGTGAGGGTGTGCCTGGCGGCCTGCACCAGCCCGCTGGCATCGCGGTGCTCGTTGGCGTGCAACTCGGCGCTGGAGCCCAGGGCGCCGGGGCCCGCTCCGGCTAGCCGCGCTGCGGTGCCTTCGGCGCGGCGGTTCCAGCCGTCTCTGGCGGCGTCGTTGCGGAAGCCCGGTCCAGTATCGATCAGCACGAGGCCGGCTACCCGGTCGGGGAATGTCAGGGCGAAGTCGAGGGACAGGTAGCCGCCGAGCGAGTGACCGCCCAGCACGGCCCGGTCACTCCCACAGTGCGTCAGCAGGGCGGCCATGTCGTCGAGCGCGTGCGAAGGGCTGTAGTACTGCGGGTCGGCCGGGTAGTCACTGCCGCCGTGGCCGCGCAGATCCCAGGTGATTACCTGGTGGTGGTCGGCAATGTGGGGCAGGTTCGCGGCGAACATGGCGGACGTCGCCGCGAAACCGTGCGTGAGCAGCACGGCGGGACTGCCTGCGCCAGTGACCTGATAGCGGATACCGCCGCCGGGGCGTTCCAGAATGGGCATCCCGGCGGTCCTCAGCGGCCGGAGAAGCTGGCCGGGCGGCGCTCGCTGACGGCGGCTAGCCCTTCCCGCCAGTCCGCGGTCTCCATGAGCCGCTCCTGCTCGGCGCGCTCATGCGCCATTGCAGCCCGCGCCTGATCAGCGAGTTCGCGACGCATGGTGGCGCGAATGGACCGGACGGCCAGCGGAGCGGAGCCGGCGATCTGCGCCGCTAGCTCATGCGCCTGTGCTCGCGCCTGACCCGACTCCGCGAGCCGATCGGCAAGGCCGAGTCCGTGTGCCTCGGCCCCGCCGACCCGGCGCCCGGTGTACAGCAGGTCAAGCGCCGTCTGCTGGCCGACGGCGGCCGGCAAGGTCACGCTGAGGGCGAAGCCCTGATGGATGCCGATCAGCGCGAAGTTCGCCGCGAACCGGGCTTCTGGTGCGGCCACGCGGAAGTCGGCGGCCATGGCCAGGCCCAGGCCGCCTCCGATCGCGGCCCCCTGGATCGCGGCGACCATCGGCAGCGGCTGCTCAAACAGGCGGATTGCGAAGTCATAGAGGTGGGTGCCGTCTGGTGTGCCGATCGCGTGCGTGTCAGTGAAATCGGCGCCGGCGCAGAAGACTCGCCCTGCGCTGCACAAGACGACGGCGCGGCAACGCGCGTCAGCGGCCAGCTCGTCGCAGGCGTCCGCGATCTGGCGGATGAGTCCTGGACTGAAGTGGTTGCTCGGTGGCCGGTCGATCTCCAGTGTCGCGACGTGGTCGTCGCCGAGCACGACGGTCAGCTCGCGGCTTGGGGCGGCCGCAGTTCCCAGATCCGACATGAGGCTCTCCCGGCCAGCGTGCGCAGTTCCGTCGTTTTTGCCATCGTAGATCCACTGGTGATGGCGCCGGGCGGCGCCGGCTGAACTGCTCCGTTGCTGGATCGACGTCGCGGCGCTGCGGCCGCGGGCCAGCGGATATCCCCAGGAGCTGTGGACGAACCTGTGTACCGCGCGGTGGAAAGTAGCCATGCACAGGGGATAAACGGCAGATGTCCTGTGGATGACTAAAGAATCTTGAAGTTCTCGCGGGAAAGGCCTTGTGCGGTGCGGCCGAATGGCAGTAGAAATCTCTCACCACTGAAGACGGGATCTGCCCCAAGGGAAACCACGGGACTGACGGAAGGGCCGGGCAACCGGCGCGGAGGTCGGGACCACGGGAACGATGGAAGGGCCGGGCAACCGGCGCGAAGTCGGGACCACGGGAAGACGGAAGGGCCGGGCAACCGGCGCGGACGCCGAGACCACGGGAACGACGGAAGAGCTGGGCAACCGGCGCCGACGTCGGGAATCTGACACCGGTGGCGCTGAGTCGCAGACAGCATCTGAGCAATCGGCCTGCTATTGCGGCAAGGCAAGCGTCACGCAGCACGCGGCGGCTGAGCAATCGGCTAGTCAATGCGGCGGGACGTAGGCGAGGCCCCTCCATCTCATACATGGAGGGGCCTCGTCGCCGTTGCGCGCCAATATGCGCGATGGCGTTAAGCAGCTTACGTCGGGGGTGTTTCCCGGGGCTGCCAGCTCGCAAACCTGACCGGCGGAGGGCAAACCCCGTTCCGGTCTGTAAATCGGAGCAAAAACGCGCGCAGCCCGAGCGGGTGCAGCAAGGTGCCGCCGGCCTGGCGTGTTCAGCGCGTGATCGTACGGTCACGGTGCGAGACTGGTACGTGACGTTCCGTGCATCCCGCTGGGGCCAGTGACTCGGCCCGGCCCTGGCATCGCTGGTTGCTGACCGCGCTCACCCGCGCGTGGCCAGCACCGTGCGGCCGGGCACGAGACAGCCGCAGCCGGGACGGGGGAGCGCGTGAGCACCAGCACTAGCCACGGCGTAGCCGCCCGCGGGCTGGCGCAGCCGGCCGCGCCGGAGGCGGAAACAGTCGGCGGCCCCGGGACGGCCGTGCTCCGGCGCAGCGCGGTTCAGCCCACCAGGCGGGCCGTGCTGGACGTGCAGTTCCCCGACGATCCGGCGGCACCGCCTGAGCTGGCGCACTGGTTCACCGAGCGGGCGTTCGACTACTACGTGGCCGCCCTGCGGCTGCCGCACGCGGCGAGGCTGGTGGTGCGGGAGGCGGCGCGGGCCGGGCGCGATCTGCGGGACGCGTTCGCCGACCTGGATGCCGCGTGCGCGCGTGTGCGGGGGTCGGACGGTATAGCCAGCGTGATCGTGACCGCCAGGGGCCGCGCCGCGGTCGCTGCCGCGCAGTGGGCCGACAGCGCGCACCGCAGCGCCGATGCGCTGATCCTGTCCGCGCCTGCCTGGCCCAGGGGCGGCCTTCGCCTCAGCATCGGCTGCCCGGTCCTGGTCCTCACGAACGAGAGCAGCCAGGCTCCATCCGGGCCATGGCAGCGCCGGCCGGGCGGCGCGAGGGCGAAGCCGCCGCAGCCGCCGCAGCTCGGCAGCCACGTGACGTGGCTCACGCTTCCGGGTGCGGGCGGGGACCAGCCACTGCACCTCGCCGAGCTCGGCCGGTGGCTCGGCGCGTACATGTACGGGAGCGGGCTCGACCAGCTGCTGTAAGCCAGGCGGGCTGGCGCTGCTGTCACTGAGCGGGGTCCTCAGCTCACCACGTTGACCAGGACTGACGGATAGCCGGATGCGCCGTTCGGAGCGGGCTGCGCCTGCAGTGACGTCTGGGTATAGCCGGTGTCGTCGGTGGCGCGCGCTTCGATCAGGTAGTTCCCTGGCGCGACGTTGATGTCCCAGTCGTAGACCCACTGGCGCCAGCAATCGATGCCAGGCACTGCTGCCAGCCGTGCCTCGTGCCACGGGCCGTTCGCGATCCGCACCTCGACCGCATCGATGCCCTTGTGCTGAGCCCACGCCACGCCAGCGATCGAGGTCTGCTTGCCCGCCTGCACCGGGTTGACACCGGCGGGCACGTCGATCCGCGACTCGGTCTTGATCGGTGACACCGGCGCCCAGCCGCGCGGCACCCAGTACGCCTGGTTCGCCGCGTAGGTGGTCACCTCGATGTCCACGATCCACTTGCAGGCCGACACGTAGCCGTACAGGCCAGGGATCACCAGCCGAGCCGGGAAGCCGTGCTCGACCGGCAGCGCCTGGCCGTTCATCGCGACCGCGAGCAGCGCGTCGCGGCCGTCCATCGCCGTCTGAACCGGCGTACCTGAGGTGAACCCGTCCGACGATGTGCAGAGGAGCTGATCGGCGCCCGACTTGATGCCGGCTTCCTGGAGCAGGCTCCGCAAGCTGGCGCCGAGCCACTTGGCATTGCCAACGTACGGTCCTGAGACCGGGTTCGACACGCAGCACAGCGTGATCCAGTCCTCGATCAGCGGCCGCTTGAGCAGGTCGGCGAAGGTCAGCACCATTTCCTTGCGCACCATGCCGTGGATTCGCAGCTGCCAGTGCGCGGGCAGGATCTCCGGCAGCACGATCGCCGTGTCGACCCGGTAGAACTTGCTGTTCGGCGTCACGAAGCTGCTGAGGCCCGGGATGTGGAAGTCGGTACCCGGCGGCAGCGGCGGCGCGGCCCGGGCTGGCGCAGGCAGTTTGAGCGCTCGCTGGATGGCATTGACATCCCTGGTGTTGGCCAGCCAGGAGCCACCCGCGTAGGTGACGAGTGAGACGCCGGCGACGATGGCGCTGGATAGCAGGAACTTGCGCCGGTCCACGCCAGGCTCCGGCCGGCGCCGCACAGGCCCGGCACGCCCTGACCGCCACGTGCTTGCCGCCGCGCTCGCTGGCGCCGTGCTTGCTGGCGACGCGCTTGCTGGCGCCGCCTCGGCCGGAAGCGGTGGGTCGGCCGGACGCCAGCTCGCGCCTGGCGAGATAGCGCGCGGCGGCTGCTCCGGGCCCGGCTGCGGTGGTCCTGCCTGGGCTGAGCCTGCCTGGGCTGGTGGCTGGGCGCCGGGGCGCGGCTGGACGGCGGCGCCGGCCCAGGGGGCGGAGCGCGGCTCGGCCAGCCGTCGTCCGACGCCGCTGAAGTACCGCATGGCGAACGCGGCGACGATGGCGCCGATCACCGTCGGCAGGACGTCGCTGCCCTTTGCAGTCGGCTGGCTGAGCGCCGCATACACGCCGACGACAGCGAAAACCGCCAGTCCGATCAGCCCAAGCCAGAGCTTGCGGACGGCCAGCACGCCGATCACGACGGCGAAAATGATCAGTACGGCGCGGATTCCCCAGACCAGGACGGTCTTGTCGTTGGAGCCGAACTCGCGAATGGCGAAGTCCTTCACCGCGGCCGGCGCATGGTTGATAGACATCTCGCCGACAGCGGCGATCGGCTCGCCGATGGGCGAGGCGAGGATGGCAGCGATGAGCTGCGCAACCCCGAGCGCCACGACCGCGGTCACGATGCCGACGACAGCGCCGGCGCCGGCTATGGCCACGCGGCTGGGCCCGGTGCCGGGCTGCGCACCCTGGGGGTTAGGTGGACGTTGCTGAAAGGTCACACGCGTATTCGTACCAGGAAGCCAGTCGGATTGCCGCCTGGGCAAGTTGTCCTGATTCCGCCCGGCGAGGGCGCGGGTGGAACCGCCCGGCCAGGGTGCTGGTGGAACCGCCGGCCAAGCCGCCCGGCGGCCCGGCGACGAATATAGGGGTGTGAACTGGCTAGGCGGTGAGCAAGCTGACGGCGCCCATGGTGATGGCGCGCCGGACAGCGGCCAGAGCGGTCCGGGGGGACGCCGCCTTGAGCTCGTGCTCGCCGACGTGGCCAAGGGCGACCATGCGGCGTTCCGGGCCGTTTACGACCAGGCCGCCCCGGCCGTGCTCGGCACCATCCGCCGCGTCCTGCGGGACCCCGCGCAATCCGAGGAGGTCATGCAGGAGGTCCTGCTCGAGGTCTGGCGGACGGCGGCCAGGTTTGATCCGTCCGTCGGCTCGGCCAGTGCCTGGATCATGACGCTCGCACACCGCCGGGCGGTGGACCGCGTCCGGTCCGAGCAGCGAGCAGCGGCGCGCGAGCTGCGCGCCGCCACTGCCACGATTGACTACGACGAAGTCAGTGACGCGGCCCTGACCACGCTGGAGCAGGAACGCGTCCGCCGCTGCCTGGGAGGCCTGACCGAGCTTCAGCGCGAGTCGGTGACGCTCGCGTACTACGGCGGCTACAGCTACCGGGAGGTAGCGCAGCTCCTGGGCGTCGCGGTCGGCACGGTCAAGACGCGGATGCGCGACGGCCTGATCAGGCTGCGGGACTGCCTGGGGGTGGAGTGATGATGCGTGGTCGACGCGGGGCGCTGCATACGCTGGTCGGCGCCTATGTCATGGACGCTGTCACCGGCCGGGATCAGGCGGACTTTGAACGGCACCTGCTGTCCTGCGAGCAATGCCAGGACGAGGTCCGCGGGCTGCGAGAGGCCACCGCTCACCTGGCCTCGGCCGCAGCCGTGGCTCCCCGTCCCGAGCTGCGTGAGCAGACGATGCGCGCGAGCGAGCGGACCCGCCAGCTGCCGCCGCTCGTGCCGGGTCAGTCGGCGCGACATGGTGGCGGCCGGGTCAGCGCGCACTCCTGGCTACCCAGGATGGTGGCCGGGGTCGCGGTCGTGCTGGCTGTGACGGCCATCCTGCTCGGCGTGCACGTGAGCACGATGCAGGCCCGGCTGGGCGCCCTGCAGCAGCGCGATAGCGCGATCACCGCCATCCTGGGCTCGCACGATGCGACGACGCTGACCGCTGACGTGCGGACTGGAGGAACGGCGACCGTCGTCATGTCGCACCGCGCTCGCGCGCTGGTGTTCACCGCCAGCGGCCTGAGCAGGCTGCCGACGTCGAAGGTCTACGAGCTGTGGCTCATGGGCCCAGGTGGCGCCACCCCGGCCGGCATGCTGCCGTCCGGACATCACGGCATGTCCGGACCAGTGGTGGTGAATCGGCTCGCGCCCGGCGACAGGCTGGGGCTCACCATCGAGCCTTCGGCGGGAACGGGGCAGCCCACCTCCGCCCCCGTCCTCATGGTCGCGCTTGGCCCGTGATCCTGCTGGCACCGTGATCGTGCTGGCGGCCGCCGAGGCGACAGCTGCGTCCGGAGCAGGCTAACGTGGCGACCGTGAAAGCATCCCCCGAAGCGCAGCTGCGACTGCTTGAGCTAGCCGATCTGGACGCGGAGCTCGGGAGGCTGGAGCACCGGCGCCGCAGCCTGCCGGAGCATGCCGAGCTGAGCGAGCTTGAGCAGCGCGATCGTGAGCTGCGTGACGAGATCGCGACAGTCGAGGCGCGAGAAGGGGACCTCAAGCGCGAGCAGGCCAAGGCTGATGCGGATGTCGAGCAGGTCCGGTCCCGGATCGCCAGGGACCGTGCCCGGCTGGACGCCGGCCAGGTCAACTCTCCGCGCGAGCTCGAAAACCTCCAGTCTGAGATCGAGTCGCTGCTCCGCCGGCAGTCCGATCTTGAGGACGTCGAGCTCGACGTGATGGAGCGCCTCGAAGCGGCGCAGTCCAGGCTCAAGGAGGCAGGTGCTGAACGTGCGGCGGCTGGCACGGACCTCGAGGCCGTCACCGCCCGCCGGGACGTCGCGCTGGCCGAGATCAGCGGGCTCTCCAGCGTCGCCGCCGAGCGCCGGGCCGCGGTCGTTGCCGAAGAGCCCGCCGACCTCATCGACCTGTACGAGCGGCTGCGGGCGCAGCATGGCGGCGTCGGCGCTGCTGCGCTGCGCCGGGGTCAGTGCCAGGGCTGCCATCTGTCGCTGAACACCGTCGATCTCAACGCGATCCGCGCTGCCGCCGCCGATGACATACTCCGCTGCGAGGAGTGCCGCCGGATCCTGGTCCGGACCGATGAATCAGGGCTCTGAGCCGCTCGCTGCGTCGGCGTCGGGCAGCGCGCCCAGGCCTGCCAGCGGCTGGCGGCCAGCGCAGGGCAAGCCGACAACCACCCTGCTCCTGCGGCACGGCCAGACTGCACTGTCTATAGAGCGCCGTTTCGCTGGCCGCGGCGACATCCCGCTCACCGATGTCGGTCTGGAGCAGGCGGCTGCCGTGGCTGCCAGGCTTGCCCGGCGCGGGAAGATCGACCTCGTGCTGACCTCGCCGCTGCTGCGGGCGCGGCAGACCGCAAGCGCTGTCGCCGACGCCGTCCGCGTGCCGGTTGCTGAGGACGCTGACCTGGCCGAGACAGACTTCGGCAGCTGGGAAGGCCTGAGCTTCGCCGAGGTCATGGCCGAGTGGCCGGACGAGATGGCGGCCTGGATGGCTGATGCGAATGCTGCGCCGCCTGGCGGCGAGAGCTTCGCGGCGGTGGCCGTGCGCGTCGACGCGGCGCTGGACCGGCTGCTTGCCGCGCATCAGGGCCAGACCGTCGTCGTTGTCAGTCACGTGACGCCGATCAAGACGCTCGTGTGCCGGGCGCTGCTGGCGCCGACCGCGGCGCTGTTCCGGATACATCTGGATGTCGCTGCGCTCTGCGAGGCCGCCTGGTTCGCCGACGGTCCGGCCTTGCTACGGTCACTTAACGACACCGCACATCTGCGGTCGGACTGACAGCCGGCTGCAGTCATGGCCCGGCGGCCGCGCCGTCGCCGGGGCGTGACTACAGGATGATTTCGCTCCGCTTGAGTTCATTGTTCTGAGCGATCGTGTCGACGTGTGTGTAAATACTCTCCGTGTGTGGAATAGCACTCCTCGTAATTGATCAAGACGGGGGGAGATCAGTGGCTGTTCAGTCCACGACCCGTGCGGCGACCCGCCGAAGTTCGGCGAGTACCGCTCGCAGCAGGTCGGTCGGCCGCAGTGCGTCAAGGGGCGCCGCGAGCCGACCATCAAGTTCAAGCTCCAGGACGTCGAGCGCCACGCCGAGGACCGCTCGCAGCAGCGCTGCGAAGCCGGCCAGCGGCACGGCCGCCCGTGCGACCACGCGGAGCACCGCCTCACGGTCGACCCGCACCACAGCATCGCGATCGACCGCGTCACGTTCTACCGGATCTCGCTCGAGTGCCGCAGGCCGGAGCACCGCGAGCCGTAGCTCGGCTACTCCGGCGACGGCAGCGAAGACCGTATCCTCGGCAGCGACCAAGGTGACCTCGGCAGCTACCAAGATGACGGCTGCCGCAACCAAGGCATCGACCTCGGCACAGACGATGTCCACGGCCATGAAGTCGATGAACACCGCCACTAAGGCCATGATGACGGCAGCAAAGGCGCTGACCGCCGCGGCCAAGACGATGTCGTCGGCCAAGCCTGTGGCTGCGGCTGCCAGCCCGGCCCGGCGCGCTGCCTCCTCGCGCACCACGAGTGCGCGCAGGCCGGCTGCGAGAAGGACCTCTACCCGGCCGTCGTCCAGGAGCACGTCGACGGGGACCGCATCGACTCGGGCCTCGTCCGCTCGGGGCACGTCGACTCGGGCCTCGTCCGCTCGAGGCACGTCGACTCGGGGCACGTCGACTCGGGCCTCATCGGCTCGGGGCACGTCGACTCGGGGTTCAGCCACTCGCGCCTCGTCCAGGGGCACCAGGGCGGCTGGCACGAGGGCCCGGGCGAGCGCCGCCATGCCGGACATGCCTGCGTCGACGCCGCGTAGCTCGGCGACGCCGAGGGCAACTGCCAAGCCGAGGGCCACGAGTTCGCGGCCGCGTTCGGCAGCGCCGAAGTCGCGCCCGGCGTCCCGCAGGTCGAGCAGCCGCCCGGCGGCGAGTCGGCCAGCCGCGACCGCGGTCCGGCCGGCGTCCTCGCTGTCGCTGTCCGCGCCGACGCAGTCGCGGAGCAACGGGGAGTACGGCAGCCTGCTGGGCAGCCTGATCCACTGAGCAGGTCGTTCTTAGCTCAGACAGTGTGGGCGGGCGGCGCAGGGCCACAGCCCGGCGCCGCCCGCCTTTGCCTGGCTGCCCGTATCATGGGCGGAGCGGGCGAGTTGGCCGGGCGGCCGCGTCACGTCAGGTTCGCCTGGCGCGCCGAGGAAGGTCCGGGCTCCGCAGGGCAGGGTGGTCGGTAACGCCGACCCGGGGTGACCCGCGGGATAGTGCCACAGAAAACAGACCGCCCCCGGACTCGTCCGGGGGTAAGGGTGAAACGGCGGTGTAAGAGACCACCAGCGCTCAGGGCGACCTGAGCGGCTTGGTAAACCCCACCCGGAGCAAGGTCAAGAGGGAGCGCGCCGGAAGCGGCGTGCTCCTGCGCGAGCGCTTGAGGGCGGCCCGCCCGATGCTCGCGGGTAGACCGCACGAGACTGCCGGTAACGGCAGTCCTAGATGGATGGCCGTCGGCCCGCGCAAGCGGGCGCACAGAACCCGGCCTACAGGCCGACTCGCCCGCCGCGCCCGGCCGCTGAGCTGCACGCTCGCAGCCTTGAAGCCCTGGCCGTACCCGGGCGGCCGGCCTGCCGTTGTGCGAAGCCCGCTCAGGGCGCCTGCCGCTCCCGCAGACCGGGACGCCCGGCTCAGCCGCGGTCGTGGAGTGTCACCTGATAGCCGTCGGGGTCCGCGAACGTGAAAGTGCGGCCGAACGGCCCGTCGACAGGCGCTGAGATGATCGTCGTGCCGGCGGCTGCGAGGGCGTCGTGGATGCCCTGCGCGTCGGGGGCGTGCAGCCACAGCGCCATCCCCTGGCCCGGCTGTGCGATCGCGTCCAGGTCGACGCCCGCGACGACGTCGCGGACGGCGAACGCGATCGGCTTGGTGTCGAACACGACGGCGTGCGGCGGTCCTGCTTCGGAGCGCTTCAGCCCCAGGTACTGCTCGTAGAAAGCGGCGGAACGCTCCAGGTCGCGCACCTGCAGTGAAATGAAGTCGGGTCCCGTAACGGCCACGATTCTTACCTCCTCAGG